>CAYSIK010000095.1:0-8949 GCA_964431045.1 uncultured Flavobacteriaceae bacterium
ATCAAACTGCGGTTTAATGGCGATTTTGCCTTTTCTGTCCAGAAAACCCCAAAGTCCATTGTCAGTCTGAAACTTAATCATACCGTCTATACACTGACCCACATTCTGTATCACCACGCCTTCCTGAGGTTCAAGATTGAAAATTTCTTCCCCGGAAGTATTGATGGCCGAAGGATAGCTCTCTTCCTTACACACTATGGCAATACCTTCACTAAAGGAACTTCCGGATCTGTAAGGACCGGCAATCTCCTTGAATTTTTTTTCGTCTTCAATCTTGTTGTAAAACAAATCTCCGTCTGCGTTCTTGGTAATAAACACGCCTTCTACTACTGCTGATGGTGCCTTCTTGAATTCACCTTCATACAAAATAGCTCCGGTCTTGATATCCCAAAGAGACCAGTTGCCTTTGCTCTTCATCTGCACCGGCAGATGCGTAATTACAGCTTTTTCCCCGGATTTTCCGCAAGCGGTAAACAAAACCGTTGCGATGACAAACAGAAGTGTTATTAAGTTGAAATCCTTGATTTTCATGGGTCATTACACAATTGAAATTTAGCACAAGAATATGACAAAAAACGAATGTATGCAAATACTACAGTATCAAATAGCCTCCGGGTATTAATTTTCAGAAAGATAAACTGTGCATAAAGCTGCCTTCAGGCAGTTACCTGCTCAGCTTATGGGAAAACGGAGAGTTGCGGCAACAGCAGTGGTTACTCAAACAATAAAGCACTTTTGTCACAAAACCGTCGATTTAGTGTCGTCGTCAACACAAAGCATTAGTTTTTGTCGAATTTGTTTTCTATATTCGTTTAGCTAATCAAAAAAGCCATGAAAACAGGCAGTTTTTACGTAATGATGCTTCTTTGGGCCGGGTTATATATCGCAGGTTGTAAAAAAGAACTTTCAACCCAAAGCGGCCAGCCACTTCAGAGCAGTGAGTGGCTCGTGCCCGGTATAAACGCACCAGACTGGCAAAACAAAAATATTGATGGCATAGGACCCGCCCAGGTAATGGAAATTACCGACCCCTCCATTACACCCGAACTGATTCAATCTTCGGTCGTTTTGGTTTATGCCAATCTCGGTGGATACCCTTCGCACATCCGCCAACCCGGCAAAATAGAACAGACAAGACTGCTGGTTTCCTACATGCGTGGCAACAATCCCCGCACAGATGTATGGAGCGGCATGCCCTTGCCCGGTAAAATGCTCATTTTGCTGACCAATCCGGACAACGAATACGACCCCTATGGCAATGCAGCCGGTCATCAGTTTCGCTATTTTTTCATACCCAAATATGACCCAAACGCAGCAGGCAAGAAACCTGCGGAGGGCTCTTCCAGCCTATTGGCAAAATACTCCGAAACAGATTTGCGAAACATGAGCTACGAACAGTTCATTGAAGCGGCCGGTCTCAAAAAATAGGTATCTTCGAGCCCGAAATGGGAGTTTTTGGTTTAATACGAAAATGGATATTTCGAATCCTGCTGTGGTTTATTGTACTCAGTTTTGTTTGGGTTCTTGCACTAAAATGGATAAACCCCGGAACTACCCTGCTTATGAAATCTCGGGGAAAGGAATATACCATCCAAAAAGAATGGGTTGACCTGAATAACATTTCAAAAAACATGCAGTTGGCCGCTATTTGTGGTGAAGACCAGCATTTCTGTCAGCACTGGGGCTTTGATCTCAAAGCCATTAAGGCAGCGGCAGAACACAACCTCAAAGGCGGAAAAAAACGGGGCGCCAGCACCATCAGCCAGCAAACCGCCAAAAATGTGTTTTTATGGGAAGGCCGCAGCTGGCTGCGCAAGGGACTGGAAGTATGGTTCACCGCCCTGATAGAGCTGGTATGGGGAAAAGAGCGCATCATGGAAGTATACCTGAATGTAATTGAAACCGGTGAAGGTCTGTTTGGTGTGGAGGCTGCCGCTAAGTCTTACTATGGCAAATCGGCCGACAAACTCAGTAAAAATGAAGCCGCTCATATCGCCGGATTGCTTCCATGCCCCAGAACCTGCAGCCTACAAAGCCGTTTTACCGCGCGCAGGGCACAGGTTATCTACCATGCCATGACCCGCTATGGCATTGAACTGGAGTATCTGAAGTAAAGAATGCGCCCCTGTGGCGGTTTTGTCTTAAATTTGCATCACTTTATTATGGCAACTACCCAGGACGTATCCAACGGCATGTTTATCCGCTACAACGGCGAACTCTGCCAGATTATCGAATGGCAACACCGCACACCCGGTAACCTTCGCGCATTCTATCAGGCCCGCATGCGCCGCGTAAAAGACGGAAAACTGGCCGAAAACCGCTTCCGCAGCGGCGAAGAAGTGATTATTGTGCGCGTGGAAACCCACGAACTGCAATTTCTCTATGAAGAAGGCGACAGCTTCATTTGTATGAACAATGAAACCTACGATCAGGTGCCCATTCCAAAATTTATGTTTGGAGACGGTGCCAAATTCATGAAGGAAGGCGATGAAGTGCTGGTTTCTTTTGAAGGAGAATTGCCCATCGGAGCTACTCCACCTTCGCACGTGGTTCTGGAAATCACCTACAGCGAACCCGGTGTGCGCGGCGATACCGCCACCAACACATTGAAACCCGCTACTGTGGAAACCGGCGCAACCGTAATGGTTCCGCTGTTTGTGGAAACCGGTGAGAAAATCAAAATTGACACCCGCACCGGTGAATATGTGGAACGCGTAAAAGGTTAATTTTTTGAATTCCCTTCCTTTTTCCGCATTGCCCGCAGAAGAGGGCTTTTTGGCCTTGCCGGAGGCACAACTTGCAGCATTTGAAAATGCGCGTGTTGTCATCCAGCAAATTCCCTACGAGCACACCAGTTCCTACATTGCAGGCAGCGACAAAGGCCCTGAAGCCATCATAAATGCCAGTCACTTCGTGGAATTCTACGATGAAGAACTGGATGCTGAAACTTACCGTCAGGTAGGTATAGCTACGCTTGCACCCACTGATTTTACCCATACCGTGGATGCGGCAGCCGTAGAAAAAATCAGGGTGCAAACAGCGGCATTGCTGGAGCATAACAAGTTTGTGGTTTCGCTGGGCGCCGAACACACCGTCACCCTTGGCTTTGTTCAGGCACATTTGGAAAAATATCCGAACCTGAGCGTTATCCAGATTGATGCCCACAGCGATTTGCGGGCTGAATACAATGGCAATCCATACTCTCACGCCAGTGTGATGGCACGGGTGCATGACCTGGGGGTTCCTTTGGTGCAAGTGGGCATCCGCGCCCAATGCAAAGAGGAAGCCGATTTGAGAAAATCTTCTTCCAACATCCATACCTGGTATGCCCATCAACTATGGAATGATGATGCCTGGATAGATGACTGTATAGACAAACTCAGCGATGAAGTATACCTGACCATTGATGCAGACGGATTTGACCCTTCTGTTTGCCCTGCAGTGGGCACCGCAGAACCCGGTGGCCTCAGCTGGATTCAGGGTTGCAAACTGTTCCGCCGCCTGGCTGAACGTAAGAAAGTAGTCGGCTTTGATATCGTTGAGATTGCGCCGCGCGATACCGATATTATCACCGAATTCAGCATGGCCAAGCTGTGTTATAAAATTATCGGATATTTGAACCTGCACAACCGCATTTAACCATGCAAAACAGAATCTACCTCGATAACGCCGCCACCACCCCACTCGACCCCGAAGTACTGGATGCCATGATTCCGGTGATGCGCGATTTGTATGGAAATCCCAGCAGCACACACGGACACGGCCGCAAGGTAAAAGCCCTCATGGAAGAAGCCCGCGGCAGCATCGCCAAAATGCTGAATTGCCAGCCATCTGAAATATTTTTTACCAGCGGCGGCACTGAGGCCGATAACCTTGCTTTGCGCAGCGCCGTGATGTTCAAAGGCATTAAAAACATTATCACATCGCCAATTGAACACCATGCAGTACTGCACACCGCAGAAGAACTGCACAAAACCGGCGCTGCAGAAATGCACTTGGTGCGCCTGAAAAGCAACGGTCATATAGATTTGGAGCATTTGCAGGAACTGCTGAATACATTGCCAAACAGCATGGTTAGCCTTATGCATGCCAACAATGAAATAGGCAATATGCTGGATGTGGAAACCGTTGGAAATATGGCCCATCAGGCAGGTGCTCTCTTTCACTGCGACACCGTGCAGACCATGGGGCACTTCCCCTTCGACCTAAGCAAAGGACACATCGATTATCTGGCGGCAGCAGCCCACAAATTCAATGGCCCAAAGGGCGTTGGATTTATTTACATGAACAAAGCCCATAGGTTGCCCCCACAAATTACGGGTGGGGCACAGGAACGCGAAGTACGCGGCGGCACGGAGAATGTTTACGGCATCATAGGCATGGCCAAAGCCCTGGAAATCTGCTACCGTGACATGGAAAAGAAACGCAGCCATATTGAAAGATTAAAAACCCGCATGATCGAAATGCTGGAGAATGAAATTCCGGGCATCGCCTTCAACGGAGACTGCAAAGGAAACAGCCTGTATACCGTGCTGAGTGTATCTTTTCCTCCCAGTGAAGCTGGCAATATGCTGCTTTTCAACCTGGATATAGCGGGCATTTCGGCTTCCGGCGGAAGCGCCTGCAGCAGCGGCAGCAATAAGGGCAGTCATGTTATTGGCGCCATTTCACCCGATACAGACAGAACCACCGTGCGTTTCAGCTTCGGTAAATTCAATACCGAAGAGGACATTAACAACACCGTAGAAAAACTGAAAACCTGGTATCCGGCAACTGTTCAGGCCTGATGAGAAAATCCATCCCCTTTATTCTGCTGACAAGCATGCTGTTTAGTGGTTGCGCATTTGTTCTGACCGGAACCAAACAACGCATGCGCATTATCACCAAGGAACCGGGCGCTCAGGTTTGGCAGGAAAACAAATTATTGGATACCACACCCTGCATTGTGCGCATCAAGCGCAGCTTTAATGTGCCTCCTCCTCTGGAATTGCGGAAAGAAGGTTATGAAACCCAAACCCTGACCATGAAACGCAAGTTTAATGAAATGGCGGCCCTCAACTTCTTTTTGCCTGTAAACTGGCTCGTGGACGGATTCTCAGAATCTGTGGTAGGATATAAGCCCGTTGACACCATTACCATGAAACGAATTTCTCACTGAGGCAGGGATTTTTGTAATTTTGTACCGAAATGCCTGTTTTACACCTCACACGCAAAGAACATTTCAATGCTGCACACCGGTTGTGGAACCCCAACTGGAGCGATGAGAAAAATTATGAAGAGTTTGGAATCTGCGCCAATCCGCATTTTCACGGGCATAATTTTGATTTGTACGTGACCGTCAAAGGTTCCCCATCTCCGGATACCGGCTGCATCATCAACCTAAAAGAACTTAAGGAAATCATCCGCAAGGAAATCACCGATGAGCTGGACCACAAAAACCTAAACATGGACGTGTCATGGCTTTCGCACTGCATTCCCAGCATTGAAAACATGGCAGTTGAAATCTGGAAACGCCTGAGTGCTGCCCTTCCTGCCGGCGCGGTATTAAGCAAGATTACGCTGTGGGAAACCCAGAATAATTTTGTGGAGTATTACGGGGAGTAATCTCAATCTATCCTATACACCGGATACCGGTTGTGCGTAGGTTCGTAATAGGGCGAATTACGGTATATATACATCCACTGCGCCCATGAATCATCCGCAAAGGCTTTATCCGCGGCTTTTTTATCCATAAATTTCTTCTTCAGCACTGGGTTTTCTGCCAATATTTCTGCGGCCTTATCATCCCATACATAATCGCTAAAACCTTCTTTTTGCTGTAAAATGGCATCAAAGAAATTCCAGGCAAAATAGCTGTCAGGAGCGCGGGGTTCCAGTGTAGCGGCCAGAAACTGGTAATTGGCCTGGGTAACAGGAATAAACCAGTCGCCACGCCTTACTTTAACAGGCAAAAGTGTATCAGTTGTCTTCACTCCATAGTGCAAATAATGCCCTTCATAGGGAGATTTTGTCGTTTCATATTCCTTAATAAAACTCACCCGCACAGGCATGGTCGTATCCTGCCCCACCTGTTTCATTTCAATGCGGTTCATTTTAAGCCGTTCATACACTTCGCCCCAGGCCCATGGCAGTATATAGAAGCGGGGCATAACCACGCTGTCTTTGGGTTTGAAATAGCGATAATACCGAATCGGCCGGCTCCATGGCTTTGTGGTGTCATAATACAATCTGGGCTTGCCGGTAACATTGCTCGTTCTGTAACCATAATCAAATCCTTTAAACAAAAATGTATCCCAGCGACTTAGATCCATTTCATAGGCAATGTTTTCAACCTGTCTGCCCTGCAGCCTGCGGCTCTGCGCCCTTTTTAAATACTCCCGCACATTTACAGCCGTTTGGTGTTCTTTTGCTACACCCCGAAGAAACACACGCATAAAGGCCAGGGTCGCCTCTACCCTTTTGGGAAAAGGTTTTAGCATGTGAGTTTCCACCGTATAGCCAATACAATGGTGCAATGCAGCAAAGCCGGTTGCGTACCGTCCGGTTTCCCAGAATGCATGGATGCCGCTATCGGGAACGGTTTTCATCGTTTCCACATAAGGCGCGGTGGGCCAGCCTTCCTTTTCCAGTTCCGGTTTCAGGTAGGATTCTACACCTTTCAGCAACGGTTGCAAAGCAGGCAAAAGCTTTTCCGGGCGGGTATGAAAATAGGTGAGCGTGTATTGATAATCAGCGCCGTTGCTGGTATGGTTATCAATAAAAAAATCAAATTTGTTTGCTGTAAAATACCGGGCAAAAGCACGTGCATTGCGACTGTCGGCCTTGATAAAATCACGGTTCAAATCCAGGTTTCGGGCATTGCCCCGGAATCCCTGGTTCTCAGGTCCGTTTTGGTTCGCGCGGGTGCAGCAGGACTGGGTTTGGGAACCATCCACATTATATTGGCAAATGATGTGCAGGTCTATCTTTTCAAGTACAGCTTCATTCCCCTTATCCATCAACAGTTCCCTCACCAGAAGCATACTTGCATCGGTACCTTCCGGCTCTCCGGGGTGAATATTGTTATTGATAAGTACTTTTACCTTGTTTGCACCGCGATTGCTAAGGATTCTAAAAACATATATCGGACTGCCGCCGTCAGAAAGACCAATGGTATCGAGCCTGCAGATTTCAGGAAATTGTTTTTGCACCGATAGATACCACTCAATGCACTGCGTATAAGTAGCAGTTCGTTTCTTACCCGACCCTTCGTACGGAGTAACAAATTCGTTCCGGTCCCTCGCCCATCCGGACTTTTGGGCATTAACTTTCCCCGTGAGGAAAGAAAACAAAAGAACACAAAGCAGCTTATTAATCATCTCAGCGAATGCGGTCCATGCTTTTCAGCAATTTTTCATCCCGCCGTATGGCGGCCCATGCCAGCGCCGACAAAATGGCGCTTGCAAATGGCCATATTCCGTGTATGCTGGGGTATGAAGATATATCGGGCGCATCTTTCGACATTTTTAAAAAGTCGAAAATCAATGAACTGAGCAGCACTACTGACATTAATGACACATACAGACATATTTTTTTCTGCAACTCGGTCTTCTTGTAAAGAAAAATAGCGTAGAGCGAACCCACTCCGATGGACAGCAGAATGATAAAATTAAGCTTGTCGAAAGGCTGACCACCCGGATCGGCCTGGTTGTAATATTTTTTGCTAATAAAATGCAGTTCCGAACTTATTTTCTCTGCTTTTGTATGGATAAACTTGGCAAAGTTGGGATTCAACAGCAGCATAAATGACGCTATTAAAAAAACCAGCAATAAATACAGGGATTGTATGCGTTGTATCATGTTGCGAATATAAACAGTGCCCCCAATATTGATACATAATTTTCAGCATACTCGGGCAACAATTGGCCATATTCAGGCGTCTTTAATGGATACAACAACTTTTATAATCAAACAGTTGATGAAAAAACAACCTTTGATTTCGATAACAACCACGGGTAAATTGCGTAATTTTGGAGCTACAACTTGCACCAGAATGAAACTAACTGTTCTAAAAACCTTGTTTTTCTTTGTGGTTTTGGGCCTGAGCGCCCTGGTTCAGGCTCAGCAAAATCCGATTATACGTTTAAAATCAGGAGACTTACAGACCGGTCATCATTCTGTTGTACCTACACTTGAAACCCGGTCTGGTTATACAACCTGCTTTATTACATTTTCAGCCATGCCCGACAACAGCCAAAAACAGGCTTTGGCAAAAACGGGAATTACCCTGCTGGAGTATGTGCCCGAACTTACCTGGTATGCAGAAATTCCGACTGCCATGTCAGGCAAGGATATTGCTGCTTATGGCATTTTATCTGTTCAACCCTTGAAAGGCACCTGGAAAACACATATTGAAACCTGGCATAACGGCGGTCCGGAGTGGGCAAGGATTGCTGCTTTTCCCGGATGGGTTGAAGCCGTGGTTTTTTTAAATGGAAACCACCGTTATCAGGAGGTTAAGTCGGCCTTCGAGGAGCAGGGATTTGTATGCCGTGAATATTTGCCCAATTTTAAAACACTTCAGGTTCGTTTCCCTCTTGAAAAGTTGCAGGAGCTTTTATCAGTAGAGGGCTTCAACTGGATGGAACCCATACCACCGCCTGTGGAGGCGCACAATTTCCCGGGACGTGTAAACCACCGTGCATTGACCTTGAATTTGGGACGACCCGGAGGCCGAAACCTTTGGGGAAAAGGTATCACCATTGGTGAATGGGATGGTGGTGGTGCCGGAAGCCATGTAGATTATAATGACAGGGTAATTTTAAAAAATCCATATGTTGCCGGAGCAAATTCCAATCACGCAACACACGTTTGCGGAACCATTACAGGAGGAGGGATTATTGACCCCTACGCACAGGGGGTGACGCCAAAAGCCAACCTTTGTAGGTGGGATTTCTATGGCAATTTAGG
>CAYSIK010000096.1:0-8850 GCA_964431045.1 uncultured Flavobacteriaceae bacterium
AAGCATCGGGAAGTTGAATATTGTGTTTTTCCATCAGAAGGTGGCCAATCTGATGATCAATCCACAGATCTGCTTCATTGCGGTAGTAGTTTTCCAGGTTGGATTTAATGCGCTCGCGGTATTCAGCTTCTGTTGTTGGGAAATCTACAGGTCCAAAAACTTCTTTAAAGTAATCTTCATTGAGTTCGGCAACGGTGCGGCGCTTGATATCGGTAATAACCAGTTTGAAGTTGGGATTCAGATCGTTTACCCCTTCTCGGGCTATGCCCAGGCTGCTGGAAATAACACCTTCGTTGCTGTTGAATAACTTCTGAATATCCACGGTCATTTCGGCGCCGCGCTCACTGCCCAGAAGTGCTTTCTGGGTTTTTTTGTCTTCCACCAGGCTGGCAACCATGCTCACAGGCTTGTCTGCAATGCCACCATCCAGGGGTTCTCCGTTTACGTTCAGTTCTGTCAGGTTGGCATAAATGATGTCTTCAGCTTCAGCTTTTTCAACTTCTTCCAGTTTGCCGTAGCGCTTGCGTGCATATTCAATGTCCTCATCAATTTCTTTGTCACCCACGGATATGATGAAGTGTTCCAGTTTGTCTTTGGATGAAAAACTAAGTTCGAAGGAGGGTGCCATTCCCAGGTCAAAAGCAAAGCTGAAGTTTTCTTTGTTTTCAATATCGATGTCGCTGGGGGTGTTTTCCGAAGAGATGGGGTAACCCAAAATATCGAGCTTATTATCCTGGATGTACTGATTGAGTGCATCGGAGGCAGCCTGCTGAATTTCTTCTGCAATGACGCTTTTACCGTAAAGGCGCTTTACCATATCCAGGGGTGCTTTGCCGGGTCTGAACCCTTTCATGGTGGCATTTTTCTGGATGCGGCGTATTTCTTTGTCTACTTTTTCGCTGTAATCGGCTTTTTCAAGGTTGATGACAACCGTAGCGTTGAGGTCGTCAATTTTATCGAAAGTTATGTTCACGGTTTTGTATTTGCAAATAGAATGCCCAGAAACCCAAATGACGTTTTGTCATGGGTTGGGTTTAGTGCACGCGGAGGGACTCGAACCCCCACGCCTTGCGGCGCCAGATCCTAAGTCTGGTGCGGCTACCAATTACGCCACGCGTGCGGAGACCGTTTTCAAAAGATGATTCTTCTTGAACGGGGCTGCAAAGGTACGGAAATTCGCCCTCATTTGCAATAGATTGGGCAGAAATCCAAACTCAGATGACAGTTACGCTGTAATTGTATGTTTTTTTGTTTTTCAGCGTGATTTTCACCTGCCAGCGTGTACCGGGTTTTTTATCGCCCAGATCAGCAGCCGGTCTGAATGACAGCATGGGTAGATTTAGCTGTCCGGCGGGCTGGTAGAAAACAATGGTGGGAACTTCGGTGTTGGTTTCATCGAAAACCTTCACTTCAGCGTCCTGCAAAGGCGCATCCATGCTGAAAGTCCACTTGTCCATAAACAGCATTTTAGGTGTGTACCGGTTTGGCCAGGCCACAAAGTGGGTTTTATACCAGGCGGAGTCGGGTGTAGGTGCCAGGTCCAGCAACCAGAAAACAGAATTGTTTTCAGCGCTGCCAAAACCCGCATACTGGCTGCCAGGATTCAGAATGCTCCGTCTGTTAATCATCTCATCACTTTTGCGGTCATCCATAAAAATGGTTACACACTGCGCAGGGTTGGGTTCGAGGATGGCTTGTGCATTGGCGGCTGCTTCAGCAGCATTGCGGGTATAGCACTGGTGGGTTTCGGGCTTGGGTTCACGGCTGAAAATGCCCAGCGGAGCAAACATTACCGCAGCTTCCTGACATTTTTTCACCTTGTCCATACTCAGTGCCATGGGTTGTTTTACGCCGGCATTTTGCCTGAAATAATTGAGACGGTCAATCACTTTGTACAAAGTGCTGTCGGGCAGGCTGCCTGCCTTGCAAAGGTTGCTGCTGCCATCCCAGCCTGTGGCTGCTCGTTTTACGCCATTTTTGGTCTGGTAGGTAATGCGGGTTTGGGAATAGCGCACCACAAAATCTTTCTCGGCTACCCTTTTGTATAGGTCATCTAATTTTTTTCCTGCCGGACTTAATGTAACAAGGGTTTTTTCATCGATGGCTTCAAGGCGGTTCAGGTAGCGCCATGCGGCATACATGTTTTCATCTTTAACGGCAGAATCGGTGCACTGAAACAGCAGTTTCACGCGGGTTGCAGGCAGTGTTTTGTCTTTTGGAAAATCGGAAACCAGTGCTTCGCACATTTCCAGCTGCAGGTAGGTTTCTGCTGCCTTTACCGGTTGGGCAGTCCATGTATTAAAGAAATTCAGCCTGTATTGTGAGATGTTTTTGTTTTTTGGAAAATCCTCACGGGCATCAGCAAACAGGATGGAAATGAGTTTTCGGCTTATGGTTTTGGGTGGCGACTTAAGCAGGCTTTCCATAATGGGTTCCGTAACCGCCGGGATACTTTTCTGGGCGGCGTACCATTTTTTAAAATGAAACGCAATACTGCCGGGCTGATTTCTGCGCAGGAAATGATCCAGACACTGATACAGGAATGCAGTGCTGTCCTTGATAAGAAATACATCGGCAGGATTGACAACCCCTCTGGCCACGGCCTCTTTTTTCATCCGGTAAAACTGGGTGAGCATATTGCCTGCCTCATCCCAGGGTTTGCTACGGGTGAGGGTTCCCAATTTGCTGAGGTAGTAATTGTTCTGGGCCAGCAAATAGGATGTGTCGGCAGGGAAGTAGTTCAGCGCCCTGTTTATCACTTCCAGGTATTCACTGTTGTAGCCTTGTTTGGCAGCGGTTGCGATGTCTTTATTGATCAGAATTCTGATATTGTTTTTCAGGATAATGTTGGATGAATACACCTGCAAACCCATCTCGGTGTAGCTAAGTGCACTGTCATAAAAACCTTTTCCAAGATAATAATTACTGAGTATTTCAAAGGGTTCGCGCATGAAGGTGCCCGGACAGGTTTGTGCCGACCAGGCTCCAAAGTTCCAGTTGGCGACGGTTTTCAGAATTTTTAAACCTTCGCGTTCCTGTCGGTCTTTTGTATAGCTGAGTCCCAGCATACCATAGGCAATCGTGTCACCGGTAAGCATGTAGCTGTTTTTGTATAGCTGAATGGCTTTTGCATAGCTGTTTTGTGCGTATGCGGCCATAGCCTCTTTGTTGTTTTGAATAGTGATATCCTTCATCCATTTGGCGTAGGGTGCGTAATATTTGCCGTTTGCATCCTTTGTGCGGGCTTTGACCGCGCTTTTGGCACATTCCTTAAAATAATTGACTTTTCCGCCGCGGTATTTATCCATCTGGCTCATTTCATATTCGGCCGATGCCTTGATATACCAGAATTCAACGGCTGTTTTGTCGTCTTCTACCACCGATTCAGCGACGGATTGTGCCCGCGCCCACTGCTTGTTTTGCAGGGCAGTGCGTGCCTTGAGCAGGTTTTTGTCCTGGGCGGAAATCGATGTGAGGGAAAATAGGGTTAGAATCAGGAGTAAATATTTCATGCAACGCAAATTTCAACATTTATTCGAGAACGCGAAAGCATGTGGAAATATTGGGTAAAATCCCCGAATACATAATTAGAACGAATCAATAGGGTTTGTTAGGAAATGCGATAATTTTTCTTTAATTTTGCACCGCAAATAACCAATAATTATTTGCATGTCGTTTTCAGACAAAATTTCCCTTGAAGGTTTAACATTTGATGATGTACTCGTGGTGCCCCGCTACTCGCAGGTATTACCCCGAGAAGCCAATACGTCCACGCAGTTTACCAAAAAACTCCGTTTGAATATCCCTCTGGTCAGCGCAGCCATGGATACCGTTACCGAAAGCCGCATGGCCATTGCCATGGCACGCGAAGGCGGAATAGGTATCATTCACAAGAATATGAGCATTGCCCGACAGGCGGAAGAGGTAAAGAAGGTGAAGCGCAGCGAAAGCGGCATGATTCTCGATCCGGTGATACTGCACGCAGATGCTACGCTGGGAGATGCGATGGGACTGATGCGCGAGCACAAAATTGGGGGAATTCCTGTCATCGACCGAGATGGCAAACTGGTGGGTATAATCACCAACCGCGATTTGCGTTTTCAAACCGATTACAGCCGCAAAGTGAGTGAGGTGATGACATCCGAGAATCTGGTGGTTGCCCCAATGGGAACCGACTTGAAAGGTGCGCAGGCAATTCTTGAATCCAGCAAGGTTGAGAAACTTCCCATTGTGGACGATCGTTTTCACCTGAAAGGGCTTATCACCTATAAAGATATTCAAAAGGTACAGCATTATCCGCGTGCGGTAAAAGATGCCCATGGACGCTTGCTTGCAGGTGCTGCGGTGGGGGTCACCGCCGAAACCATGGATCGGGTAAAAGCACTGGTTGCCGTGGGTGTTGATGTAATTGCCGTTGATACGGCGCATGGGCACAGCAAGGGAGTAATTGATGAAGTGAAGAGATTGAAAGCTGCTTTCCCTGATTTGCAGATCATTGCAGGCAATGTTGCCACCGCCGAAGGTGCAAAAGCCCTTGCCGATGCGGGAGCAGATGCCGTGAAAGTGGGAGTGGGGCCCGGTTCCATTTGCACAACGCGTATCATAGCAGGAATCGGTATGCCACAGTTAAGTGCGGTTCTTGCTGCTGCACAGGCACTGAAAGGTACCGGCGTTCCGGTTATCGCTGATGGCGGAATACGTTACAGCGGAGACCTGGTGAAAGCAATGGTGGCCGGTGCCGGAACCATTATGGCAGGCGGATTGTTTGCCGGAACAGAGGAATCACCCGGAGAAACCAGTTTTTTCGAAGGCCGTAAGGTAAAAAGTTATCGTGGTATGGGCAGTATTGAAGCCATGAAAGAGGGTAGCAAAGACCGTTATTTTCAGGATGCCGAAGATGAGGTGGCAAAACTAGTTCCCGAAGGAATTGTAGGCTCTGTGGCTTACAAAGGCCATTTAAGCGAGGTTGTATATCAGCTGGTGGGCGGTTTGCGCGCCGGAATGGGGTATTGCGGTGCTTCTACCATCGATGAACTGCAGGAGGCTACCTTTGTGCGAATCACCAATGCAGGCATGCGTGAGAGCCATCCGCATGATATTTCCATAACCCGCGAAGCTCCCAATTACAGCAGGTAATTTATCAGAAATTTAAATGCCTGAAAAAATTTCAATATTAGCTGAGGTAAATGCTCCTGCGAATCTCGTATGGAATTGTTACACAAAACCTGAACACATAGTAAACTGGAATTACGCATCAGACGACTGGCATTGTCCAAAAGCAGAAAATAACCTGATTGTGGGTGGTGAATATTCGGTATATATGGAAGCAAAAGACGGTAGTTTTGGATTTAACCTTAAAGCTACCTACACACAACTGACTATGGGTGAGTCATTTGTTTTTGTAATGTCCGATGGCAGGGAGGTGTCCTTTCAAATCACTGAGTTTGATGATTCATCACGTGTAGACATTTTATTTGAGGCAGAATCCGTAAATCCTATTGATTTGCAACGTCAGGGCTGGCAGTCCATTTTGAACAACTTCAAGAGATATGCCGAATCACAATAATTCTGATTTTTTTGGAACTTCAGGCGTTTATTGATCGGTTTGACCAGAAAGGCAGCATTGTTTTGCTGGAAGGCAAAAGAGATGTTGCCGAAGCCGATATTGTAAAATTAACGGCCTTGGGAAAACTCCTTGCAGAGAATACCCGTTACATTATTTTCAGGAGTGGCAATGCTTCCGGTGCGGATGAATATTTTTCAGAAGGCGTTGTATCCGTTGATAAATCAAGGTTGCAGGTAATTACGCCGTATGATGGACATCGTAAAAAGCAAAATCTGGCAGCCTACACCATGGCATTGGATCAAATCAATATGGTTGAAGAATCCGAACTGGTCTATGCAGCCAGGCACAACCCTTCCACTGCCAAACTGGTAGATGATTATGTGGCCGGAAAAAAAAATAAAAACACCATCAAAGCCGCCTATATTCTTAGGGATACCGCCAAGGTGCTGGGTTGCGGCGATTGGGGCCCGGCCACAGCAGGTGTTTTCTACGATGACTTGAGCAACCCGGAAAGCGGTGGCACCGGCCATACCATTGCCTTGTGCAGACATTATGATATTCCCGTTTTCAATCAGACAGTGTGGCTTGAATGGTTAAAACAACTGGGCTGAATTTCACATTTCGTTGATAACATAAAGTTAAAAACAAGATAATTCTGAAGCATCTTGCATCATGGTTAATTTTGCAAGACTTGTGAAATCTTTCGCTGCCTGCTGGCTTTTCTTTTTCTGTTTTGTGACTGTTTCTTGCAGCGGTCAGCGAAAATCCGCAACCGATACCGGGAAGAATATCACCATAGGTTTCTGGAATATGGAAAATCTGTATGATACCCGAAACGATGCCTGGAACGATGATGATTTTACCCCGGAAGGTCAAAATGCCTGGGATGAGAGCCGTTACCAAAATAAACTCAGTAACATGGCCCGTGTGCTGGATTCCATCAATGCCGATATTTTTGGAATGTGTGAAGTGGAAAGCAAAAAAGTTTTGATAGACTTAAGGGCAGTGTTGAAGGGTACAGGTAAAAACTACGAGATTGTACATTTCGATTCTCCCGATGAACGGGGTATTGATGCCGCTCTATATTACCATAAAGACAAATTTTCAGTAGTGTCTGCCAAACCTTTGCAGGTGGTTTTACCTGAAAATGATAAAACCCGCGATATTCTGCATGCAGTTTTGTTGCACAAAACAACCGGAGATACCCTGCACTATTTTGTAAACCACTGGCCTTCAAGAAGGGGAGGAACAGAGGGAAGTACGGCGAAACGCGCCCTGGCCGCCCAAACCCTTCACAACACCCTGCAGCAACAAAATCTCTGGAACAAAGCCTTTATCATAGTTGGCGATTTTAATGACAATCCCTGGGACAGCAGCATTAGCAAGGTGTTGGGTGCCTGCAAACCCGCATTGAAATCAGAATGCCGTATTCACAACCTGGCAGGATTTTTTGATGCTTCTCAGACCGGTACCCTCAAATACAACAACCGCTGGGATATTTTTGATCAGATTATGATTAGCAGCGCACTTTGGAACAAGCCGGGTGCAACGTTAAAATTCAAACCCTACAGCAACCGGATTTTTGCCCCTGAGTGGATTCTGCAGCATGGTGGTAAATACGAAGGCCATCCTTTGAGAACATTTGGAGGTAAAACCTACCTTAACGGTTACAGCGATCATTTGCCGGTGACGGCAGTTCTAACTTATGGCAAATAAACCAGGTACCAAACCCAATATACGAAAAAAAAACGATAAAAACAAGGAAAAACGTCCTGTTTACAGCCTTATTGACAGGGAGCTCAGCTGGCTGGCATTCAATGCGCGGGTTTTGCAGGAGGCTGCCAATAAAAAGGTCCCTTTGCTGGAGCGAATAAAATTCTTGGGCATTTTTAGCAATAACCTTGATGAATTCTTCCGTGTGCGTGTTGCGGGTGTTCGTCGCCTACTGCAGCTTAGCAAGGATAATAACAATAAAGAAGTTAAAGCGCTGAAGAAAGAACTGGAGACTATAAAATCTACGGTATTGTTTCAGCAACAGGAATTTGCCAGAATTTATGAGGATGAAATTCTTATTGACCTGAGAAAAGAAGGTATTTTCATTGTTAATGAAGGTAATCTTACTGCGGATGAGAAAACCATTGTGCACGATGTTTTTGTGAATAAAATAGCAGGGAAAATAGGACCGCTGTTAATGAAGCATGGAAAAGAATTGCCAAACATCAAAGATGGTGAAATTTACCTTGCCGTTCGCATGCGGAACAGCGTTTCTAATGATGTGCAGTATGCCTTGGTTGATATACCTGCCAAACAGCTTGGGCGTTTCTATGTGTTACCGTCACGGGACAATAAAAAGCGCATCATTCTGCTGGACGATATGATTCGGCTGGGCTTGCCGGTGTTGTTTTCCAGCCTGGATTTTGATGAATTTACCGCCCATACCATCAAACTAACGCGCGATGCAGAATTGGATATTGACCATGAAGTGGCTGTTTCCCTCATTGAAAAGGTGGCGAAAAGCCTGAAGCAGCGGAAAACCGGCGCTCCCACACGTTTCATTTATGACAGGGATATTCCCGGTGATCTGCTGGAATTTTTAACCCGCAAACTCAAAACAGACAAAGACAGTGTAATCCCGGGTGGGCGATACCATAATTTCAGGGACTTTATCAAATTTCCCAATGTGAGCCGTCCGGATTTGCTGAATCCCGCACAGAGCGTAAGTAGAATTCCGGAAATTGACGAAGCCAAGAGTATGCTCAATCTGATTCAAAAGCGCGATATTCTCCTGAGCTATCCGTATCAGCCTTTTGATTACATCATAAGGCTTTTGAGAGAGGCCGCCATAGATCCGACGGTGTTTGCCATTCGTATTTCACTATACCGCCTGGCGGAAAACAGCAGCATAGCCGAAGCCCTGATCAATGCAATACAGAATGGGAAACAGGTAATTGTAGTCATGGAACTGAGAGCCAGGTTTATGGAAGAACATAATATTTACTGGGCAAATCGCCTGCGGGAAGAGGGTGCCTACGTGATTTATGGTATTCCCGGCTTTAAAGTTCACAGCAAACTCATGGTAATTTCACGTCGGGTGGGTTTTGAAACCACCCATATTGTTCAAATCGGAACAGGCAATTTCAATGAAGAGACAGCCCGCCTGTATTGTGATCACGCATTGCTTACCTCACGGAAAAAAATTGGAGAGGAGTGCCTGAATGTTTTTGATCTGATTCAGAATTTCAGGCCGGAAAAAGCGCGTTTCCGCACACTTTGGGTCAGCCCGG
>CAYSIK010000097.1:0-845 GCA_964431045.1 uncultured Flavobacteriaceae bacterium
TTCGGTGCTTTTTTGTTATATTTTACGTTAATTATTCTTTTCCCGCAACCCTCAAAAACACATACCCTGCCACCGCAGCTGCCACACTGCCGCAAAGCACTGCCACCTTGCTCAATTCTACCGTCGCTGTATCGGAAAAGGCCAGGTTACTTACAAAAATAGCCATGGTGAAGCCGATGCCGCCCAGCATGCCCGCACCCCAGATGTGTGAAAGGGAAACGCCCGTGGGCAGTTGCGCGGCTTTAATCTTCACAGACAGAACCGACGCCAGGTATATTCCCAGCGGTTTTCCTAAAATGAGTCCTGCGGCAATGCCCAGCGGCAAGGTTCCGGTGAGTGTATCTATTATGCCGGAATGCAGGGGTATGGCGGTGTTGGCCAGGGCAAACAATGGCAGGATAATCCAGGCTACGGGCTCATGCAGTTTGTCCATGAGATAAGCCGAAGGCGAGGCGTCTTCTTCTTTTTTACCAAAAGGAATAGCAAAGGCCAGCAATACCCCGGAAATGGTGGCGTGTATGCCGCTCTGCATCATGCAATACCAAAGCAACATCCCAACCGGTAAGTAAATCCACAACGTTTTTAATCCGCTGCGTTTGCAAATCAGCAAAAATCCCAGAACGCCCAGTGCCGCCGAAAGCCATAGCCAATGCACACCTTGTCCGTAGAAAATAGCAATGACCAGTATGGCGCCCAGATCATCAATGATGGCCAGCGCAGTGAGAAACACCTTTAAGGCTGCGGGTACGCGTTTTCCCAGAGCACTCATAATGGCCATGGCAAAGGCAATATCGGTGGCGGTAGGGATGCCGGCGCCTCGCCACAGTTGCGGGTTGTTTCCGTTG
>CAYSIK010000097.1:855-8784 GCA_964431045.1 uncultured Flavobacteriaceae bacterium
CCGTTGATGGCAAAATAAATCAGTGCTGGAAACAGCATGCCCCCAATGGCAGCAATGACAGGCAACATGGCTGTGCGGCGGTCGCTGAGTTCGCCGGTTAGCAGTTCCCGTTCAATTTCCAGACCCACCAGCAGGAAAAAAATGGTCATCAGCCCGTCGTTTATCCAGTGGGTAATGCTGTGGGCGTGCAATCCGGGCAGGTGAGGATCCAGTGGAATTTGCCAGAAATGCAACCAGCTTTCCGCCATGCCTGAGTTGGCCAGTATCATGGAAACGATGGCGCAAAAAACGAGCAGAGCCCCGCCAGAGGCCAGTTTGCCGTAAAATTCCAGAAACAGCCGTGTCAGCACCTGGTTTTTTACCTTGTTGATAACCCGTTTCACGAAGGCAAATTTAGGTTTTAACTTCGCACACTGTGACAGACCATGCGGTTTTCATGCGGCGCTGCCTTGAACTGGCCCAACGGGGGCAGGGAAACGTGTCGCCCAATCCCATGGTAGGTTCGGTGATTGTATACGAAGGCAAAATAGTGGCGGAAGGCTGGCACCAGCAATACGGCGGTCCCCACGCGGAACCCAATGCCCTTGCGGCTTTTCCGGCCGATATTCCTTTGAAAGAATGCACAATGTACGTGAACCTGGAGCCATGCTCCCATCACGGGAAAACCCCGCCTTGCGCAGGTTTGCTGGTAGAAAAAGGCATTGGCAAAGTGGTGACAGGCAGCGGTGATCCCAATCCGTTGGTTAATGGCCGTGGTATTCAGCTGCTGAAAGATGCCGGAATTGCCGTGGAAACGGGGGTTTTGCAGGATGCATGCGATGAACTGAACCGCCGGTTTATGGTTTTTCACCGCGAGAAAAGACCGTATATCATTTTGAAATGGGCCTGTACCACTGATGGTTTTATGGCACCTGAAAACCGCGATAGGCTTCAAATCAGCGGAGATGAAGCACGCGTGAAATTACATCAATGGCGGGGAGAAGAGGACGCTGTGCTGATTGGCGCCAATACGGCCATTATGGATAATCCCTTGCTGGACACCCGCTTGTATCCCGGAAAAAATCCGTTGCGCGTAGTATTGGACCCAAACCTAAGGGCTCCGCAATTGCAGGGAGATTTGCCTACCCTCGTGCTAAATTCCATACAGGATAAAAAAGAAGGAAACTGCGAATGGCTCAAACTGCCACAGGGCTATGGAGTAGGGGATGTTCTGGAGATATTGTACCAAAAACAAATAGCCTCCGTGCTGGTGGAAGGTGGCCCCGAAACGCTGAAACGCTTTATGGATAGTGGTTTTGCTGATGAGGTTCGCATCATCAGAAGTAAAAATATTTACATCCAGAAAGGAATTCAGGCGCCGGAAATGAACCGCGTTCCCAATAAAACAGAAGAAACAAAAACCGATATGCTAGAATTTTACGGGAGGGAGAAAGCCTGATGTGGTTGATTTTTAGCATTTTGAGCAGTGCAGCGCTGATGGTGATTTTCAAATTTTTTGCACGGTTTGAAATCCGGGTTTTTCCTTCCATTGTAGTGAATTACGTTACCTGCTTTGTGCTGGGAAATGTATTGCTGGGAGAAAAGAATATTGCCGCTGAAGCCGTATGGACACAGCACTGGTTTCCGTATGTAGTGGGTATGGGATTGCTTTTTATATCCGCATTTTACCTGATGGGCCTGGGAACAGGCCTGGCCGGGGCGGGAGCCACTTCGGTAGCTGCCAAAATGAGTGTGGTAATTCCGGCGGCCGTGAGTTTGGTTGTTTTTCATGAGAAACCCGGTTTTTTCATCATACTGGGTATGATTTTATCCATTTTCTGCGTGTATCTCATGCGTCCTGAAAACAGCGAGGATAAGGGAAATCGCGGACTTTGGGTGTTGCTGCTGGTATTTCTGGGATCGGGGATGGTAGACACCGGATTGAACCTGGTAAAGCACCATTTCGGCGCCGATGTAGACGATTACACCATGAGCACTGTGGTATTTGGCGGTGCTGGTTTGATTGGTTTGGTACTGATGTTTTTGCGCAAAGGGCAGTTGCCCGGAATGAAGGAATTGTTGGGCGGTGTGTTACTGGGCTGTACGAATTATGCCTCGCTGATTGCCATGTTTGGTGCTATTGGAAATTATAAAGGCGAAACAGCCTGGTTTTTTGCGGTAAACAATATTGGCGTTGTTTGGGTGAGTACGCTCATTTCCATGTTGTTTTTTAAAGAGAAAATTAGCAAAATGGGCTATGCAGGGCTTTTGCTGGCTGCGGTTGCGGTGTTGCTTATGAATGTGCATGCTTTTTTCGGATGAGTATACCGAACCTGCCGGCAACGGCGAATCTTCATTGCGCGAGCGGGGAAGCCGTTTTTTGGGGTATGTCTTTCCTGTGCACAATGAAGCTGAATTGAAGCAGTATTTACAGCAGATTAAACAGCAATATCCCGATGCCACGCACCACTGCTATGCCGTGGTGATGCACCCCGACCAGTCTTATCAGCGAAGCACGGATGACGGCGAGCCTTCCAATACGGCAGGCAGGCCGATTCAAAGGGCTATATTGTCTGCAGGGCTCACAAACGTGCTGGTAATTGTGGTGCGTTATTACGGTGGCACCCAGCTGGGTATTCCGGGTTTGATAAAGGCATACGGAGAAACGGCTCAGGCAGCGCTACATATTGCGGGCCGTGCGCCAAAATTTGTGGAAGATGAATTGCTCCTTTCAGCAGATTTTGAGCATGAACAGGAAATTTACCGCTTGGCGGAAAAGTTTGGTGGCAAAATTGTGCAAAGGGATTATTCAAACGGGGTTCAAATACAGGTGCGTATCCGCCGAAGCGAGACGGTAAGTTGTAAAAAAATGCTTTCAGATTTTCCGCGTATTTCCTTGTTAAAGGGTTAATTTATCGCTGAGAATTTTGCCCAAATGGGCTATATTCGCGGCTCGCTATGAACAAGATAAAAGTTGCAAACCCTGTAGTGGAACTCGATGGTGATGAAATGACCCGTATTATCTGGCATTTTATCAAAGACAAACTTATTCTTCCTTACCTGGATATTGATATTAAATATTACGATCTGGGCATGGAACACCGTGACGCTACCGATGATAAGGTGACTGTGGAAGCGGCAGAGGCCATTAAACTATATAACGTAGGTATTAAATGCGCCACCATTACGCCGGATGAGGCCCGTGTAAAGGAATTCAACCTGAAGCAAATGTGGAAGAGTCCCAACGGCACCATTCGCAACATATTGGACGGAACCGTTTTTCGTGAGCCTATCGTGTGCAGCAACGTGCCCCGCCTGGTGCCCAACTGGACTGCGCCCATCTGTATCGGCCGTCACGCTTTCGGAGATCAGTACCGCGCCACAGATTTTGTAACCAAAGGCAAAGGAAAACTGACTGTAAAATTTGAAGGTGAAGACGGAACTGTGCAGGAGTTTGAAGTGTACAATTTCAAAGGAGACGGTGTTGCACTCGCCATGTATAATACCGATGAGAGCATTGCCGGTTTTGCCCGCAGCTGTTTCAATATGGCGATATCCAAAGGCTGGCCATTGTATCTTAGCACCAAAAACACCATCCTGAAAAAATACGATGGTCGTTTCAAGGATATTTTTGAAAATATTTACCAGACTGAATTTAAGGCAGTCATGGATGCCAAAGGAATTACCTATGAGCACCGCCTGATTGATGATATGGTGGCCAGCGCGCTGAAGTGGAACGGCAATTTTGTGTGGGCCTGCAAAAACTACGACGGCGACGTGCAAAGCGATACCGTTGCACAGGGTTTTGGTTCACTGGGTCTTATGACCAGCGTGTTAATTACACCCGATGGTAAAACTGTTGAGGCAGAAGCCGCCCACGGAACGGTTACCCGTCACTACCGCATGCACCAGCAAGGTAAGAAAACCAGCACCAATCCCATTGCCAGCATTTTTGCCTGGACACGCGGTCTGGAGCACAGGGGCAAACTGGATGAAAACCAGGCGCTGATTGATTTCTGTCAAACCCTGGAAAAAGTATGTGTAGATACCGTGGAAAGCGGTAAAATGACCAAGGATCTGGCGGTTTGTATCTATGGAGATAAGGTTACGGACGGGCAATACATGCACACGGAAGATTTTCTGGAAGCCATCAATGCCGAGCTGAAGGCAAGGTTGCAGAAATAACCATATTGTTTTTATCGATTTCGTAAAAAGCCGCTCTTACTGTGCGGCTTTTTTTTTACCTTCGCATGGCTATGAATTTACTTGGATTTCGTGGGGCGCTTATTCTTATTTTGCTCTTTATAGGTGCGCCAGTCAGTGCGCAGAAAACCCAGACTGACATTTTTTACGATTACAAATCTGCACGTTGTGCCGGGGCTATTCCATCTGATTTTAGGGTGAAATCCAGTGAAAAAGTGGATGAAGCCAAACGGAAAATTAAGGAATCAGAGGTTTCAAGATCTGATAAAAAGCAGGAGATAGAATATGCCGTTACCTCCGGTTTTGCCATCGATGAGATGCTTTCATCCGGTCAGATATTATTCGGCGATTCGATGTCGGAATACGTGGAAAAAGTGGCCACACGCCTGCTGCAAAAGAATGATCAGGCTGATTTGCTGGATCAGTTGCGGTTTTACGTGTTGAAATCGCCCGTCCCCAACGCGTACTGCACCAGCAACGGGGCAGTTTTGGTGTCGGTAGGTTTGCTCAGTAGGCTGGAAAATGAGGCTCAGCTGGCATTTATTCTGGCGCATGAAATTCAGCATTTTGTGCTGAAGCATTCCCTTGCAGAGTATAAAAAGATTAAATCAACCTCTACCAGTGACCGTGTGGAAGATAAACTGGCGCAGATATACAGCTTCTCTAAGGAAAATGAGACCGAGGCGGATGAAAATGGTTTTAAAATGATGCGTCAGGCCGGATATAACCTCGATGAGGGTGTGTATGTGTTTGACATGCTGAAATACACATCTTACCCCTTTTTGGAGGTTTCATTGACCGTGGATTCATTTGAAACGCAGTTCTATAAATTTCCGGAAGAAATGCACAAGCATGCGGCAGAAAAGGTAAAGGAAGGCATTGAAGCGGATGAAAAGTACCTTACTGAGCAGGGCGATGATAAAAACACTACCCACCCGAGTCTGGACAGACGCATCAACCGCATGCGCGATTTGATTGCTGAGGATGGCAATCAGAAAAAAAAGCCACTGAATTTTATTGGTAAAACAACTTTTGACCATGTATCCAAAATGGCCAGGCATGAATTGCTGCTGTTGTATCTGCGCTATGCGGATTATGGCAATGCATTTTATTTGTCTCAGGTAATGGAAAAACTTTATGGATCCAGTCTGTTTATTTCTAAAGTAAAGGCGATGAGTGTTTACGGCCTTGCCCACCACAAAGCGCTTGAGCACGATCTGGACCGCTACGGCTGTAATGTTGAAACGTCTCGTGGTGACTGGAGGCCTATGATTGCCCTGATCAACAAGATGGATTTAAAAGAACTTTGTGCTTTTGGCAGCAGACAAATGTATTTTATCAAAAAAGCATATAAGACTGATCCTTTCATTGACAACGCTGCCCGTGAGTTTTTCAAGGTTACGCAGACCAAAGGATTGATTAGGTTGCAGGATTTAACCATTGCAAAAGCTACGACAGATAAAACAGCGGATACTGCAGAAAAAGCGGAAGAATCGGATAATGCGGGTGTGAAAAATCCAAGAAACCGGGTAAAGCGCAATACATCCACCGGCGCCGCCATGGGCAATTATTATATGCAGGTATTTACAGATATTCAGGACAGGGAGTATCTGCAGAAATTGATGAAGGACATGCAATATGCAGAGCCGACCAAGGAAAAAGAAGTTTCCGGAAATAAGAAATCAGATAAAGCGGAACAGGTAATTAATCAGCTGGTATTGTTTCCGCCTCAGATTGAGCTGGTATACGGCAGCGATAATAAGCGTGATTTGTTTCAGGAAGAGGACTACCGCGCGTTTTTAAGCAATACGTGGACGGATCTCGGTAAAAAAGCCGATGTAAACGTAGATGTGCTGAAAGCCAGTATAGGTGAGGATATTACATTGGATGCGATCAATGATTACATGGCCCTGACTGACTGGATTATAGAACGTCTGAACAACGATACGCAGTCTATGCTATTGTTCAATAGCCAGGCCATTAAAGAACCCATGCAGCGCAAAAAAACCAAGCATGTAGGCTGGGTAAGTTATGAATATTCCAAGGCCAGAAAAGAATTTTCTGCAGAAACCATGGTAGCCAGTCTCGTTTTATATCCGCTTTTTCCGGTGTATCTCGTTTGGCAGCTGTCCAAAGAATATCAGTTTAAAGAATTGTGCGTGGTGTACGATACAGAAACAGGCAGACCTGTTCACATAAAAAAGAAGAAATTCGCCAGCCGTTTAAGAAGTGACCTTCTGAATGCACAGGTATATGAAACGCTGTATAATGTTAAATACGGGAGATAAGAAAATGAGAAAAACCATTCTATTTAGCACAATATCAGCGGTAATATCCGTGTTTTTTGCTGCGGCTCCGCTTTGTGCCCAAAATAATCCCGGATACCTGGGATATACCCAATCTGTTGATGTTACCTGCAGTCCTCAGTTTTTTAACCTGGTGGCAGGTGGCCCGGCTTTGAAACCGGCCTTCGGCTTGGCCTATGAAAGGTCTACCAAATCGCGGCTTTCATGGCGTATTGGTTATAGCCGAATAAACAATTCTGTCACGCAAAAAAACCTGGATTATTACTCTCCTTATCTTGAGATATCTGATCCAAATATACCTTTTGACCCAAGCCGGGAATCTTTAACCGGATCTTTTGATTACAGCTATAAGGCATTTTCACTGGGTGCCAAGTTTTTTAAAAATTCAAAAGGAGCCGTAGCCCCGTTTGGTTCATACTGGGGGCTGGAACTGGATTACGGAACAGCGGTTGTTACGGATGATAGCAGAATAGTTACCAAGGTAGATCCAAATGGATGGGGAGATTACCAGCCGGTAAAGTATGAGAACGATCCCTGGAAGAAAGTGAAGATTGTTTCATTGCACCTCACCATGGGGAAGCGCCGTTATTTTGGTACCAGTGGTATTTCTTGTTTTTATGAGGCAGGCATAGGATATCCTATGTGGCAGAATGCCAATACCTATTTACTTGCCGGAAGCGGAGGAATCTTTAACAATCACCAGGATTTGATAGAAAGCAGCATGGTACGACACGTTGCCAATGGCGGAATAGTAGAATTTAAAATTGGGTTTGGATATGGAATTAAATAAAATGAAATTAAAACGGTGCCTCCCTTTATTAGCTGCTATCTTACTGGGCTTTATTGGCTGCAAGAAAGCGGTGCGAGAACCCTCAAGAATTTACGTTCCTCCCGCTTATCCGGAGGAGTTTGTAAGTATTCCTTGTTACTCTGTGTTTTCTCAATCGGGGGGATACTTATTTAATAAGCGGATGACACTTGAAATAAGAAGTGGTAATATTTCCTCTTGGCCGATGATTTCTACCTATGATTCGACCAGTGCCAGAATGTATAAATCTGCCCAGGGATATACCGTTGTTTCATTTGCCAATTTATCTTGGCCATTAGATAGTATGAAGCTATATTTCAGGTACATGGACTGGACAAAGAATTTGAAATACGAGTTGCAGTCTAAAAATCCACTTACTTCAGGTGTGCCTTTGAATTTTAATCAGTGCTATAGCGAAGGTTATGGTGAATTTATCAGGGTTAATTATGGAAAGTACCCATTGGGCTTTAAAATCACTTCCGGTTCTGTTTTTTTAAGGAAAGATCCGGCTACCGGGAAAAAGGAAATTGTCTTGTGCTCATGCGGCGGAAGGGCTGAAGACCAGGGTTTTGAAACTTCGGCTACATTCACTGGCAGATTTACCCTGCCTAACTAAGAATCCTTTATTTTAAT
>CAYSIK010000098.1:0-260 GCA_964431045.1 uncultured Flavobacteriaceae bacterium
CGGGAGATTATTACGCAGAACTCATGCGCATCAGTATGATGGAAGCGGCATCACATGGTGGCAGTTTTGCCAACGCCCAGCCCATTCTGCTGAGAGGATTTCTGGCGCCCAACGGTAAAGTGTATAAAAGTCGCGCACAGTATGAAAACCAGCCCAATAAACCATTGGTTGATCCTGTTGCCTATGGCAGGTATAAAATTGAACAGGGGGGACAGGTAAAAGTCTTTACCCTCTAATCAGGGTAATCGGAAGACGTGTGT
>CAYSIK010000098.1:270-8706 GCA_964431045.1 uncultured Flavobacteriaceae bacterium
GCCCCTGTTTTTAATAGGGGCTCGTAGCGGCTGAACCACAAAGCTGTGTCGTTAAGCACCAAATACTTCGAACGCGATTTGGACAGAATATCCGCCGTAATATCAGGACCAAAATCCTTGCTAATGCGCACGCCCCGTTTTTTTAACAGATATAGCGCGGTATTTGGGGTGTTGTCAAAGGCATAGAAAACACGTGCACCATCCGGAATAATTTTGTTAAGCGTATCAGCCTGTTCAACCAGTTCTTCGGCTTCCGCAAAAGCATTCTGGTGATAGTAATCTCCTGCGTTCAAAAAGGGAATCACACAGAAGGCAACCCCCATCCCGATGGTAATACAGCCTAGAAATACGGTACGCTGTTCCTGAAATAACTGCTGTATAAACAACCAGCCAAAAAACAGGGCCGGGAAAATCAGGATAAAATAATAATCGTGGTATAAAAACTGCCGGTTAAACAGAATCCAGATGGCCCCAAAGCCTAACAGCATAAGGGCTGCAGCCAGACCCGGAAGCAGGGATTCCCGCATCCGTATCACCAGCAGTACAACCAGAATAATCATAAAAAGCATGAAAAAATCCGGCCGGTAAAGGCTCTCGTTCCAGTTATTGAGGGCATTTCGGCTGTTTTGAAAAAATTCGGCAAGGGATTCTGCAGGATTCATGCTTTGCAGAAAATGCATATTGGATGTTTTGTGTGTCAGCCAGCCGGAATAGCTGTACCAGCCTGCAGCGGAAAGGAACGGAACCATCATCCATACAAAATCACGGAGTGTGAACACAATCTGCAGCGGTTGATTTTTGAAAAACCGCCATAAAAACAGCATTAAAAATGCCGCTATACCGTAAATGAGAAAAGAAATCTTGAGCAAACCTGCGAGGCCCATCCAAAGGGCAAATTGGCGCAGATTGCGCCCGGGTTCTATGCCATAAATCCTCAGCAATAGGTGATACCATGCCATCATTACAAAGGACATAGCGCCAACATCTGCCAGAAAATTCGGGGTGTAAAAAACCAGAATGGGAGAACAATACCAGCCAAAAACCAGCATTAGCCTGTGCATATTCTGCTGAATGAACAAACCTGTTATTTTCCAGGCATGAAAAACCCCAAGACTTACCAATACATACAACAGAAAACGGTAAATAAAATCATGAGGTCCGAAAACCTTGTATAATAGCGCAACAGTATACGGAATGATGGGGAATTCCATACCGGTTATGCCCTCCGATTGCCGGTCTTCCGACACCCGGGGCATCAAGAAATTCATGTCTTCATGGTAATAATTCCACGCTACGCAGGCACGGTCGCATTGCGCTCCCTGATGCACACTTTCAGGGGCTTTGGGCAGGGCCCTGATAATGCCCAGATAAGCACTTAAAACAATCCAGATGAGCCAGAAACCATATACAGGCTTAATCCTCCGCATCGGCAATATTGCTGTCTCTGACGATATAATGCGGCCTGCTTTTCACATTGTCGCTTACCCTGCCCAGATATTCACCCAGCATGCCGATACCAATAAGCTGGATCCCGCCTAAAAATAACACAGAAATGTGCAGGCTGGTCCAGCCGGGTTCCGTGGTGCCAAAAAATTTCTGGTAAAGGCTGTATATAATAAGCACAAAAGCAACGGCTGACACCAAAAAGCCCGAAATGGTTGCAACCTTCAGGGGCCAGGTACTGAAACTGCTGATGCCGTCCAGGGCAAAGCGCATCATTTTGCGGTAGGTGAATTTGGTAGCCCCACCCATCCGCTCCTCACGGTCATACTCCAGAAAGGTCTGGTTAAATCCAATCCAGCTGATTTGTCCTCGGATATATTTATGCTGCTCGGGCATTTTGGACAAAATGCGCTGAATTTTGCGGTGAATGATGCGAAAATCGCCTGTATCAACCGGAATTTCAATGCTGGTAATTTTAGCCAGCAGGCGATAAAACATCCGCGCTGTAAACTTCTTCAAAAAATTTTCTCCGTCTCTTTTTCTGCGCCTCGCATACACCACTTCAAAACCTTCTTGGGCTTTATTCAACAAATCCGGAATCAGTTCAGGAGGATCCTGACCGTCACCGTCCATGATAACAATCCATTCCCCTTTTGCATGTTCTATTCCGGCTGTTATGGCAAGCTGGTGCCCAAAATTGCGCGAAAAGTCAATATATTTAACATGGTTATCCGTTTCGGAAAGTCCTTTTAATATGGACAGGGAACGATCTTTGCTTCCGTCGTTTACATACACCACTTCCCAGTCTGTGTTCATGGACTCAAGGGCGTTGCAGAGCCTTTGATACAGCTTCCCTATGTTCATTTCTTCGTTGTAAACCGGAATTACAACAGACAATGTGGGGTTCGACGACATATTGGCAAAATTATTGCATTACTTGCACTAAATTTGTGTTAATATGAAAAAGAACATTTTCCGTATCCTTACCGTGCTTTCCATTTTAGCAGCGTCCTGGACTCTGTATGCCTGTCAGGGCAATAAATCCGACACCCATGATGACGGTGTGGAAATTCGTGAATCCAAAGCAGAACATCCGGAGGCAGCCGGTACAATCCCCATCAAGGATTTTGACAAATTAATTGCCGGAAACAAACTGGTTATGGTCGATTTTTACGCGGTATGGTGCGGCCCCTGCAAGCGTATGGCTCCCTTTGTTGAGCAGGTAAAAGAAGAGAAAAAAGATGTGGTTACCGTATTGAGCATTGATGCTGAGGCTCAGCCTGAAATCAGCAGCCGCTATAACCTCGAAGGATACCCGACACTGATTTTCTTTAAGAAAGGACAGGTTGTTGCTAACGCAATTGGTTACCATGACAAAAACCAAATTCTTGACTTGGTAAACAAGTTTAAGTAAGGCAGTATAAATTATTGACAGATAATAAAAAAGGGTGCGAAATGCGTCCTTTTTTTATGCGGACGGATTGTCCAGGAAAAAGAAGAAGCTGTCACCCCTTAAACCCAGCCTAAGGGTCTCCAGCGCAAGCAGTTCATTCGGTGCAATATTGCCCAGATTTACGTTGGCACCATACAATTTTATGAACCACACCTGCTGTGATTTCAAGGGGGCTTCCCAAATAATCTTTTCCAACGGAATCTTGCGGATAATTTCCGCCACCAGACCGCTTCTCACTTCGCCGGTTCCGCGGAAAATGCCAACCGTTCCGCTTTCCCTGGCTTCAGCAATCACCTTCCACACCCCCGCACTGATTTCACTTTCCATCTGTTCGATCCATTCATATGGTGGAATAATCTTTTCTGCATCCTTGCTGCCCACTTCACTCAGCACCGTGGCCCTTTGGGAAAGTTTGCGGATGTATTCACATTTGGTGTCGTGGTGCATTTCAATGCTGCCATCGCTCACTTCTGCATAATCTATCCCGGTTTTGTCCAGCAGCCTGAGGTAATCTTCAAACTGGTTGCGCACCACATAGGCTTCAAACAGGGTTCCTCCAAAATAAACGGGAATACCTGCCGATTTGTACAGGTTGATTTTATCCTGCAAATTAGGCGTAACAAAACCGGTTCCAAATCCCAGTTTTATAATGTCAGTATAGGTACTGCCATTGCTCAGAAAATCTTCGGCTTCCCGCATACTCAGGCCTTTGTCCATAACCATGGTAAGACCGCTTTCACGGGGTTTTGGGCTGCGCTCCGGCAGTTGATTCAAATTAAAAAGTTCGTGGTTCATGTCTGCAATCCGGGATTGGTAAAACGGGCAATTAACCTGAGCAAACTGCCGGCTTTCTTCAATTCCGGTGCAAAAATAAACATTTGTACATGTTCTTCGGCATTTATAGCCAGGGCAGTTTCCAATAGATAGGTGGCAGCAGCCTGCTGACCTGTTAGGTAGCACAGCGCCGCCATGCGGTAAAGCAATTTTGTGTTGCCCGGATTGTGTTTTATGCCCACCTGGGTTATCTCCAGCGCCCGGTCTGACTGACCGGTTTCATGCAGGGCCACGCCCCAATCCAGCCAAACTTCATCTTCATGGGGGAAATCATCGGATAGTACTTCATACAAAGGCTCCCATTTTTCAGCCATGTTTGTTCCAAAATAGGCGGCTGCCAGCACAATTCCGTAATCAGCCTCAGTGGGATTCAGTTCCCAGGCCTTTTCCAGATAGGGAATGGCTTTGGCATATTCCTGTTCATAGTGCCAGGTAAGGCCCATACTATACCAGCTTTCGCTGTCATCCGGACTGCTTTTTAGCACCTCGTGATACAGGGTTCGTGCTTCTTTAACCTTTCCGGTTTCGTAATGGCTCCAGGCCAGCAATCCCTTCAACTCATCAAAAGCACCTTTGTGAAAACGTTCAGATTGCTCCTGATAGTGTTTTATGAAGCTGTTGTAATCTTCGTGTTCATAGAGAGCCTCCATGTAACCCAGCCAGGCCTCCAGAAAATTCTCATTGATGGTTACGGCAAAATCAAACGCTTCTATTGCGCGGTGGTATTCATCAAGATCTGCACTGGCATTGGCCAGCAGGTACCACGCTTCTTCCGAATAGGGGTCTTTGTCTACCAGTCGCTCCAGCATGGGAAGCAAAGCCCGTACATGCGCTTTGTCATGGGTTTGCCCAAGCCATTTTTCCACGATGTAATGAATGTCTCCACCCAGATCAAGGCATTTATCCAGCACGGGGAGTGCCAGTTCAAACTGCCCGTAGTGAATCAGCAGTTCCAGAAAATCTTCCATGGCCTGCTCATCTTCACCGGCCAGTTCCATGCCTTCTTTCAGCATTTCCATGGCCTTGTCTTTTCTGCCTTCCAGTCCGTATATGGCTGCATCAACCATAAACAAAGCAGGCTCAAAAGCGCTGTATTCCCGGGCCTTGGCAATGTATCGGCGGGCCATACGGTAGTTTTTTTCGCGCATGAGCACTTCAGCCATGTGGATGGCAAAAACAGGAATGTACGGAAACTGATCAATGCCTTGCTCCAGCACGGTTTTCATGCGCACAAAACCCTTACTGCTGTCATTGGCCATCAAATGGTTGTAGGAGTAGAACCGAAATATCTCCAGCAACTCCCGCGGACTGAATGTCGCGTCTTTGTTGGACTCGAATTCGCGAACCAGTTCTTCCACGTTGCCGCTGAAGTCGTCCTGCTCCTCGTCGTCCCAATCGCTTGGAAAAAATCCCATCGCCGTCAAAAATAATCAGCCGATTGGTCGAAAAACCTGTTTGGTTCACAGATGCCCCCTATATTTTTGCACAGTTTGTATACAATGTTTGCTTTTATTAAACCTGTGAAGTCTTTTCTGCTTGCCACATTGTTGTGTTTTCCGGTGTTTGCTTCGGCACAAAACAGCCTTTCAAAACAGCAGTCCGGCTGGCAGCAGCATGTGGATCACGATATCAATGCAGTCTTCGATGAAAAGCAGAAGGTGTTGCGGTGTTTTCAAACGGTTACTTACACCAATAACAGTCCCGATGCCATCAACCGCATACCATTTCATATCTGGCCAAACGCTTTTTCAGGCAGACATACCGCCTATGGCAAAGAAGCCGTTATCAATGGCAACACTAAATTTTTCAACCTTACGGAAGAGGAGCGTGGAGCCCTGGACAGCCTGAATTTCATGGTGAACGGGGTCCCTGCCCGGCACAGCGCAGATTCCGTTAATCCAGACATTGTGTACCTGTTTTTGCCGCAAACCCTGAATACCGGAGATAAAATTACCATCACAACCCCCTTTCGGGTAAAAATTCCCTGGTTGTTCAGCCGCATGGGATATAATGGAGATCTTTTTTCCATCACACAATGGTACCCAAAACCTGCAGTGTATGACGTGAATGGCTGGAATGCATTTCCCTACGCTGAGCAAGGTGAATACTACAGCGAGTTTGGAGATTATGAGGTTTCCATTGATGTACCCGCAAACTGGCGCGTTGCCGCTACAGGTGAGTTGCAGGACACTTCTGAACTTGTCTGGCTGGATTCTTTGGTAATCGGCAGGGATACCACTGAAAGAACAGGCCGTAAAACCCTTACATACAAGCAAAAACAGGTTAGTGACTTTGCCTGGTTCGCAAAACCTGATTTTGATGTAGCCAAAGGCAAAAGCACCTTGCCCGGTGGACAAGAGGTAACAACCTATGCCTTTTACCGAAACTCCAAAAAAGCCAACGGGCCTTCCATGCTGGCTGCCATCGACAAAGCACTGCAATACTATTCCGGGCGTGTGGGTTTATATCCCTATCGCTATTGCACCGTTGTCATTGGTCCTCTGCAGGGCGCCGGTGGTATGGAATATCCCATGATTACCATTTGCACGGATGCTTCCGAAGGCACCATCATTCACGAAGTGGGCCACAACTGGTTTCAGGGAATGCTGGGCTCTCAGGAGCGCGAACATCCCTGGATGGATGAAAGCATAAATACCTTTTACCAGCAGCAGGCCGAGGGCAAAGGTTCTGATGAATATTCGCCCGGCGACAAATTTTCTGCCAATAGCGGGTACGCGGCCTTTCGCCTAACACACGATGTAGGTCAGTTTCAGTGCGGACACCTGCATAGCCGCGATTATACCGGTGTAAATTACGGTGCCATTGTGTATGCCATCAATCCTCAGCGGTTACTCTACCTGCAGGAATACCTGGGTCGCTCGGTGATGGACAGCTGCATGAAAACCTATTTCAGAAAGTGGCAGTACAAACACCCTTTGCCTGCCGATTTACAGGCTACGTTTGAGGATGTGAGCGGCAAAAAACTGGACTGGTTTTTCACAGGACTGCTGTCAGGTCCTGCACCGGACGTGGCCATTCAATCGGTTCAAAAATCTAAGTTTGGCTATATTGTCAAAATAAACAACAAAACTCCGTATGAGCTGCCCGTAAAGCTGCAGTGGCGCTATGGGTCCCGCAAGGAAGCCATGTGGGTGCATTCGGACACCACGGTAGAACTGAAGGGCAAAATGCAGGAAATTGTGCTCAACGCCAGTGGCTATCTGCCGGAGAGCAATATCGCCAATAACGACGCCACCACAAGCCGCGCCATCCTCAAAACCTGGGGCAAAGGCAAATTCGGATTACCGGGTTTGTACACCCGCGGTCAAAACAGGCATTGGGTGTTTCCCATGTTCTTTATGTGGAACAAATACGATGGCTATACACCCGGACTGGTCTTCTCCAACCTTACCTTTCCCCGCCGCAACTGGGAATACTGGGTAGCTCCGCTGTATGGGGTAAAATCAAAGGAAGTGGTGGGTTTTGCAGGTTTGCGCAGAAATATTTTTCACCGTGGCGGGCCTTTTGCACTCACAGAGATTGGATTAAACCTGCGCCGCTTCAGTTTTCAGCCCATGTATGCCTATCCGGAACTGTCTGCCTACAACCGTTGGGCATTAAAGGCTACCCACTATTTCCGTATATCAAAACCATGGGTATCCAACAGGCTGGAAACGGAAATAACGCGTGTATGGCTCAACGATAGTATTTCTTTGACGGCTAATACCTGGGAATCAGATGTGGCCAGGGTTTCATGGATAAGAGAATCCAATAAAAAGCTGATGCCGTTTAACACACGGTTGGATGTTATGGGTGGCGGCAATGGGCTGAATTCTAAGCGGCAATTCAATCCGATCAGCGGCAAATTCTTGATGGCAAATGCCACTGCAGAAATCTATGTTCCTTATCCCAATAAATCCAAAAAGAACATCGGTTTTAGGGCCAAAGGATATGCATCCGGGATGATGCATAATTACCGGGGTTCATTAGGCAGTGGTAATTTTGTATTGCCCGTGAGTGCGCCCCAGTTTACGCCCAACGACCCTACGTTTAGCCACATGGCCGTGGCACGCAGCGCCCGATTTGGCAGTGGAAATGGCTACTGGAGCCAAATGCTCGTGAACGGGGCGAATGGCATACGCATGTTCCCCAACCTCAATACCGACAAATGGGTAGCTGGAGTTAATCTGAATACGCATGTTTTGCCATTTTTACCGATTCAGTTATTCTTTGATGCCGCTTACGTGCCGACATCGTCGCTGTTTACGGAAAAAGTTCTGTACGCCGGAGGTTTGTGCTATTCAACACGTGTAGGTAAAAGTTCAAATTTTGAGGCTACCCTGCCACTGTTTTACAGCAATACATATAAAGATTTAAAATCTTTAAATCCGGGTTTCAAGTGGTATGAATATGCCACTGTTCGCGTAAAACTCGACCTGAACGACCCATTTGATATCGTAAGGAATTTCATCTTTTAACCATAATTCAAACAAATAACGCAATTTTGCATACCATGAACCGAATTTTTGCCATCCTGTGTCTCTCTTTATTAACTGTGTCTGCCTGTAAAAAATACAAGGACGGTCCCTATGTGTCTCCCTGGAGCCGCAAAGAACGTATTGAGGGCAAATGGGTGGTGGCTTACGCAGAAAAAAACCAGCAGCAGGTAACCAATAGCTATAAAGACCTGGTTTGGGAATTTACCC
>CAYSIK010000099.1:0-8652 GCA_964431045.1 uncultured Flavobacteriaceae bacterium
CAATAACATAGAATTCGCCAAGACTTCTTGAGGTAATTACAATCTGGTCTAGCGTGGGATTGTAATCTATACCATTAAGGTGAAGCCAATCGCGCCCTATATCTGAGGATTCATAATAGTTAATATCCAGCAACTCAGGATGTTCGTTGGGTATGCCATAACCTGGCTTTGAGGGGTTGTCGTTCTGAACCAGATGATCCCACAACCGCCATTCCCACACAATTTCGGCATCACTCGTATCTTTTGGCTGAATTTCAATGATGCGTTCAAACAGTATATCAGTGCGACCCAGTGGAAATTTTCTGCCCATGGCTTCTGCTTCTTCGGCGTTTTTTCTAACCCATACAATGGCCAGAATATTGCCATTCGGCAATTCCGTGATATCATGGTGCAGCGATTCGTTGCTATCGCTTAGTTCCCAACGCCAGATTCGTGTGCCGTCCCAGTTATACTTCTCGATGCCACCACCGCAACCCAAGGCCATATAGCGATTAAGTTTATTGAAGGTGCGGTACAAACTGCCGTCTTTACCCAGTATACATGCAGTTCCGGGCATTCCGCTACCCTGCCATTGTTTTACCACCCTTCCGCAATCATCCAGTAGGTAGGAGTTTTTTGCCCCAGCAATCATGGGTGATAATAAATAATAACCTTTTTGGTGGTTAGTTTCCTGATACTGAGTTAATCCAACGGTCCGGGGCTGTGACTTAACATTGAATGCGACTGCAAGCAATGAGGCCCACAGCAGGCCATGTTTTTTGGGGCAATAATTCATCCTCAGGCTTTTTCTCAAAGGCAATTTATTACGGTTTAGTGTCAATTAGTCACCAAATACCACGCTTAAAAATTGTTTAAACAACAAACGATTGTTTAGCAGCTGTTTAGCAATGTCATAAAAACGCAATATTGTTTCACAGGGCCTTTGATAGCATATTGCGCCTACACCTGCTTGATAGCGCCCAACGTTTTCTATCCTGAAAAAACCAACATCCGCCCTCATGTTGTATTTTTGCCGTGCATGAAAACTGCACTCATTACCGGCATAACCGGGCAGGATGGCGCCTACCTGGCCGAATTTCTGCTGAAAAAAGGATACGTGGTACATGGTATTAAGCGCCGCAGCTCGCTGTTTAATACCGACCGCATAGACCATATTTACGAAGATCCGCACATGCCGGGAGCCAAGATGCACCTGCATTACGGAGATTTGACAGACTCTACCAACCTCATCCGCATCATTCAGGAAGTTCAGCCGGATGAAATTTATAACCTCGCCGCTCAAAGCCATGTGCAGGTGAGCTTTGAAACACCCGAATACACAGCCAACAGCGACGCTTTGGGAACCCTAAGGATTCTGGAAGCGGTTCGCATACTGGGACTGACCAATAAAACACGCGTTTATCAGGCCAGTACCTCTGAATTGTATGGTCTGGTGCAGGCCGTACCGCAAAGCGAAACCACGCCTTTCTATCCACGCAGCCCTTATGCTGTGGCCAAAATGTATGCCTACTGGATTACGGTAAACTACCGCGAGGCCTATAAAATGTATGCCTGCAACGGTATTTTATTTAACCACGAAAGCCCCATTCGCGGAGAGACGTTTGTAACCCGCAAGATTACCCGCGCTGCCTCAAGAATTGCCCTGGGTTTGCAGGAAAAACTGTATCTGGGCAACCTAAACAGCAAGCGCGACTGGGGTCACGCCAAGGATTATGTAGAGGCCATGTACCTGATTTTGCAGCAGGATAATCCCGAAGATTTTGTCATTGCCACCGGCCATACCACTGAAATCCGCGATTTTGTGCGCAAAGCCTTCAGCGAAGTAGGTATTGGAATTGAGTTTCACGGCAACGGCGTGGAAGAAAAGGGTATTTTGGGTTTTGTGGACGAACAAAAGGCCACCGCCTGTGGGCTGGACCTGGCCCACCTAAAAGCCGGACGGGAACTGGTGTGTGTGGATCCCCGCTATTTCAGACCTACTGAAGTGGACTTGCTGCTGGGTGACGCGACCAAGGCCCGTGAAAAGTTGGGCTGGACACCCCGTCACACCCTTGATGACCTGGTGAAAGACATGATGCAGAGTGATTTGCAGCTCATGAAGAAAGAAGATTACCTGCGCAAGGGAGGGTTCTATACCCGCAATTATTTTGAATAATTGCATAGTTATAGATTTGACAACTTTCCAAAAGTTGTCAAATCTTGCAAAAAAATATACCTGCAGTGCGCTATATTAAGAAAAAATCATTATTTTTGCAGCCCATTTTACGAACACATGCATCTGACAACCCAACAGAAAAAAGAAATCTTTGCTAAGTTTGGCGGCAGCGAAAAGAACACAGGCAGCACTGAAGCACAGGTTGCTATGTTTACCGAGCGTATCAACTACATCAGCGGCCATTTGAAAGGTCAGCGCAAGGACAAAAGTGCCGAGCGAGCCCTGATTGCACTGGTAGGTAAGCGCCGCAGCCTGCTGAATTACCTGGCTAAGAAAGACATTTTCAAGTACCGCGCACTCATTAAGGAACTGGGCATCAGGAAGTAATATTCCCGCCTCGTCTCCTTTGACCCCCTTAATAAGAAAAGCCCCGCACGCCTTCCGGCGTAACGGGGCTTTTTACGTAAATAAAAACTATGCTAAACATACAAAAAACCCAATTTGACACCGGCGATGGTAAAATCATCGAGATAGAAACCGGTCGTCTGGCCAGACAAGCCCATGGCAGCTGCGTGCTGAAAGTAGGCAAAACCATGATCCTGGCTACCGTAGTAAGTAACTATGATGCCCGTGAAGGCATTGATTTTTTACCCCTCAGTGTTGATTATCAGGAAAAATTTGCCGCTGTAGGCCGTATTCCCGGCAGTTTTCACAGCCGCGAAGCCAAACTCACCGATTATGAGGTGCTGATTTCACGTCTGGTAGACCGTTGTCTGCGTCCTTTGTTTCCCGAAGACTACCACGGCGACACCCAGGTGAACCTGTTTCTCATCAGCTCTGATGAGAACATACTGCCCGATACTTACGTGGGACTGGCTGCCAGCACCGCCTTGATGCTGACCGACATTCCTTTCATGGGACCTATAAGCGAAGTGCGCGTAGGCCGCATCGATGGTAAATTCATTATCAACCCTACCAAAGAAGAACTGGAGAAATCCGATATCGATATGCTGGTTGGGGGTACCGCCCACGACATTAACATGGTAGAAGGTGAAATGGATGAAGTTTCCGAGGCTGACTTCCTTGAAGCCCTGAAATTTGGCCATGAAGCCATTAAGCGCCAGTGTGCAGAGCAAATCAAGTTTGTGGAAATGCTGGGTGGCCGCAAGGCAACCCGTGAGTACAACCACGAAACCAACGATGAGGATCTCCGCAAACAGGTAATCGCCGATTGCAGCCCAGAACTTCGCAAGGTTGCCGAAAGCGGCAGTGCCAAAAGCGACCGCCATGAAGCGTTCCGCGCCATTCTGGATCAGTATCTCACCCGTTTTGAAGGTGCTGAAGATGCCGACCTGAAAAAGGGCCTGGTAAAAAAATATTTCCACGAGGCTGAGTACCATGTGATGCGCGACATGATTCTGGAAACCGGCCGCCGCCTCGATGGCAGAAGCTCTACCCAGATTCGCCCCATCAACTGCGAAGTGGATTATCTGCCTGCAGCCCACGGCAGCTCGGTATTTACCCGCGGCGAAACCCAGTCCCTGACCAGCGTAACACTGGGAAGCAAGATGGATGAGCAGCTGCTGGATGCACCCATGCTTTACGGTTACAACCGTTTTATGCTGCACTACAACTTCCCTGGCTTCAGTACCGGTGAGGTTCGTCCCAACAGAGGTCCCGGACGCCGCGAAATTGGCCACGGAAACCTTGCCCTGCGCGGTATCAAGAAAATGGTACCCAACGATGTTCCTTACGTACTGCGTATTGTGAGCGATATTCTGGAAAGTAATGGTTCCAGCTCAATGGCTACTGTATGTGCCGGTTCTATGGCACTGATGGATGCCGGTATTCCCATTAAAAAAGCGGTGAGTGGTATTGCCATGGGACTGATTAGCAAGGAAGGTTCTGACAAATACGCCATTCTTAGCGATATTCTGGGCGATGAAGATCACCTGGGCGATATGGACTTCAAGGTAGTAGGAACCACCGAAGGGATTACTGCTTGCCAGATGGATATCAAGATTAATGGTTTGAAATGGGATATGGTTTACCAGGCGTTGCAACAGGCCCGCGAAGGCAGGTTGCACATTCTGGGTGAAATGGGCAAAGCCATCACAGCGCCCCGCTCTGAGATGAAGCCCCACGCTCCCCGTGTGGAAGTAATCGAGATTGAAAAAGAATACATCGGTGCCGTAATCGGTCCGGGTGGTAAAGTAGTGCAGGATATTCAGGCAAAATCCGGAGCCAAGGTGGCCATTGAGGAGCGCGACGGCAAGGGATTTGTGGAAATATTCAGCAGCAACGGCGAGGCCATGCGTATCGCCAGCGGCATGGTAAGGGCCATTGTGGCTGTACCTGAAGTGGGTGAAACCTACCACGGAACTGTGAAAAATATTATGGATTTCGGTGCCTTTGTTGAGTTTATGCCCGGCAAGGACGGACTGCTGCACATCAGTGAAATTACCTGGGAGCGTCTGGGTAGCATGGAAGGTGTGTTGAAGGAAGGCGATAAGCTGGATGTTAAACTTATCGAAATTGACAAGAAGACCGGTAAGTTCCGACTCAGCCGCAAGGTGTTGCTTCCCAAGCCTGAGGGCTACGTGGAGCCTGCACCCCGTGAGCGCCGCGAAGGTGGCGGAGACCGCGGTCCCCGTCGTGAACAGCGCGATGACCGTGGACCCAGAAGGGATTCGTAACCAAACAGAATACCAATAAAAAAGACCGCTGTAACAGCGGTCTTTTTTGTTAATAATTTATTTATCGTAATATTACGGTAACTATCGTAATATTGCGATTATAAAATTATGGGAACAGCCAAATTAGATGAGTTTAGCGTGCGTGACAACCGCATTGCTGAATATGCCAAAGCTCTATCCAGTCCTGCAAGAATAGCGATTTTGAGGGTGTTGATGGAAAAAGAAACCTGCATGTGCGGTGATATAGTGGAAGAAATTCCTTTATCGCAAAGTACCGTTAGTCAGCACCTGAAAGAACTGAAAAGTGCGGGTATCATTAAAGGAAGTATTGACGGACCTAAAATTTGCTACTGCATAGATGCTGAAAACTGGGAAGCCATGCGCAAGACGTTTAAAAAATTCTTCAAGGCGTTTGACCCTGAACAACCTCCTGCCTGCTAATGAAAAAGAAGATTTTGGTATTGTGTACAGGCAATTCTTGCCGAAGCCAGATGGCACATGGCTACCTTGCTGCTATGGGTGGCGAAAAAGTGGAAGTATACAGCGCCGGCGTGGAAACACACGGAGTAAATCCCAAAGCCATATCCATTATGGCAGAGGACGGTATTGATATCAGCCGGCACACCAGCAACCATGTAGATGAGTACAGAAATATTGACTTCGATTATGTCATCACGGTTTGTGATCATGCTAAAGAAAGATGTCCATGGTTTCCCACCACGGCAGTTCTTTTCCACGAAAACTTTCCGGATCCGGCCAAAGCCACAGGTTCGGAAGAGGAAGTCCACAATGCATTTGAGCACACCCGCAACCTGATAAAAACCTATTGCGGAGAATTTATTAAACAACACATAATTTACTGAAAATATGCCCGGAAATAAAAGACTCGGATTTTTAGACCGCTATCTCACCCTATGGATTTTTATGGCCATGGCGTTGGGTGTGGCTATCGGCGTGTGGTTTCCCTCCGTACCTCTTGCCATTCAGGCTATGGGTGATGGCACAACCAACACCCCCCTGGCAATCGGACTCGTTTTGATGATGTATCCGCCGCTGGCCAAAGTGCGCTATGAAAAGATTCCGGCATTGTTTGCCAACAAGGGACTTTTCTTTTCCAATATGTTTATTACCTGGTTTGTGGGACCCTTGCTCATGTTCTTTCTCAGTATTGTATTTCTCAACGATTATCCGGAATACATGTCGGGTCTGATTTTGATAGGCATTGCCCCCTGCATAGCCATGGTAATTGTGTGGAATGAACTGGCCGAAGGAAACCGTGAATACATTGCTGCACTGGTGGGCATCAACAGTGTGCTGCAGCTATTGTTCTTCAGCGTGTATGCTTGGTTTTTTCTGGAAAAAATGCCGCCTTTATTTGGACTGAAATCTATTCAGGTGAATATTGGCATAGCCGAAATAGCCAAAACGGTCGGAATTTATCTGGGAATCCCCTTTTTGATGGGGGTGGTCAGCCGCTATGGGTTGATAGCCTTAAAGGGTGAGGCATGGTATAACCAAAAATACATACCCCGCATTTCGCCCATAACACTTACAGCTCTGCTGCTTACGATTGTCATTATGTTTTCTCTAAAAGGCGAACTGATGGTGAAACTGCCGCTGGATGTGGTTCGTGTGGCCATACCGCTGGTGCTGTATTTCTGCATCATGTTCGGACTGATGTTTTTGGTGGCTAAAAAACTGGGAGCTGCCTACGCTGAAACAGCATCGGTTTCTTTTTCTGCAGCGGGAAATAATTTTGAGCTGGCCATTGCGGTCGCGATAGGGGTGTTTGGATTAAATAGCGGTCAGGCATTTGCAGGTGTTATTGGTCCGCTGGTAGAAGTACCTGTGCTGATTCTTATGGTGCGATTGGCGTTTTGGCTGAAGAAAAAGTATTTTTAATAATATCAGACAGTAGCTGAAAAAGGCAAATTGCCCAAACGAGGATACACGGAAATACTTTGAGTTGCCAGGTCTCCACAATCAGCAGGCGCCAGGCTTTTGGGTAGATATCCGAAGGGCCCAGGCAGGTGAACAGCATTACGGGAATAAGTATGGCAATTTGCCATGCTTTTCTTTCCGGAAACTTGAAATACCACAGAAATACACCCACTATAGCAATGATGAAAGTGGCACTTTCGGCCATGTGGTTGAATATGACCAGCCAGATGAGCCAGGACGCTGCATAGACGGTTCTGAAGCCGGGGTTACGGAATCTCTTCCAAAACAATAAAGGAACACACTGGAGGAGAAGACCGGCCAGCACTATGCTGTTTTTATTGGGTTGCCACCCAAACCAGCTTTGCAGCCATCCCATAACACTGTATTTTACGAAAAAGCCGTGATCGCCGGAAATGAGGCCGAAAAATTCGCGGTAGTGCTGTATGAGTCTTTCCCAGCCGCCAAAAGGCATGGGCAAGACAAACAGTCCGAGCATGACACTTGCCGCTGCAGGTATGGCTTTAAGGCGTTGAGGATACAGTAAAACAAGGGCAAAAAACAATATGCCGAACAGCTTGATAAAAACAGTGAGTGAGATAAACAGCACCGGTAAAAGGGTTTTGCCATTTTCCAGGTATATATATGCCAACATAAGCAGTCCTGCGATCAACAAGTTGCTTTGGCTGTTGGTGGTAGTGGTGAAAATTTCGGGAATGGCCAGCAATCCGAAACCCAGCTCGCGAATGGGCGTTAGTGACAGTTTTCTCAGGGCATACAAAAAAACCAGAATGTTCAGCAAGTTCCACGCTGTGAGCCCAACACTATGCGGCAAGGCAGATAAGGGCGCGAAAAGCAGGGCGAATGTGGGGGAATATTTATATACATCATATTGCTCTTCCGGGTATTGGGCATACAGGTTTTTGCCCTCTGAGAGGTGATAAAAACTGTTGGAGAAGATTACGTAGTTGTTGTAGGCGGTAACTTTTCCCGTGTAACCGGGCATCTCCTTTTCAGGGGCATAGATAGCCCGAATGCTTATAAAAAAGACCAGTAAAGCAAACAAGGTGGGTAAAAACCACCGACTGAAAAAGATATCCTTGCCTGAAAACATCCTACGGCAAAATAACGATATTAAAACAGAACGGCCATAAAAGAACAAGACCCGGCCAAAAGACCGGGCCTTGCAAGCTATGAAAACTTAAATCTACCCCGGTGCAAAATTGGTGGTAAAACATTGATGTTTGAACAATTATGGTTAAAATCCATAGTTTATTTGTTACACAAAAAACCATTATTGTTCTATATCATATCTAAAAAGCTATTCAAGCGATCTCTTTGAAAAATCAAAATCATCCTCAAAGCAACATAAGTAACTTTTAAAATCCGTTTTTCGTGCTGAAATTTGCGAAGCAATCGTCTTTTGTTCAAACAATGAATGGAAGCAATTTGTTAAAAGAAGCACAACCCAAACAAATCAATGGAAGATCATAAAAATAGCAATGGAGAAAGCAAGTGTCCTTTCTCCGGAAAAATGGTAAGTCCCAGCGCGGGACGTGGAACGCGAAACCGCGACTGGTGGCCCAATCAGCTGCCACTGGGCATTTTGCGCATGCATTCAAACCTGTCCAATCCCATGGAAGAAGGTTTCAATTATGCCGAAGCCTTCAAATCCCTGGATTTGAAAGAAGTGAAGAAAGATATCAATGACCTGATGACAAAATCTCAGGATTGGTGGCCTGCAGACTACGGACATTACGGTCCTTTGTTTATCCGTATGGCGTGGCACAGTGCCGGAACCTACCGTATCTCTGATGGACGCGGTGGTGCCGGTGCCGGAACACAGCGTTTTGCGCCCCTGAA
>CAYSIK010000100.1:0-8636 GCA_964431045.1 uncultured Flavobacteriaceae bacterium
AGAAAAAATTACAGTATTATCGTGGAAATCACTCCGTTCGGCACTACTCCACCGTCACACTCTTCGCCAGGTTCCTTGGCTGGTCTACATTACAGCCGCGTATAACGGCGATGTGGTAGCTTAGCAGCTGCAACGGAATGGTGTTAATGAGCGGGCTCAGGCTTTCTTCGGTTTCGGGAACCTCTATCACGTGATCCGCCAGATCATTGAGGCCGGTGTTGCCTTCCGACACAATCGCGATGATTTTACCTTTACGGGCTTTCACTTCCTGTATGTTGCTCACTACTTTTTCGTAGTGTGCGCTGTTGGTGGCAATCACCACTACAGGCATGTTTTCATCAATAAGGGCAATGGGTCCGTGCTTCATCTCAGCGGCAGGATAACCTTCTGCGTGGATGTAGCTGATTTCTTTCAGTTTTAAGGCGCCTTCAAGCGCTACGGGGAAGTTGTAGCCGCGGCCTAAATACAGGAAGTTGTGCGAGTCTTTATACATTTCGCTCAGCTTCACAATTTCATCATTCAGTTTAAGCGCCTTTTCCACCTTGGCGGGAATGCTTTCCAGCTCGTACATCAGCGCCCTGAGCTGTTCGCCTGTGAGGGCGCCACGAAGCTTACCCATGGCCATGGCAATCAGTGCAAGTACGGTCACCTGTGCGGTAAATGCCTTGGTGCTGGCTACGCCAATTTCAGGTCCTGCGTGGGTGTAGGCCCCGGCATGGCTTAGGCGGGGAATGCTGCTGCCTACTACGTTACAAACCCCAAATACTGTTGCGCCCTTGTTTTTGGCAAGTTCCATGGCTGCCAGGGTGTCGGCGGTTTCGCCGCTTTGAGAAATCGCCAGTATCAGGTCATCGCCGTAAATAACGGGATTGCGGTAGCGGAATTCGCTGGCGTACTCTACTTCTACAGGGATACGGGCAAATTCTTCAAACAAATATTCAGCCACCAGACCGGCATGCCAGCTGGTACCGCAGCCTATGAGAATGAGGCGGTTGATATTTTTTAATTTTTCCTCATAATCGCGTATGCTGCGCATGATAATTTCAGCGCTCATGGGGTCAATACGGCCCCTGAAGCTATCCAAGATACTCTTGGGTTGCTCGTATATCTCCTTGAGCATGAAATGCGGGTAGCCGCCTTTTTCCAGCTGCTCGAGGTTCATTTCCAGTTCGTGGATATAGGGAGTCTGAATTTCGTTGTCGATGGTTTTGATAGTAAGTTCGTCGTTTTCCACCACAGCGATTTCACCATCGTTCATGTAGATTACCTGTCTGGTGTATTCCACGATGGGCGTGGCATCGGAGGCCATGAAGAACTCGCCGCGTTCCTTGCCAATGCCCACCACCAGCGGACTTCCCTTGCGGGCTGCAATGAGGTGTTCGGGGTGGTTTTTACTGAGGATAACAATGGCGTAGGCGCCCACTACCTGTTTCAGGGCCACGCGCACCGCCTCGTGCAGGTTGAGGCCTGCGTTTACCATGATGTCTTCAATCAGGTGAATGAGTACTTCAGTATCGGTATCACTGCTGAAGGTGTGGCCGCGGCGAATAAGACCTTCCTTGATGGTGGCGTAGTTTTCAATGATGCCATTGTGAATCACGGCGAGGTCACCGCTTTGGCTAAGGTGGGGGTGTGCATTCACATCGTTGGGAACACCGTGCGTGGCCCAGCGGGTGTGCCCCATACCGGTGCTGCCTTGGGTGTATTCTCCGGCTGCAGCTTTTTCCAGATCGGCAACTTTGCCTTTCTGTTTGAACACACGCAGGTCACCGTTCAGCAGGGCAACGCCTGCGCTGTCATAACCGCGGTATTCAAGGCGTTTCAGCCCTTTGATGATAATGGGGTAGGCCTCGCGATGGCCGATGTAAGCAACAATTCCGCACATAAGTGAAATGCAAAGTTATACAAGGTATACCACAATTGGGACACAGGCCCCCAAGGTGTACAGGAATAAATACAGCAGGTTACCAGGAATTGTTTCGCCTGTCGAAATATTCGAAGTTCAATTTAAAGCCCACAACCGGTTTCTCAAAGAGATTGCTGTATCCCACTGCATAATAAAGACCCAGTTTGTAGCGGTCGCGCCATATGCGAACGAGTTTATCAATACCGGCATAAACTTCGTAAAACAACATATTCCGTCTTTCCGGCGCATATAAAATATTGGCTCCGGCAGATTCGCGCAGTTTTAGCAAACGCATGAAAGGAATTTTATTGATCAGTGAACCATTAAAATGATGACGGTAGTGACCCTCCAAAAAGCGCTTGTAGGTTACAAAGGTGGAATCCAGGGTTTGAAACGCATACATGGGCGGTGTAAACACACTGGGGTCGCCTCGGCGCTGATAGCGATAATCAACAGGACTCAGGTTGTTTCGACGCAGAAAACTGCCACTTACCAATCGGTATTCACTTCGCCCCAGCAAACCCAGCGGGAAGTCCTGTTCCATTCGGTATTCAAGATAACTGTAGTCGATGTTGGAACCTAATACACCGGGTATGGCATGGTTCAGGTTGATGCTGAAGGTAGGCCAGCGGCTTCCCAGAATTACTTTTTGTCTGGGCTCTCTTATGTATTTCTGAAATGGGGTGTAGCTGAGTGTGAAATTGCCAAAAAATGCCCTGTTGGTGCCAAATGAGGTAGGTATGTTGTTTTCAAACAAGCTGTCGGCAAAACCATCAAATGTGAAGTTGCTGATATCCTTTCTTTCAGAAAACTCGGCCTGTACCCTTAAATACAGCCCGTTTATCAACTCTCTGCGCACATAAACATCGGCATGGCTGTTTTGGTAAAAGTTGCCCCTGCGTGCCAGGTCCAGAAACGCCGCATTGGGGTTGATGAAATTAAAATCGCGGCCTGCAGTGGCCGAAAATACGCCCCTGTGAAAGGGATCAAAAGTGGTTGTGAAAATGACCGTTCCCCGCACGTCTTTGTTGTTCAGACCGTATGATAAATTCTCAATTAGCCTGATGTCGCGTTTGTTTTTAAACCGTCTTTCAAATGTGTTCCACAAGGTAACGCGGGTTCCTCCGGGGAACCATGGCTGCACAATGAACATCATAGGCTGAAAGTCCATATAGTAGCCTTTTTCCCTGTTTTGATACTCTTGTCCTTTGAAAAATAATTTGGCAAAAGTGACTTTGTTTTTGTCCTTTTCTATGCTGTCCAGATAGGCTTTGCTGTTCTGTATTCTTTTTATGCTGTCGGTTCGTGTGATAAACCGGATTTCTGTATTGTTGAGCGGTGTAGTGCGTTTCTGGCTCCAGAATGCACTGTCTCGCTCATAGGCGCTGTCAGTGGCCGAACTGACTTCCAGTCCGAAATGATTCTTTGGGAAGGATTTTTGGAGTTCGTATTTATTGTATTTCACCAGGGTATAACCGCTGAATTTTCCCTTGCCGGCTACGGCGTGATAATCGAAACGCTGCTTATCCAGGGTTAGCCAGGTGTCTTTGCTAAGGCTAAATTCTTGTCGCATGGTAAATTTATCGTATTCATTCAGCTGATTGGACGGATAATTTAGCTCTGTTCGGTAGATGTAGAAAAGGGTGTCCACGAGGTGAATTTCTCCGCTGAATACCGCATTGGAAATAGAGCGGGGTGACATTTTGATTTTCAGAATGCGCTGCCCCGATTCATTTTTATAGCTGCCCAAAAACTGGAATTTATAGGCCAGCAGTGCTGTTCCGGAAAGGGGCGACATCACCGGCATATCGCCAATTCCACGGATGCGAATGAGGTTTTGGTAGAAATTAAAATCTCCCTCTGTGGTACTGAGGTAAAAAAGCCCGGATACATCCCCGATTTTTTTTACACCGGTCCGTGTTTCCTTGATTTTTCCCGGAGGTTGAAAATCGCGCTGCAACAAGATTTCAGCCATGTTGATATTGGGCTCGTCGTCTTTGTTTTTCTTCTTTTTTGCGTTTTCCAGCGCTGTGTCGGGCTCATGCCATACATTTTCTTTCTTTTTGGGCGGATTGTACTGTTCAAACGCCCTGATGTAAACCTCTGCCGTAGATGCCGGTATGCGGGATGCCCAGTAATCCTTTTTCTCAATGGCTTTGCGCATCATTTCAGGCCCGGGATCTGTCCATTTGCGGGTGATTTGAATTTCACCCACAGATTTTGCCAGCTCCGGTAAAATTACATTCAGGGTATCATCTTTTTTATCCAGCACTACCTTGAGGCTCACGCGCTGGTAGTTTGGATGGCTGAAAACCAGTTCGTACTCGCCGGCCCTGAGATCAAATTTATAAAATCCTGAACCATCTGTGTTGCCCACCATGGAGCCATTCGTAATAAAAATGCTGACATCCGGGATGGGGGCGCGGGTGCTGTCTGCCACAAATCCACTTACGGTAAAATACTGGGCTTTGCCTGAAAAAATGGTAAAAAAACTGAGTAGAAGGACGGCAAATCGCATTTGGTATTACAAAAGAACGCTTGAAAGGTGCTTTTGGTTACACAATTCAGTTGAAATTTTGGCAAAATCCGATAGAATCACTCTTTTGCTTTTTTACGCCCGTTTTGTTTTGGTGCGGGATTGCTGCCTGAATGCCTTGCGGGTAAAGGAGGAACCGGGAATGGCGCTTTGAACGTGGTGGCTTCTGGTCGGTTACCCTCATCCCAGATAAAGCCCGGCAAGGTCTTTTGTTCTTTGGGAAAATCGCCCATGGGATAGAGCGTGCCCGAGGGGTTGCCATAAAAGCGAACACCCGAAACCCGGTTGCTGTCCAGGTCTATTTGCATGTTTCCATACTGCACAGAATTGGCCGTGGTAATGGCAGAGTCTTTTTCTTTAATAAAATAAATGCTTTTGCCGTCTCCCTTTACCCGTATGGTTTTCAGTTTGTTTTCCGGGGTAAAGTAATTGTCCATGTCCGCGCCTGAAATCTGGCTGAAATGCCCTGTGTCTTCACGCATGGCTATAAACGAATTTTTCCTCATGTGCATGAGCTTTATCCGGCTGTTTGCAATGAAAATGCGGATGGTGTCGGCATTCAGCCGGGTGTTTTCGTTCCACAGTACGGGTTTGCCATAGAGGGTAAATACACTGTCATCCGCCTGATAGGTTAGGCTATCTGCTGTGCCGCTGAAATCGGCACGCCAAAGCAAGGTGCGGTGAAACGCATGCAGGTAACGTTTTTGGGTGGTGGTGTCGGCTACATAAACAAATGTGTCGGCTTTCAGCATGAGGCTATCGCCATTTTTCTCCATTTTCTTGGCGAGTGTATTGCCCATCACACGGGTGTATTTGCGGTTTTTGTCATAATAGCCCCGGTTGCCAAATATGCTGATGTTCTGTGATGTGTCTTTCACCCACAAACGTCCGTAAGCATTCCCAATACCCGTATTGCGGTTGTAGCTAAGCGTATCTGCACGTATGGTGTTTTCTTTGTTTATGAGAGCTGCGTTCCGCGTAAAATAGCTTTGTCCGGTTTTGGTGTTGTAATTGCCGTAATTGCAAAGGATGGTGTTTTCATCGCTTTGAATTTCGGTGAAATTAAAAAACCAGGTATTGCCTGTGCGGCTGCTGTACTGCAAGGTGTCGGTTTTAACTACATAATCCGGGTGGGTGAGTACCACATTGTATCTAAAATACAACATAGACAAATTTGGATTATAGCTGCCTGTGCGACTGGTAAGTGTAAGTTCTTCATCTACAATGGTGCCGCCTGCGCCATAATAGCCAATCCGCGTGTCGGTATGGTAAATAATCCAGGGTGTGGTAAGAACCATCTTTTTATCGCGGAGAATCACGTTGCCGTCCACACGGGCAGTTTTATTTTTATTGTCAAAAAACAGCCTGCTTCCCGTTACTACAGCCCCTTCGGAGCTGGTGATACGCACGTTGCCAAAACCTTGAAGCTCCTCTTTAACGGTGTTGTATTCAGCTTCATCGCAGGTAACCAGGCTGCCGCTTTGCTCAAACATTACATTGCCACGAAGTATCTGGTAGTTGTCACCCTTCCGTTTTTCGCCTTTCATGCGGTCAGCTTTCAGCATGATCTCCTGTGCCTGCAACCTGCTAAGATTGAGCATAATCATGAAAAACAGCAGCAACCGGGACTTGTTCATCCGAATTTTTGGAATTACTTTGCAAATAACGTGCTAAATCGGTTTCAAAGCTTTATCCGTGAGAATGCTCCTGAAATTATTGAGGGAAAAACCTTGCTTGCAGTGAGTGGGGGCGCAGATTCCGTGGCCATGGGATATCTGTTTCACAAAGCAGGATACAGGTTTGAAGTGGCGCACATTAATTACGGCCTTAGAGGTGCAGAAAGCGATGGTGATGAAGCTTTTGTTCAAAATCTATGCAAACAGTGGGGTGTGAAGTTACATGCCACGCACCCCGACACCCTGATTGAAGCACAACTGAACGGGGAATCGGTGCAGATGGCTGCCAGAAGATTGCGCTATCACTACTTTAAACGGCTTATAAATGCTGAGATGACCACCGTATGTACGGCTCACCAGCGCACTGACAACCTTGAGCATCTTTTTATTTACCTGCTTCGCAATAGCCCGTCAGCCTGGCAGGGTATACCGCTTTGGCGCGAAAATATTTTCAGGCCCATGATGTTTGCTGATGCCGCCGAAATTCGACAGTGGCTGACTTCAGAGGGATTTGACTGGCGGGAAGATAGCAGCAATCGCAAAACCGACTACTTGAGAAATAAGGTCAGACACTGGATTTTACCCCTGATTCAGGATGGGTTTCCGGAAGCTGAGAAGGAATTTTCGGAACTGAGCCGCTCCCTGAGTGAGTTGCGCAGTGCAGAAAATCATAAAAATAAACGCTGGGCCGCGCGTTTTCCCAATGTGGGCGACGGCAGAATGTTTGACCCCTCGCAGCAGCAACCCCTTATTCAGTACCTGAAAAGTTTGGGAATGCATATAACAGAATCCGAAAAGTTGCTGAAAGCGGCAACAGGAAGCCGCTTTTATTTCCATGGCTGGATGGCTGAGGTTCGAAATGCAGGAATCTGGGTAGGGAAATCTTCGAGGCACGAAATTGAAGAAACCGATATCAATAGTGTGGCAGAATTACCGGTTTGCCTGCAGGCCGGGAAGTTTCTTATTACGCTGAGTATTCAGCATGAAACCCCTTCCGACTTTGACTACGCGCAAACCTGGCTGTTTGACCTCGACGAGCTAAATTTTCCGGTAAGTCTCAGAAGTCGCAGAAAAGGAGAGCGCATCCAGCCATTTGGTATGCCGGGAACCAAAAAAATCAGTGATTTGCTGACAGATGCCCATGTTCCGGCTTCAGAAAAAGATGCATATCCCGTTTTAACCCATGCAGGCGGGGTTCTGGGTGTGCCCGGAATCAGGCGCTCTGCCGTTGCACCTGTGCAGGAAACTACACACAGATTGCTGTGTGTGAAATGGGAAATATCGGAAAACCACGCTGAGTCGTAACTTTGTGCATCGCAATATGAAAGCCATCATCCCGGTAGCCGGTATCGGCAGCAGGCTGAAACCCCATACCACTACACAACCGAAGAGCCTTATCCCGGTAGCCGGAAAGCCTATTCTGGGTCATATTATGGATACCCTGATTGAAGCTGGTATCGCCGATTTTGTTTTTATTATCGGGCATCTGGGAGATAAAATTGAGCAATACATTTCCGATCATTACACCGGCGTAAATTCCTCATTTGTTATCCAGACCCTTGGAAAAGGAACCGGACATGCCATTTGGCTGGCCCGCAATGAAGTTAAGGACGATGAACCCGTGCTGATTGTGCTGGGTGATACCATTTTTGAAACCGATTTAAAAGCGGTAATTGCTCAGCCGGTAAGCAGTTTGGGTGTAAAAAAAGTAGAAGATCCAAGGCAGTTTGGCGTAGCCGAACTCAATGAGGAAGGAACAATTCGCCGACTGGTGGAAAAACCAGCCATCCCGAAAAGCAATCTAGCACTCGTAGGTCTTTATTTTATAAGGGAAACAGGCATTCTTAAGGAATGTCTTGAGTATAATATTACCCATGATATCCGCACCCAGAATGAATTTCACTTAACCGATGCACTTCAGTGCATGATGGAAAAAGGAGTAAATCTGCGGACTTTCGCTGTAGAAAACTGGTTTGATTGCGGGAAGAAGGAAATTATTCTCCAAACGAATCGCAATTTGCTGCGCCGAGAGGGATTGCCCGATGTACCCAAGGATATTTTGAAGTCGAATATTATAATTCCGCCGGTATATATTTCGCCTTCGGCAAAAATTGAAAATAGCATTATTGGTCCGGATGTGAGCATTGGTGAGCACGCTGCAATATTCAGATCTGTTGTTAAAAACAGTATTATTGGACAGAATGCTCAGATTCAAACCGCCATTCTTGAAAATTCACTCATAGGCTCCGATGCCAGCCTTACCGGTGCTGTGCAAAGCATGAATATTGGGGATGGTGCCGAAATGAACCTGGGTGGCGAAAACACCTGAGTATGCAATACACCTGGCAGGAAATCACCGCAGTTATAAAAGGCGAAGCCGTTACCGCCGATAGCAGTATGGTGCTCACGCAGCCGGGATATGATACCCGCAGGCTCGGAAATCCTGCCTGCACCCTGTTTTTTGCTTTGCCAGGCAGCCATCGCAAGGGAACTGAATTTGTGCATGCTGCCGCAGCTG
>CAYSIK010000101.1:0-3522 GCA_964431045.1 uncultured Flavobacteriaceae bacterium
GTGACAGGGCCTTCAATCGTGGGAGATTTATTGAATCCGCAGTCATCTTTCACAACAATCTGCATATCCCGCCGGGTTTTACCCACCCAGACCCATTTTCCGGTTGTATCCCTTCGCCATTCGGTAACTTCAAGAACAAGCACAGCTACTTCATCACATTTGGTGGGGGTAAATACCAGGTCACCTGAACTGGTATCCAGCCAAAATCCGCGGGGCGGTTTGGTACTGGTATTGGGAACACAGTCTACCTTGCCGGGAGGTATGCAATAGGGTGTTACGGGAAATTTAAAAGAAAACGGGTTGGTATAAGGTACGGATGTGCTGGGCACACCTGCCAAAGCAGGAACCATCTTGTATGACAGAGAGTCATAATCAACCGTATCCAGTGCACCATTGTTAAAATAATATGCCTGATTACAGCAAGTATAAGCAACCGGTACATTGGTAAAAACAGGTGTTGTGTTGCACTTATTTTTACTCTTCTTTAGATTACAAACATTGATGGTTGCTGTGGTCCAAAAGTCAGCCCAGGTGGCACCGGTGGTAATGGCAGCATTTCGGCAACACTGATTATATGCCAAGGTCAGCTCACAGTAGGTTGTTCCCAATCCCGAAGTAGAGAAAGGAGCCTTGCTGATATCGATGGTGCTTTCGTAGGTATGTTCTTCAACACCCTCACCGGTGTAACTGGTATTTTGGGGATTGCAGGGGCTACTGGAGGTTGAGCAGCGTGGTGAAATATCGCGAATTCCAACCCGTGAAAGCGAGAGTGTGGTGCGGGAAGTACCCATGCCGCCGTTGTTTCCTGCATACCAGGACAAAATACTCCAGCTGGGTGGCGCAGAAGCACCCCGGCAATCGCGATAAAATTTGATAATTATTTTATAACGGCCGTTTCCAAGACACTGATAGCCCATATCGGCACCCATTACGTGGTCTGCTTTGAGTTTGGAAGCAGGCGTCAGCGCAAGAATACCAATAAGCAGAAATATAAATCGGGTAATATTTTGCCTCATTATAGCAAAAATACAGTTTTCAATTTAATTATTTGCAAAAATAAATTTATTTTTTTTGAGCAGATTACATCTGCATTGTTTTTCAATAAATTGAGCTGTCTACACTTCCTGAAAATAATTTTTCAGTGCCGTTGCAAACGCCCTTTTTAGCTCAATATCAGCAATGATTGAAGAAACGGTTGGAGCATAAAATATGCGATTTTCACCCAAGGGAAAAACATCCATATTCGAAGCCATATTTTGCTGAAAAGGCCAATGATCAGAAAAAACAATTGCCTTTCTGCAGGTATTCACTTTTGATAAAAATTTTTGCTCGGAAAGACCTTTTAAATCAATCACTTCAGCCAAATCCATAGTTGGTACTTTCCCGTCAAATTGTGTTACCAGAAGCATTTTACCAAGCAATGTCCTAATATCACCAAAACGCTCAGTTGGCGTGGACTCCAAATCAAGATAAAACAGAATTGGAAAATCAGGATTTTCTGCGGGCTTAATTTCTGGATTCTGCACTGATTCAACCGGAAATTGTGGAATCAGGTTATCCCTTTCATCCAAAAAAATCTTATCTCCAAACAGCATTTGCAATTCCAGCGGATTTTCCACATCCATACCTGATTTTTCGGATTGATGATTCATTTGAGTTACTTTTGCCTTTGAAATGCCCCACAATATTACAATCCAAAATACCGAAAAAAGCAGAATTTCAGAAGTAGATTTCAACAATATCGGTTTTGGAAAAATATTTTCTGACCACATGTTTTTGGCCGACTGGGACGGTCAGGAATGGACCCGGCCGCGGATTGAACCCTATGCAAATCTTTCTCTTAGCCCGGCTACCAGTGCTATTCATTACGGTCAAGCCATATTTGAGGGCATGAAAGCTTTCAGGAACGGGGATGATGTATACCTGTTTAGGGCTCATGACAATTGGCAACGACTCAATATCTCCGCCGAGCGGATGGTGATGCCGGAGGTACCTGAATCGCTTTTCATGGAAGGACTTAAAACACTTATTGGCATTGATAAAAAATGGGTTCCAGGCAGCCAGGGCAGTGCGCTTTACATCAGGCCTTTCATGTTCGCCACCGACGATTTTATTGGGGTGAAGCCCTCTGAAAAATATTGTTTTTGCATTTTCACCTGCCCGGTTGGGCCTTATTATTCAAAACCTTTGCGCATCAAGGTAGAGGAAAAATACAGTAGGGCAGCTCCGGGAGGTGTAGGTTTTACCAAATGTGCCGGAAATTATGGCGCTGCGATGTACCCCACAAAACTTGCTCAATCAGAAGGTTATGACCAGGTTCTGTGGACAGATCCTTCAACACACACCCTGGTAGAGGAAACCGGCACCACCAACTTTTTTGCCGTAACCCAAAAGGGAGTAATTACACCGAATCTGCACGAGACCATGCTCGCGGGTATTACACGAGACAGTGTGATACAGGTATTGAAAAAAGATAATATTGAGGTAGAGGAACGTCCGCTAACCGTTTCGGAATTAAAATCCCTACACGAAAATGGCCAACTTACTGAACTTTTCATTACAGGAACAGCAGCCACCCTCATCAATATTGAAGGGTTTGCCCATCAGGGAGTGTATTTCGATGTTATGAAAACGGGGAATACCAATATTTCAGACAGGCTTAGAAGCCAACTTGACGGCATTCGTCACGGAAAGCTTACCGATACTTTCGGTTGGGTTGATCGACTTTGAGTTTTTCAGGGCCTGAATACCACACCCAGACCGAAACCAAAACCGAATCGGTTGAAGGCTTTCCATTGTGCACCGGGTATGGATTGGTATTGAATCATGGGCTCTGCAGAAATGGCGGTTTTGGGAGCAACCTGATAATACAAGCCTGCGGCAAAACGGGCGTCCATCACAAAGGCATTCTTTTTTAGCATATCCAAAGACTGTAAAGCATCGCGGCTAAACATAGTGCCACTGCCCAAAGTCACCAATCCCGGCATTGCGGTAGCCGATATGCGCACCAGGCTTCTGCCAAATCCCAACTGATAACGAATGGCCAGCGGTATCGAAATTTTGTTGAGTCTGTAAGAAATATTCTGGGCTTTGGTGATTCGAACCGGTGCAATGTTTGTGTCTGCTTTCCATTCGGAAATCAGAGCCTTGCCAATACCAACATTTTCCATATATCCCATACCTGCACCAATATTCACCCCTCTGCCCATATCAAAAAGCATAATTCCCTGATACTGTGAAAACCGGTGATTTCCGGCTACCGTAATATCCTGGCTTTCGCGGAAATACTTATATCCATTCCCTGCGGTATTAACACTCAGTTCAAATATGGGATTGAAACGCGCTTTACGCGGAGGATAGAATGGGACAAATTCAGGTAAGAGTGTCCCTTCTGTAGGTTCGATCTGAAATGTATACTCATCGGCAATACCGCGTCCTGAAATATGTTTTACCCAGTCAAAAAATGTGCGATACCCCTCATTGTTCTGCTCATTGGCGACAACGTTGTTTGCTGTGATGGTT
>CAYSIK010000101.1:3532-5659 GCA_964431045.1 uncultured Flavobacteriaceae bacterium
CCTCCGACGAAGCTGCTTGAGTTGCTGCATTTTCCAATGAAGAGAATTCAACCGAATTGTTTTTGACGCCACTCACGGCTGCTTGTGCATTTATAATAACTTTATCTTGTTTTGAAACACTTACAAAGTTGGCACTCTCTTCCTCTATTAATCCGGTTTTTGCACCATTGGCAGAATTGATACCTGCATCCGTTTGAACAGGAGCCGCTTCAGCCCCGACATTGTTTCCGGCGTTTAACGCCTCATCAGAACCTGATTTCTTATAATTCACTTCGGTTGTGTTGCTCTCCTGTTCGGAAACAGGATGGCGCAACAGAGCCGCCGCTGTTAGGGAAAGCAACAAAACAAGCACACTGCTCAATGAAAACCAGAAAAATCCTCTGCGTTTGTTTTTGCGTTTTTGCATAACCCTCTCAAAACTGGCGTTTCCGCTTAGGGGTGTTTCGTGGTTATGCAGGGTATCTTTAAATAACTGATCGGGGTTGATCATAACTGTATTACTCCTTTCTTCTCTATCATATCCTGAAGGGCTTTTCTGGCTTTGGCCAGCTGGCTTCGGCTTGTTCCTTCATCTATATTTAACAATTTATTATTATTTCGTATTATTATGTCAATTTCATTCTTCGCTTCACCATTGGAATAAGGAAATACTGTATTTAAAATTAGTTCATGAGAACCTTTCCATTTATTTAACAATTCTGCGATTTCCTTGTGTGAATATCCTTCCACAGCAAACAGGTTAAAAACCATTCTGTATCCCACCGGCAGCGATTCCAGCATTTTCATTAGGACCTTTGCATCCATTGCATCAAAAGCATTGTCAGCGTATCCAATATGTAAGGCTTCATTGTCAATCGATTCTGTAAATTTCCGTGAGCGTATCTTATTGATGCTGGTATTCACTACTATACGGCGCATCCATGTTTCCAGACTGCTTTGGCCCCTGAAAGCTGAGATATTGTCAAATATTTTAACGAATGCTTCCATCAGTACATCCTCCGCATCTTCCCTGTTTTGGCAGTAACGAATGCTCACGGTAAGCAGTTTTGCAGAGTACAGAATCCACAGCTGTTCCTGGCATTTCCGGTCTTCCCGTATACATCCATCGACCAACTGTTGTTCTGTCATAGCCAGATTTTTTAAGGTTGAGCATTGCCTTCCTGAATGTTTAGACACAGAAAGATTAACATATGCTGCCTGAAGTTCAAATTTATTTTAAATATACGAAAAAATAAGCATAATTCCAAATAGCAAAGATGAATTGCGGGTGTAAATTTGCATTTACTAATACTTGAGAAAAGGCGCCCTCATACCGACATTTTTTATTCTGTTATTATCGGAAGTTCTCGGTCAAAACGTTAAGATAAAAGCGGACAACGGGTACATTTCTCAGGGGCACTTTTCCCCGCCTCACAGAGAATGTGCTAAATGGGCAGACAGCATACTGAAAACCCTCCCACTGCGCAAGCAAATCGGGCAAATGATGATGGTGGCTGTCTGGAGCAATAAGGGTGCGGAGCATATCGACGAAACCGAAAAACTGATTTGTGATCACGGTATAGGCGGATTGTGTTTTTTTCAGGGACATCCGCTAAGGCAAGCTTATCAAACCAATTACTACCAGCAGATTTCTGCCATTCCGATGCTGGTTTCAATGGATGCAGAATGGGGTCTGAATATGCGTTTAAAAACCCTGGCCAAGTTTCCATACCAGATGACACTTGGGGCCGCAGATGATAAAGAACTGATTTATGAAACCGGCAAAGCTATGGGTGAACAATGCAAACGGCTGGGCATTCACATCAACTTTGCACCGGTAGTTGATATCAATACCAATCCGGCGAACCCGATTATAGGGTTCAGAAGTTTCGGTGAGTCTCCTGAAAAAGTAAGCCGTTATGCAAACCTGATAAAAGATGGCCTGGAAAGTACTGGTGTTATTGCCTGCGCCAAACATTTCCCCGGACATGGCGACAGTGAAACCGACAGCCATAAGGAATTGCCAACCATCTCGGCCAGCATAGGCCGCCTTGACAGTGTGGAACTCCTCCCCTTTAAAGCGCTTATAAAAAAAGAAGTAGGAAGCATCATGACCGGCCACCTTGCTGTTCCGGCGCTGGATACAAC
>CAYSIK010000101.1:5669-8620 GCA_964431045.1 uncultured Flavobacteriaceae bacterium
AATACGCCAGCCAGTCTTTCCAAGCCCATCGTTACCGGTTTATTGAAGGAAAAACTTGGCTTTAAAGGCCTGGTCATCACCGATGCCCTCAACATGAAAGGGGTTTCGTCTCTCTACGGTCCCGGATATGCCGAGGCAAAGGCAGCCCTGGCAGGAAATGATATTCTCCTGTTTCCGGAGAATGTTCCGCTGGCGGTTGATTTGATAGAAAAAATGGTGCGGAGTGGTGAAATCGACAGTGCCGAACTGAGCCGCAGGGTTTTTAAAATTCTATTCTATAAGGCCATGGCCGGGCTGCACAACTACAAACCCATCGATACTAAAAATCTGATGGCAGATTTAAACAACATTTGGAGCGCAGGCCATCTGAAGTTGACAGCGGAAAAGGCCATTACGGTTTGCAAGGATGATTACAACTATCTGCCATTTACGCCCAATACAAAAATAAAAACAGCGTGGGTAGGCATTGGAAAAAACAGCGCCTATCCGTTTGGATCTGCTCTGCAGAAACAGCACAATATAACACCCTATCTGCTGCACAGAGACAGTTCCGAGGGCTACTTTAGTCACGCGCTGGATTCCATACTTTGCCACAATGAGCGCATTATCATTAGCTTGCATGATCAGCCACTGTGGGGAAAAAACAGAAACACCGTACCGGAAGCTGTGGTAAAATTTGTCCATGCTGCAATGCAGGCAAAATCAGGTGCACTGGTGATGTTTGGCAATCCCTACTTACTACAGAGTTTTCAGGATATTCCATGCAGTATGGTGGCATATGAAGACGGACAAAGTTACCAGGATGCAGCAGCCGAAATGATTTTCGGGGCTATTGCATCTCAGGGTAGAATACCGGTGAGTGTACCACCAACACTTGCTACAGGTACGGGCATTAAAATACAACCGCAAGGGTCTGATTACCTTACGGAGAATCCGCGAAGTCAGGATCGGCTGAAAAATGGATTTTCCACCAACTTCACCCACAAACTCGACAGTCTGCTTGATTATTATGTGGCGCAAAAAGCCATGCCGGGCGGGCAACTGCTGGTTTTGAAAAATGGTGTAAGTGTTTATAACAGGGCTTATGGCAGTTTCGATTATAGCGGCATCCATAAAGTTAAACATACCGATATATTCGATCTGGCGTCCATTACCAAAGTAGCAGCTACCACGCTCAGCATCATGAAATTAAATGAGTCCAGGCAAATTAAACTGGATGCGCATTTGCATACCTATTTGCCTGAACTGAATAAATCCAACAAGGCCAAGCTTACCATCAGACAACTGATGACGCACAGCGCCGGGTTGCAGTCTTTTATTCCTTTTTACAAGGAAGCTGTCACCATTCCCGGATTGTTCAGTAAAAACCAGGACAGCATGCATACATTGCAGGTTGCAGATTCCATGTGGATGAGAAAAACCTATACCGATACCATTTGGAATAAAATTATCGCTTCCGACCTAAAACAAAAAGGGGAGTTCCTATACAGCGACCTGGGTTTTATTATGCTTGGCAAAATTGTGGAAAGGGTTTCGGGCATGACGGTATCTCAATTTGCACAGACGCACTTCTATGAACCTATGCGCCTAAAACGCACTTTATTCAAGCCGTACGAGCGTTTTTACAGTGATGAATTTGCACCAACGACCGAAGACAATTATTTCCGAAAACAACGCATTCAGGGATTTGTGCACGATCCTTGTGCCGCTATGCTGGGCGGAGTGGCCGGACATGCCGGGTTGTTTAGCAATGCAACAGAACTTGGAAAAATATTCCAGATGCTAAACAACGGCGGAGAACTAAATGGCAAGCGGTATCTGAAACCGGCAACGGTTGCCTTGTTTGCAGCCGCACAAAAAGGCACTCACCGCGGGCTTGGATTTGACAAACCCAATGGCCAAGCCGGTTCCAAAGCAAATGTTTCCGATAAGGTTCCGGCTACATTATTTGGACACAGCGGTTTTACGGGTAACTGGGCCTGGGCCGATCCCGGAAATCAACTCGTATTTATTTTTCTGAGCAACCGCACATATCCTGATGAGAACAATAAAAAGCTTATACAGGAAAATGTGCGCAGCAAGGCACTGGAGATTGTCTATTCAGCCCTCAAGCCCTGAGAAAATCTTCGGTTTTAAGCCCACCCAGATTACCGCTGCTCATCAGTAACAGAATATTTTTTTTGCTTGTATCCCACGCGCCTGCCACAGCCTGTTTTAGCGCATCGGGACTATTAAACTCCAAGCATTTACCAATTTGGGAAGAAATTTGACCGTATTCAGGGACCGGCATGCGTTTTAGTTCAAAAACATGGGGATCGTACAACACAAGAGCATGGTTTGCGGGCGAAAGCGTGTTGCGATAACCGGGCAGAAAATCGGGTTGCAGGCTGCTGTAGGTATGCAATTCAAAAACGGCAATCAGGTTGTCGTTGGGATACTGCTCACGAACCGCCTGCACCGTAGCTTTCACCTTGCTGGGAGCATGGGCAAAATCACGATAAACCACTGCCAGCTCTGATTCATATACTTTTTCCAGTCGCTTGGCGGTACCGGCAAAGGACTGCATGGATGTCCAAAACCTATGGCTGACAATACCCAGTTCTGCAGCCAAAAGTGCCACTCCGGCAGCATTTTGCAGGTTGTGACGTCCAAAAATATTGAGTTGATAGTCCTTTCCGTCAATATGTACAATACAACCTTCAGCATTGGAGGTAAATGCAGGTTCCCTGTAAGGTTGATTTGAAAACTCACTGTTCAAAGCCAGTTTTTCAAGATCAGGATCTCCTGCGAACCAGAACCAGCGGGCGCCTGGCTGCAATGTTTTCAGGAAAATATCAAACTGAGAAACATAATTTTCAAACGTCGGAAATACATTTACATGATCCCATGCCACACCGGTAAGCATGGCCAGATGCGGTTTGTAAACATGGAATTTGGGAACGGGATGCAAA
>CAYSIK010000102.1:0-8556 GCA_964431045.1 uncultured Flavobacteriaceae bacterium
GCCCGGGATAGCCTGCGCGTTGCAAGGCGCCTTAAATCGTGACAGCCTTTTTGGTTACTTTTTGGGCGCCAAAAAGTGACGGAGCTTATCAGCCTTCTGATTCCCCGTTTATGCGACCCCTCCGGGGTCGGGGGCTCCTCTGGTCGCCCACCCGGCGCTGCCGCACCGGGTTAGGGATATGTGATCCCACCGGGATCTGGCGGCGATTTGACTAATTTCCAAAAATTTGTCAAATCTGACCGCAGGCGCCGCACCTCCTGCGGGTCACATACCTGAGCCGCACAATGGGTGGCTATAAATCATATTGTTCAATGCTGTATCAATATCCTGCGGTTTTCCGATAGACCGGAACCCATAACCCTTAATTGATAAACACCTTCGCTGAGGTGATGCAGGCGTGCTTTGGCCTTTCCGTCTGTGCTGTTGCCGGCTGCAACGCACTTTCCTGTGGCGGAAAAAATATCCCAAACAAAATTACGCTCAGGTTCCAGGGCAATTATATACAAGTCACCATAGGTAGGGTTGGGGAATAATTTTAACGGGGCCGGATTGTTTACCGTGCCGGCTCTGCTGTTGCACACATCGCTGTAGCTGCTGTTGCCATTCATATCTTCCATACGCACTCGGTAGTAGGCACCCGATGCCATGGGCTTGCTATCTGCAAATGCATAGCTGCGCACCGTTTGGCTAAAGCCCGCGGCGGGTACTTCTCCAATGCTTTGGTATACCTGCCCCAGGCTGCTGCGCTCTACAACAAATGCACGGGTATTGTTTTCCGCAGCAGTGCGCCACTGCAGAAGGGTAGGACCTTCCTGTGTAGCTTCGCAACGAAAATCGAGCCAGCTAACGGGCAGCAGCACGATATCATCGCCAATGGCAAATGGGGATGATATATTACCCGTATATCCGGTGTAGGTAAGGGCAGTGCCAGTTACCGATGTGGTTCCGGTTTGTTTATCCCATGTTGTACCATTATGGCGATATAACCTATGGGTGGTAATGCCAGCTGTTTCCTCACCTGCATTCCAGTTAAAAACAAAATTTACACCGCTGCCACTGATGGCACTTGGGTTGTTTTTGTTAATAACCCAGGTGCGTTTAACGCGCGGCTCTGTGGCTACCGTGCCATTTGTGCCTTGGTAATATAACTCATCGAGAACACGTACTTTAAAACTGTCTGCAGTGCCTGTATTGTTTGAAATGCTAACGGGATTATAGGCGCTGTTGCCTACAGGGAATTCAAAACTGCCTGCTTCTGTAATGCTTTTAATGAAGGTGCCGGTGCCGGTGGTTTGTACGTAGCTGCTGCTGTTTGCACCTTCTACTGTGCCATTGAGGGTGAGGTTAAAATTGCCTAACTGTATTTTACGGGCAGAACCATTGAAGTTGATATTCCCTATAGTTCTTGATGCGTCTAGTAAAAGGTTGTTGCTTGCTGTAGAGGAGAATATTAGATTCTCTCCGGCGGAAGGTACCACCCCCATACTCCAATTTGATGCCGTGCTCCATGAATTACTGGTTGTGCCTTGCCATAAATTCATCATGCTTGATGTAGGAATTTGTGTATTGGCATCACCGTTGCCGTTGCCTCCTAAAAATTGTGAATGCACAATTAGGGGCAGAGAAAGAAAATAAATCAGTATTATTTTTTTGCTGTTCATGAAAGTTTATATAAATGAAATTGATATATAAGATGTTAAGGGGCCGTTCGACCACCTCTAAATCCAAAAATATTTAGGCGACTGGCATCTGTATATGCACCCAAAAAGCGATAGGTTATTTTATATGAATCACCTCCTGCTGTTGGGTGATAATCCCAGCTGCTACCACGGCAATTCGAGCCAGTGGCGCCTGTAACCTCATTGTTGGTTAACTCAGGCCAGTTGTTTTGATTTGCATGACCGCGTACACTTAACCCCCCATCTCCGTGTATGCCGGTAAATCCTCTACCGGTTGCATTTCCGACGGTTACCGTACGTTCCTGCAAATTTCCGGACAATTCCATATTGCCATAATAACCGGCTCCTGAAAGTAATCTGCTAACTGAGGAGGCACTGCTAAATGCCCCTACTCGCATGGGGCCTGCTGTAGAGAGGTAGAGCGCGCAGTTTGCTGAGGCATTGGAAGATGTTTCGCTGTTGGTGCCGTCGCTGCCGCTACTGATACCCGTTGCATGAACATAGGTGGCGTTTCCCCATGCACATTCATCCAAAATTGGAGTTGCCTCCCCTCTAAATGCTTTTTCAAATTCAAGTTCAGTAATAGGTCTCAAACCTGCCCAATCCATGTATGCGCACCCATCCATCCAAGTCAAAAAATTGCAGGCCACCCATTCTCCATCTACATTCTCATTGTAAATGGCATCTCCGTCCAGATTGCATCCATATATTGCAGGAGTCAAAGTGCTTGCATTGCCCGGTGTTTGAATATCTAATCCATTGCGGTTGGCATTGGTGCTGCTTAATGCTCCCGTACCGGCTGAGGAGGTGGGCGCAACGGCAGTGCGATTAACCTGCTGATCGTAAGTCAATAAATTTAAAAAATTCCGATACTGTCCCTGACTCATCTCATATTTCATCAAATAAAATGCATTGTAGCCCTTCGGGAAGGCTGCGGGTATGGGCCCGCTACGATCACCCCCATTAGTAGCATTGGCATATCTAAAGTTAGGGAAGATGGTTCCAACTGTTATAGCGTTTTCACTGGCAATTGTATATCTGTTATCAAATTGTCCACCACCAGTCCCATTATCATTACCAGGATTAAAACCGGCCTGTGGAATATAAACCATTTCTATAGCCAGTATTTGCACAGAAACATTATCTGCATCTTTAACACCATCTATTCCGTAATTCCAGCGCAATTGTAAATTATTAAAAGCATTGCTACCTGTGCCTGCTGCATCTCTGTAAACAAAAACACCTTTAGCACTGTTGCTTGATGCATTAAAAGATGAACCGGGGCTTTGCAGGCCTGCATCTATCGTACTACCGGCCGGTGCAGTATGGCCCGTGTTGTTTAAACTCGCATGTTCCCAAATACGTTTGCACTCAATACTTGCAGCGCTAAGAGCAGTTGAAGGAGCTGAACTCACTACAAAACTGGTAGCATTGGTAATACTGCTTATCACTGTATTGGAGGCAAAAACACCGGTGCCCGAAGTGACGCGAACCGGCATGCCTACGCGCAAATTTGCTGTGCTACTTACAGTAACTGTGGTTCCGCTGCTGTTTACGCCAGTGAATGTTGGATCTGCTGAACCTACTTGAAACTTCACAAAAACCCAGGCAGCATCCCACCAGCTTCTAATGTGTGCATCTGCTGTAGCTGCGGTTGTAGCTCCGGTTATGGTCACAGTAGGATCTGAGGTATAGCCTGATCCTGCATTGGTTATATTAATAGCTGTCACTTTACCCCCGCTTATGGTTGCAGTGGCTGTAGCACCTGTTCCACCACCTAGGGATATTGTCACAGTAGGTGCAGTTGTATAACCTGATCCGCCGTTTTTCACAGCTATATAACTTAATCCGCCATTGTTACTGTTATGTCTCCAGCTATTCTCCCAACTCAAGTTAAATTTGATATTCACATAATTATTGGGATGGTTGGCGCCTGCCGTGGTATTCTGTCCGGTGAAACTGGCATTGGTTACGGTAATGTTATTGGCGTATAGAGATACAGAAAGTGATAAAATTAAGCTTAATAACAAATATTTTTTCATTTTAGACAATTTGGTAACGTTTTTGGGCATGTATTTACTATGTTTTCTAAATTTTCCACAAAAGTACGATTAAAATCGAAATTAAAGAAATTATTTTTTACAAATATTTCTAAAATTAACAATCTATTAACATAAATGTACATAACACACCTAAAAAGAAAATATTGACCTGGCAATTAACATCCCGGATATTGCCACTGATTTAGATAATTCTTACAATCATCCCTCTCAAGGAGGGCAACGATGGCTTACGGAATTGCTATGTTTGTCCTTATACCCGATTGTGCGACCCCGTCTTAGAAAGGGCAGCGATTTGACAACTTTCCAAAAGTTGCAATTCTAACTACAGACCCAACCCCATTTGCATTTATCCCCCAAAATTCATATATTTGATTATTCACTCGCATGATTTCGGAATCTGAACTGAAAGCCATGTTATACCTGCTGGACGATACCGACGAGCAGGTGGTAAATACCGTTTCGGGCCGACTGTTGTCCGAGGGCACCCAGATATTGCCTGTTCTGGAAGAATACTGGCTTGCCAATCAGGATCCAATGCGCGCCAATCGCATTGAACAAATCATTCGAAATATTCAAAATAAAGACCTGTCAGCAGGATTTGATGAATGGTTGAAGTCCAAAGAAAAATGCCTATTGGAAGCCTGCCTGCTGGTAAGCAAAATCCATTACCCGGGACTGGATGAATCCCTGGTGGTAAACTTTGTGGAGAAAATGCGGCTGGACGCCTGGATGTCGCTGTACAACGCTTCCAATCCCAATGATAAAATCAGCATTCTCAACCATATCTTTTTTGAACGTTACAATTTCAAAGGAAATTCAAACGACTATCACAATCCTGATAATTCACTCATAAACAGGGTTATTGAAACCCGGTCCGGGAACCCGATTTCGCTCTGTAATCTCTATGCAATCGTGGCTCAGAAATTAGGTCTGCCCGTATTTGGTGTGAATTTGCCCCAGCATTTCGTACTTGCTTACTGCGATGATTCGCACATGGAACCTGTTGTGCCTTTTCAGGCTCCCGCTTCCCTCAAAAGAGACGATTACGGACAGGTTTTGTTTTACATCAATCCGTTTAGCCGCGGACAAATCTTTTTACATAAAAATATAAAAGAATTTCTTCAGGTAATTAAAGTAGAAGCACAGCCAACATTTTTTGATACATGCCCAACGGTTGAGATTTTGAGGAGAATGCTGCGAAACCTGCATTATGCCTACCAAAAAGCCCAAGATGATGACCGCGCAAAACGGGTTTCCTTTTACATGAAAAAACTGGGCATGACGGACGAAAGCAGTTCCGAAGAATAGCATTCCATTATTGAAATTTGCAGATACCCCCAAAAACACCGAATTTTGCGGCTCTTTAACTATGGCAGAAAAACCTATCCTGATGCCCAAAATGGGCGAAAGTATTGCCGAAGCAACCATTATTCGCTGGCTAAAAAATGAGGGCGATAAGGTTGAAAAAGACGAACCCATTGTAGAAATCGCTACCGATAAGGTAGACAGTGAAATACCCAGTACCGAAGCCGGTATACTGGTAAAACAGCTTTACAAAGATGGTCAGGTGGTAAAAGTAGGTGAGCCCGTTGCCATGATTGCCACAGACGGAGCCGCTGTTTCAGCGCCTGCTCCCGTTGCTGCGCCTGCCGCTCAGCCCACACCCGTGGCCGAAGTGGAAAAATCGGTTGAAACCGCCGTTAAAATTACCCAGCCGGAAAGGCCCGCTGCCATTGCTTCCAACGGAGACCGCTTTTATTCACCCCTGGTGCTGAACATTGCACGCACCGAAGGCATCGGTATGGAAGAACTGGACAGGATTCCCGGTACCGGTAAGGAAGGACGTGTGACAAAAGCCGATATCCTGGCCTATGTACAAAACCGTGGTGCTGCTCCGGCCCCTGCCGCGCCTGTGTCTCAGCCTGTTGTTACCAAATCAGAAACTGAAAAACCTGCTCCGGCCACCGTTTCGCTGGGTGCCGGTGATGAAATCATAGAAATGGACCGCGTTCGCAAACTCATTGCCGATCATATGGTGATGAGCAAACGCAACAGTCCCCACGTTACCAGCTTTGTGGAAGCCGACGTTACAAACCTCGTAAACTGGCGCAACAAGGTGAAAGACAGCTTCAAAAAACGCGAAGGCGAAAACATAACCTTCACACCGGTTTTTGTGTGGGCCATTGCCAAAGCCATCAAGGATTTCCCGATGATAAACGTATCGGTTGACGGCGACAAAATCATCAAAAAGAAAAATATCAATATCGGCATGGCGGTGGCACAGCAAAACGGAAACCTCATTGTGCCCGTCATTAAAAATTCCGATACCATGAACCTGCTCGGCATTACCCGGGTGGTAAACGACCTTGCCAACAGGGCGCGTGTAAACAAGCTTACCCCCGACGAAATTCAGGGAGGTACCTACACGGTAACCAACGTGGGTTCCTTTGGCAATGTGATGGGAACTCCCGTTATCAATCAGCCTCAGGTAGCCATTATGGCGATTGGTGCCATCCGCAAAAAGCCCGCCGTGATTGAAACCGAATACGGCGATGTGATTGCCATACGCCACATGATGTTCCTTAGCCACAGCTACGACCACCGCGTGGTAGACGGTGCACTCGGAGGCATGTTTGTGCGCAGGGTTGCCGATTACCTAGAACAGTGGGATCCGGAAACTGAGATCTAACAGAACTTAATTCCCAAGGGCCTCCAAAATCCTGTATGGAAGCAAAATTGCTCAAATTGGCCCGACTTACAGCATGGGTTTTATTGCTGATAAATTCCATATACACCATTGATGAGTTTCTGAATCCCAAAACCGTAACCACTACTTGCGCTGAGGCCTATCAAAGCAGATTGCCCGGTGGACAAACAGTTTATACCATTGTGCTGGCCAATCGTGCCCAGGTAGAGGTTAGCAATCAGGTAATTCTGCCTAAACCCGGACAGACCGTTGTGGCACACCTCACCCCGTGGTTTGGTGGATTGAAGGCGGTTTCCTATGATTTTTATGATATGTCTTGCACCTTGCAAGAGCAAACCATTGGCAATCCCAATGCCCCCAGAACCATGATGCTGTTGGTGTCCGGAATTCTTTTTTTAATATGCATTGTAACCTTAACAGCAAGGTATGAATTTGCAGTTGGAACAGTTATATTCGGAATTATACTCGCCGGAGCGCGTTTTTGGGTTTTGAAATAGTATTTTGGCAACATGAAACAGCGGCTTTTGGCATTATGGGAAATGATGAGGCGATATCCGCTGTATCAAATCTATCTGGTGCTGCTTTTGCTCGCTTTGGGCAAACAGGGTTTCTATCCTACCGAACTGGTGGATTCCGTTGAATACAGAAATGCTGCCATTAATTTACTGGCCGGAAAGGGCTGGAGCGCCTGTTTACCCAATGATATATGCGATCAGCTGAGCCTGCCCGAAACACGACGCACGCCGGGTTATCCCATTTTGATTGGCATTACCGGCATTACCGGAATTTTACTGCAGATTCAAACATTACTGGCTGCCTGCATTCCTTATCTGATACATAAGTTGCTGCTAAAAATGGGGAAGGAGTCATGTTTTAACATTGCAATGATGCTGCTGTTGCTGTATCCGCTGCAGTATTATTATTCTGCCATGCTTATGCCCGAAATACTTTGTCAGGTGCTGGTTTTGTGTCTAATCATCGCATGGATTGATATGCGCTGGATGCGGGTTTCCATCCTGATAACGCTGCTATTGCTGCTAAAACCTGTTTTTTTGCCCTGGGCATGGCTTGTGTTGGCAGGATTGGTGATTGTAGAAGGCAAACAAAAACTTTGGCTGATACTGCCCGCATTGGTTGTTTTAGGCGCATCGTGGCTTAATCATAGGCATACCGGTGTGTTTCACTATACATCCATGCCGGTATCCAATGCTTTTGAATACAACATTCGTAATTTGACCCAAGAGACTTCTTCTGAAAATTATTACCACGCTGCTGCATTGAAAATGGATAGCATGGATTTTTCAGGGAAATACCTTTTTATGCAGAATGAAACGGGAAAAGCCATCAGGTTGTCACCGATTAAATATGCGTATTTGCACATTTTTGGCGCATTTAAGACACTTATAGATCCGGGGAGATATGATTTTGTGGCTTTCTTTCGTTTGCCGCAGGGAAACGGTTTTATGAGCAATAACGGGATAGGGGCCTGGGCTTCTCAGCACCCACTGATTTGGGTTTATATTGTTCTCTTTGCCTTGCTGGCATTTATCAAAACAAGCCTTGCTTTTTTTGCTGTATTTAAACCCATGCGTTACAAATGGATTCTGCTGTTCCCGGTGCTATACACCTTGCTGGTGGTTGGCCCGGTGGGAAGTGCCCGCTACCTGTTGCCCGTAATGCCCATCATGATTGTGCTTGCAGCTATCGGCTGGAATTTTTTATTTAACAAAAAACATGAAGGTATTGCTGCTCAGTGACAACCACGGATGGGTGGATGAGGGCATCCTCAAATATTGTGCGGAAGCCGATGAAGTGTGGCATGCCGGCGACTGGCTGAACACTGCTTTACTGAAGGAGGTTGAAAAACTGGGTAAAACGGTTCGAGCCTGCTGGGGCAATGTGGATGGACAGGATCTTCGAAAAATATTTCCCGAACACAACAAGTTTACCGCCGAAGGCGTCACCGTCTGGATTACCCACATTGCGGGCAAACCCGGCAGGTACAATCCCAAAATCACTTCACAGTTGTATGCCAATCCGCCCAAAATGCTGATTTGCGGGCATTCACATATCCTCAAAGTAGAACGCGATCCGGCGCTCAAAAATA
>CAYSIK010000103.1:0-8506 GCA_964431045.1 uncultured Flavobacteriaceae bacterium
CCGGATGACCGTACTGGTGCGCCTTCCTCCAATGGAAATTGCGGTAGCTGCCATTCTGGAGGTAACCAAGGCACCTCTATCAATCTTGCCATTACTGAAAAAGGAACCTTTAATGCGGTCTCCTCCTACCAAGCAGGTAAAACCTATACCATTGCCATTGCGGTTCTGGGAACTTCAACAGCCAAAGGTTTTCAAAGCACAGTGCTGGATGCCACAAATAAAAAAACAGGCACTACAGCCAATCCAACCTCAGGCTCCAAAATTATCAGCGCGAACAGCCGCGATATTGTGGTGCAATCCTCTCCCAGCCTTTCGGGTATGTGGTCTTATGAATGGACCGCACCGGCAAATCCTACAGGAAGCGTTACCATATACGCTGCAGGCATTGCTTCCAATGCTATGGGAAATGACAATGGTGATCAGGCTGCCACTGCCAACAAGGTTTTGACACTCGATGCTACTTCCGGAACCCCCAACAACAGCATGGTATCTTTGGTGACCTTCCCAAATCCCTGTAACGATGTTTTACAGTTGAGCAAAGAAGTGGATCAAATCGCTGTAACCGGCATTACCGGCGCTGTATTTGCCGTAGAATTTTCAGGCAAAAGCATCAGCACAAGCAGTTTGCCTCAGCGCTTCTATTACCTAAAGTGGACCAAGGGCACTGAAAGCGGAATTGTTAAGTTCCAAAAAATCTGATAAAACCATAATTAACCCAAGAAAAAGACAGTCAAATGGCTGTCTTTTTTATTTGATACCCCTTTCGTTCATCGCACGGTGAAAGGCCGCGGCATTGCGGTTATGGTCAGCCAGATTGGTGGCAAAATCATGATAACCGCTAAAATCGGCTTTGGCGCAGAAATAGAGATAATCATGCTGCTTATAGTTTAGAACCGCTTCTATGCTTTTCAAGTTTGGAATACATATCGGCCCGGGCGGTAAACCTTGGTGTAAATAGGTATTGTAAGGACTTTGAATCGCCAGATCCGCCGCCCATACGCGTCCGGCTTTGCCACGGGCAAAAACAACTGTGGGGTCAGCCTGTAGCAACATTCCCTTGCGCAGTCTGTTGAGATATACTCCTGCGATTTTTTCGTATTCGTCGGTCTTGTTACTTTCCTTGGTTACAATACTGGCAAGCGTCATAACTTCTATACAGGTAAGCCTTTGAATTATAGACCTTTGTATTCGTTTTGAATTCCAGAATTTATCATACTCTTTGGCCATACGCTTTAGCAATTCCGGAGTTTCTGTTGCTGCATATAAATTGTAGGTATTGGGAACAAACAAAGCGGGCCAGGTGGTGTCGTTAAAATCAGCATAGACTTGAATGGCCGACCTTGTCTTTAAAATGGTCAAAAAGCTGTCTGCATTTACCTCCAGTTTAGAAGCAAATAGCCGTGCAAGACTTTCAGCATCCATACTGCCCTCGATTACTACATTTACGGTTTGGTTTCTGTTTGCCTTCAACTCCTGAATTATATCATACAGGGTTGCGGAGGGCGCAACGGTTATTGTGCAGGGTCGTGGCGAGGCATATCCGCCATTTTTAGCCAGCAAACGAAAAACATCAGGGTGTTTTAATCCTGCGTTTTGAACCAATGAATCCGTTAATTGTTCCAGTGACCAGGACTTTCTAATACGCAATTTCACTGGCTCACTTACTGAAACAGCCTTCCCCAGAATCAGGTAAAAGAAAAACAGGAATGTCACCAAAAACAAAGTCAGTGATGTCCAGAGCCACCATTTTTTACGAAACCGTTTCACTGCGGCAAAAATCACAAAAAATGATTGAATTCAATGCGTATCGGATTTATCATTGCTTTGAAATTACCTTTGCTCTGTGAAAATCGCGCTGATTGGATACGGCAAAATGGGCAAAGCCATTGAAAAAATTGCCCATGAAACAGGCCATGAGGTTGTGGGAAAGTTTGGAAGCAAACTCAATCCTACAGCAGATGCCTTAAAAAATGCAGATGTTGCCATTGAATTTACCCGACCGGAACTGGCTCCTGCCCATATCATGCTTTGTAAAGAGGCAGGTATTCCCGTGGTTGTGGGCACAACAGGCTGGTATAATCAATTTGAAGAGATTAAAAGTCAGTTTCATTCTGATGGAGCTTTGTTTACGGCAACCAATTTCAGCATTGGGGTAAATATTGCTTTTTATTTGAACCGGGTGCTCGCCGGCATTATGAACCGATATCCTGAATACGCGGCAGGCATTACTGAAATACACCACACACAAAAACTGGATGCACCCAGCGGAACAGCCATTTCACTTGCTGAAGGCATTATTGACAGACATTTATCCTTCGAAAAATGGGAATTGTCTGACGACGAAAAGCAGGCTTTTGGCGGAAATTTACCTGTACGGGCCGTAAGAACAGATGATGTCCCAGGTACCCATACAGTAACGTGGAACAGCACTATCGACAGCATTTCGTTTACCCATACAGCACACAACCGTGAAGGTTTTGCAAAGGGTGCAGTTCTCGCCGCTGAATGGATAATCGGAAAACAAGGTGTGTATTCGATGCAGGATATGCTTAATTTTGAGACGATTTAATTCAAGGCTAAATACATGGAATCTTATTCACTGGGCTTATTTATGTTTATGTGGGCGCTGGCGTTTGTGCTTACCCGCATAGGACTTTTTGTAATGTTTAAAAAGGCCGGTCAACCGGCATGGACCGCTTTTTTACCCATCGTTAGCTGGTGGTTCTGGATAAAACTGGTGGGAAGACCCTGGTGGTATATGATTGGTATGGTTATACCATGCATAAACATCCTTTTTAGTTTCAACATTACGCTGGATCTGCTGAGAAGTTTTGGACAGTTTAAATTCTGGCAGCATTTTACCGGTATACTTTTTACTTTCATCTACCTGCCCATACTTGCCATGAGAAAGGATCTGACTTTCATAGGTCAGGGAGGTGATGCAGAATGGCGCAAAAACAATATTCCAAAACATTCCGGCACACGCGAATGGGCAGATGCGCTGCTTTTTGCTGCTTATGTTGCCGGTGGCATGCGGGCATTGTTTTTTGATTTCTTTGTGATTCCCACACCCAGTATGGAAGGCAACCTCAAAGTGGGTGATTTTTTGGTGGTAAGCCGCGTTAAAGTCGGTATGCGCATTCCTATGACTCCTATAACCGTTCCGGTAATTGCACACAAAGAACTCATGGGATTTACTGCTTTTTCTGACTGGGTACAATTGCCCTATATGCGTCTTCCTGGCTGGTATACCATTAAAAATAATGATGTTGTGGTATTTAACTGGCCCGCTGACGGAGAAGAGTTTCCGGTAGACAAAAAAGACAACTACGTAAAACGCTGTGTGGGTATTCCCGGAGACTCACTGAAGATTGTAAACAGCAACGTTATGATCCGAAAACAGGGTGAGAACTGGAAAGCACTTGCCGTGGTGGGTAAACAGCAGAAAAGATACCTGCTACTTATGAATGAACCCATCAGTACGGATTTTCTGGTAAGAAATGATCTTGGCGATTTTACCATTCCCATCAAAGCAAATGAATACATTCAAGCAGCTGAAAAGCGGGGTAAAAAACTCATTCCTTATACGGTTTTCACGTGGAAGGAAAATGCCGATAAAATTAAAAAAGACCCAGCTGTAGGAAGTATTTTTGAAGATATACTGGATGACGGAATGTCGGCAAGTCTTTTTCCCGATACGGCAAACAACCTGTACTTCCGACACAAATGGTCACTAAACGATTACGGACCTGTATACCTGCCAAAAAGAGGCGAAACCATCACACTTACCAAAGACAACTCGGACTGGTATAGGCTGGCGGTAAACCGCTACGAACAGGCAGGTATTACCTGGGATGGCAACGGATTTGTTCAGGGCGATAAAAAAGTAACCACTTACACCTTTAAATACGGCTATTACTGGATGATGGGTGACAACCGCTATAACAGCTCCGACAGCCGCTATTGGGGCTATGTTCCTGAAAACCATGTGGTAGGAAAGCCATTGTTCACCTTCTTCAGCCTGAAAAAAGTTATCAAAATTGATGAAAACGGCTTGCCCTTTATCCATGATAGCAACATGGAATATGAAACCAAAGGGGTACGCTGGGAAAAAATCTTCAAGGGGATTGAATAAACCCCGATATGAATCGTATACTGAAGTTTTTATCGGCTCACAGGTATACGCTGTCTGCATTTACTGCCGTTTTTGCGGTTTGGGTTGTTGTTTACCTGAATACCCTGTCAATTCCCATTGTACAACAATGGGATGAAGCCAGAAATGCCATTAACACGCAGGAAATGATTCAAAACGGTCATTGGCTTGTGCGTTATTTTGAAGGTAAACCCGAAAGCTGGGAGCTAAAACCTCCGTTTCTTATCTGGACACAATGTCTCTCCACCGGCATTTGGGGCATGACTGAATTTGGCATCCGCTTTCCTTCAGCACTTGCAGCGCTTGGAATTGCAGTCATCACATTGCTGTTTCTTGTTCAGGAGGGAGTAAAACCCATAACAGCAGGTATTTGCGCCACCTTGCCAATTACATTTCCGGCCGCTCTGCACCCTCATGGTTTTTTATTTGGTGACCATGATGCCATGCTGTGTTTCTTTCAGGCCTTGATGCTGGTATCACAATATCGGTTTTTAAAAACCGGAAAGTCATTCTGGGTTTGGATTGCGGCACTGGCATTTTTGCTCGGATGGCTCACCAAAAGCATTGCGGTCTGTTTTGTATTGCCGGGTATTTTTATGATGGGGACAATCGATGCAGAATTCAGAAAGCGGTTGTTCTCCATACAGCAAATTGCTGGTTATTCTGCAGCTTTGATCATTATTACCGCATACTATTTAGCTCGAAACCATTACCAGCCTGGGTACATAAATTTGGTAAACCAGGAAGAATGGCTGGGGAGATTTGCCCAACACCCTGATGCCAATAATGATATTTTTTATTATTTAAAAGGCTTTTACAGAGAGCGTTTACAAGGATTTTTATTTCCTGTTTTGCTTGCTTTTTGCTGGTCATTGTATCGTTGGAAAAAGCAATCATTTTCGGCAATGGGATGTATGATTATTCTGTTTACATTACCCATAATCAGCATGAGTCAGAGCAAAAATTTCTGGTATGATTTACCTCTGCTGTTTCCCATTGTATTGTGCATGGCTCGGTTGCTCAATGATCTCTTTTATTACATCGATCAAAAAATGCCAAAATCTTCTTTAATAATCGGTGTTTTTTTATTTTTTCTTATCACTAACAATGCTGCCAGGATGGTCAATTCACACAATCACCGGGGAAATCCTAATAAAAAAGAAATCACTATCCAATACCTAAAAACAAACCGCTTTTCAACCCCTGAAAAATATGGTGTATACTGCAATGCATTCAATACGGATATTCTATTTTATCTGAACAATCTGAAGTGCAAAGGCTATAATTTCAGCATTGCTGAGCCGGAAAATCATACGGAGGATTTCAGTACCGTAATTATGGCTAAAGAAGATGAAGAATCCTGGAAATCACAGAGAAATAGTTCCGCGATGGCGCCCAAATTGATTGTATTGGACCGTTAATACATTAGATCAGAGAAACATTCCGGCCATCAAATCGATGTCATGGCAGCGTATTCCAAATTTATCGGCCAGATCCCGGTTGGTAAGGCTTCCTTTATAGAGATACGTCCCTTTTCTGATACCCGGTTTCAGTCGCAGATAATCCGCAAATCCGCCCAATGAAGCCATTTCATCCAGCATGGGAGTAAACACGTTGCTGAGTGCATAACTCGCGGTACGGGATACGCGGCTGGCAATATTGGGCACACAGTAATGTATAACATCATGTTTTTTGAAAACCGGTTTTTCATGATTGGTAATGTCACTGGTTTCAAAATTTCCACCGCGGTCTATCGCAACATCAATAATTACGCTATTGGGACGCATGCGGCTGACCATTTCTTCGGTAACCACAACCGGGCTGCGGGCACCTTTACCCGAGAGTGCCCCAATCACCACATCGGCACTTTCCAAAGCGCTCAATAGTACGCGGGGCTGTATGGTGCTGGTGTAGAGATGAAATCCAAAACTCTTCTGAATTCTACGCAGACGGTACATTTTATTGTCAAAAACCTTCACATTGGCACCCAGCCCCATTGCTGCTTTGGTTGCAAATTCACCCACAGCACCTGCCCCAATCACAACAACCTGGGTAGGTGGTACACCGGCAAATCCTCCCAGCAACTCACCCTTACCGATATGGGTATTGTTCAGGTATTCCGCAGCAATGAGAATACTGGCCGTTCCCGCTATTTCACTCATTGCACGTATAATGGGCAGCGCCCCTGAATCATCTTCAAGAAATTCATAGGCCATAGCATTAATACGCTTATCCATCATTTTCCGCAGCAAACTTTCTTCAAGCTGATTGATTTGCAGGGCAGAAATAAGCAGTTGACCGGGGTGCATCCAGTCCAACTCTTTTGATGTAGGCGGATCTACCTTTAAAACAATATCAGATTCATAAACTTCCTTGGCGCTATATGTAATTTCAGCACCGCACTCGCTGTATTGTGCATCCGAAAAATTCGCATTTCTGCCGGCACCGGTTTCCAGCCTGATTTTATGTCCGTTTGACACAAAATACTGAACTGCGGAAGGGGTAAGCGGAACCCTGTTTTCCTGGAAAGTTATTTCTTTGGGAATACCAATAGAGAGTGATGGGAAACGGGGATCTTTCTTTACAGCCAGCGGAAGGGTTTCGGCCTCCCCTGCATACTTAACTGAACCGGAACTGATTTTTTTGGCCATGAATTATTAACCTGTCCTTAATTATATACAAACCTCTTCAAAGCCAGTCTTTAAGGAATGCTTGCCGAGATTATAATATACAAAGATAGCAATATTTTTTCTTTTCCATACGTTATTCATGGTACGCTTTTTGCTTTCTAAAAAAGCACAGCATAAATTGCACTGATCTACCACATACAATGTCACTGTCTAAACCCAATATATTCGCCCTGCTGGCCTGCTTTTTAAGCATATTCGGTGTTTCCGCACAGGCACCCATCGGGCCTACAATGGAAACCAACATGGACAAAATAGACAGCCTGACCCAGCTGCTCTATGAAGACATCCCGTCTCACATTCCTGTAACAGATACATTTAACCACAACCTGCTCAATCAGGAGGTATTCAAAGCACAGATGAACCAACTGGGCAGCAGCATTGCATTTCCATACAACCAGCACGTGGCCCTGCACATACGCTATCTGATGGCTCAGAACAGCGCTTTTTACGACATGCTGCACAAGCGCATGCAGCTCTACTTCCCCATTTATGAGCAGGTACTTGATAAATACAACCTGCCCCAGGAACTCAAATATGTAAGCATCATTGAGAGCCACCTCAATCCCAATGCCGTTAGCTGGTGCGGTGCCACAGGCCTTTGGCAGTTTATGCCTTACACAGGCCGAAGCATGGGAATGCGCATTGATTACAACATTGACGAAAGAAAAGGCATCATCCAAAGCACTGAAAAAGCATGTGAATATTTTAGAAACAGCTACAATATTTTTGGAGATTGGCTTATGGCCATTGCTTCCTACAATTGTGGTCCCGGCAACGTTCAGCGAGCCATCAACCGTTCAGGTGGCAAAAAGGATTTCTGGTCCATTATGCCTTTTTTACCCAAAGAGACACAGAATTATGTACCGAAGTTCATTGCCGCGGCCTATGTTCTGAGTTTTACCAGGTATTCAACCTACAACCACAATAACCGTTCTGCCGTTCTGGTAAAAACACCCGTAGATAGCGCAATCAGCATGGGAGCCATAGCCCGATATCTCAGCATTTCTGAAGATGATGTAATCGGATATAACCGCGAATTCATTAAGAAAAGTACACCCGGTTCACAAACCCACTACTTGCTGCTGCCGTATGACGTGAGTATGCAGTTCATGGCTGAAAAAGACAGTATTTATGCTTTTGCCCGCAGGGAAAAAGCTGTGGAAGATGCAAACAAGCCTGCCTACGTGCAAAAATGGGTTCCTTCCTACCATAAAGTTACCCGCGGACAAACACTTTACAGCATTGCCAGACGCTATGGGGTTACTGTGAAACAAATCAAGGCTTGGAACGGATTGAAAAGCAGCACCGCCCCTCTGGGCCGCACCCTCATCATTTACAAAATGCAGTGGGTAAACAACCGTCAGGGCTAATTTGCCTTTTTATCCCCGCTTTGTGACAATTTATTTGCGGCAATATGTGAAATTTGCCACAATGAAATTTAATACGGCCTTACTGTTGGCCTTTGCAATATTATTATCTGCCTGTGTTCAAAAGGAACCCTCAGATTTTTTGCCCACAGAAGGCTCACCTGCAGAGGTTTTTGTGGTAACCCATGAAGAAAACCAGGAGACTGTAAAAACCCGCCTGGAAAAGTACTTCAATCGATTTTCGCCCATTCTTATCAAAGCCGAACAAGCGGAAAAACAAGAATTTGAGCCGAGCC
>CAYSIK010000104.1:0-8437 GCA_964431045.1 uncultured Flavobacteriaceae bacterium
GCTGTCTTCCTGATGCGGTTCAACATGAATATGTTTTTTGGTTAAAAACGGCCGGATTTTTTTGCCGTCGATGTGTTTCGGAAAATAGAGCAACTTGTTGGGCGTAATCAACCACGACGGATTTTCTGAGATGATTTCTGAATCATTGTGGTAAAAATCTACCTTTTCGTTATTGCTTCTGATGGTGGCAAAGTAATTGGTTCCCTCCTCATCCCTTCTAAAATGGAACAGAACTGTTGCAGGTTCTTCCGAATAATAAATTTCTTCACCCTGCGCCTGTCCGGTCTTCCCCGCCCAGTACATTGGATAATTTTTAATGATATCCAATACTTTAGACAACTTTTTCTCAATGTAAGGTCTAACTGTCTTATGCAGTTCCGGCGTGTAATGTTTCAGCAAAAACTCATTGGGGCGCAGGCGCTTATTTCCGGAATAAAACCGTTTCATAATACCGTCCACCTCAAATTCTTCAAGAATTTTAACGACCTCCGTCTGTTCGTTATTCAGATTAAAATAACCGGTTGTTTGCTGTCTCACCCGCTGAAAGGTAAGCGAATAATCACCGTTTGCCAGCAGCTGTACGGCATTGGCCTCAATCAGCAGACCGAAATACGGGTGTCTTACAAATGTAAAAACCACCTCAAACGGCCGGGTATTGACCACTTCCATTGCCATACTTCACAAGTTAAACCTTCAAACTAACTACATACACGGCAGCCTCACAAACGTTTTCGTCTTATTTTCGCAACCATTTATCCACGTTAATCATGATTCACCCTATAACTGTCCAGGAGAAAGAAAATCTTTACAAAAGCACGCTTCAACAAATTGAGGGCCTAATTGAGGCTGAAAAGGATCTGATTGCAGGACTTGCCAATGTTTCAGCGGTTTTAAAGAACACCTTTCACTGGTGGTGGATGGGTTTTTACCTGGTCAAAAACAACGAACTGGTGCTCGGTCCTTTTCAGGGCCCTGTAGCCTGCACGCGGATTGGCTATGGCAAAGGTGTTTGCGGAACCGCATGGGCACAGAATCAATCCATTGTGGTGGCAAATGTGCATGCTTTTCCAGGCCATATTGCCTGTTCGGCCGAAAGCAACAGTGAAATTGTGGTACCCGTAAGAAAAAATGGTGCTGTGGTGGCCGTACTTGACGCAGACAGCGAACATTTTTCCTGCTTTGATGAAACGGACCGCTTGTTTCTGGAGAAAATTTGTGCAACTTTGGAAAATATCTTCTAAGCGGACAACATGGCAGGCAAAAAGAACATTGTATTACTGATTATTGTAGCCTCACTTGGCTATTTTGTGGATATATACGACCTCATTCTCTTTAATATCATCAAGAAGGAGAGCATGGAATCGTTACACATTGCTCCCGAATTTGAAACTACCCTTTTTAACTGGCAGATGACCGGCATGCTTGTAGGTGGCTTGCTGTGGGGCATCTGGGGCGACCGAAAGGGCCGTGTTTCTGTGCTTTTTGGCAGTATATTGCTGTACAGTATTGCCAATATTGCCAATGCTTTTGTCACCAACCTCACTGAATATTCCGTGTGGCGTTTTATTGCGGGTGTAGGCCTGGCCGGAGAGCTGGGTGCCGCAATTACCCTGGTAGCTGAAAGTATGCCCACCAAAAAACGGGGTATCGGCACCATGATCATTGTTACTTTTGGTGCACTTGGCGCTGTGTTTGCCTTCTGGGTCTCCAACCTAAGTCAGCTTAGTTTATTTATTCAGGAACTTTCGGGAACAAAAATTGAAAACTGGCAAACCGCGTATATTATGGGAGGTGTTCTGGGATTAGTATTGCTTGCCTTACGGGCCGGAACCTTTGAAAGTTCTATGTTTCATGAACTGAAACAAACCAATGTGGTAAAGGGCAATTTTTTTATGCTGCTGCGCGACTGGCCTACATTTAAAAAATATTTAGCCTGCATTGTTATTGGCCTGCCTGTTTGGTTCGTAGTGGGTGTACTGATTGCGCTGTCTCACAAATTCATTGCCGAAAACCATCCCGGTGCGGTGGGCCAAATAAAAACCTCTGAAATGGTGATGTGGAGTTACCTCGGCCTCAGCAGCGGAGATTTGCTATCGGGTTTGCTATCACAGCTTTTCAAGAGCCGACGCAGGGTTATTTTCCTGAATCTGATGGGCATTGCAGTACTTACCTGCGTTTATTTATTCAATCATAACCTGTCACCAACGGGGCTTAAAACGATGAGCTACCTGCTGGGGCTTGCCACCGGCTATTGGGCTTTGTTTGTAACCAATGCCAGCGAGCAATTTGGCACAAACATCCGCAGCACAGTAACGGCTACAGTACCCAATTTCGTTCGTGGTGGGGTTGTTCCCATCACACTGGGCTTTACTGCATTATCTGAATTGAAACTCGGCAACATGCCCAATTCCTATGCGGCTATAATTGTAGGTGCAGTATGCATACTGCTGGCGGTATGGGGAACCTACACGGTGAAGGAAAGCTTCCACAAAGAATTGAATTACGTGGAATCGTGATTCAGACCAGATAAACAGAAAGATTCTGAGGATCTGTGCTGTCAAACTGCACATGTTCCTGCAAAGTAGTAGCGATAGACACACCCACATAATCAGCCTTTACGGGAAAATTTCGGTGTTCTCGCTTGGCCAGAAAAACAGTCCCAATACTAACAGGCCTTTGACGGTAAATTTCCGATAAAACCAACATAAGCGTGCTTCCAGTGTTTATTACATCGTCCATAACCAAGACATGTTTTCCGGTAAATTCTGCGGAAGGTAGAAAAGTAACAGCACCCATATCTACCACCGCATTTACGTTTACTACCTTTAACTGCGAATCAATGGCACTGATTTTATCGCCCAGCAGTTTAGAAAGGGCAAATCCCCTGCTGTTTAAACCGCAAATCACGAGTTCACCGCTGTTGATGTGCTTTTCGCATATCTCACATGCCATTCTTTCCAGCTTGGTCAGAATTTCCGTGTGGCTTAGAATTTTGGTTTTGTCGGTTGTCATTGCAATTGATACAGCAAACTTACGAATTATGCTCAGAGTTCTGCAATCCCTGAAAGATTTTTGCGAAGGCGCAAAAGGTAGCGATGTTGCTGATATACAGCAACTGCTTTCAGCAATAATTCTCTTGAGAGACCGCATGCATCCGCATTGGTGGCAAGAGCTTCGAATGTTGTCTCGTTTTCTTTGAAATATTGCCCCAATTGGGTTTCTGCTTCTTCCCTGACATTTGTATTTCCGCCAACAGCCTCCTCTATCAAATCGCTTAACTCCATCATTTCCATGAGAAATGTCTGTGGCAGCACCTGTTCCTTTTCTGCGTCTATGCCATGCAACTCAAGCAGGCATTTGATTCTGCCGTATGTATCTGAAAGCAACGCATAGGCCTCATTATTGGCGGCAGTCTGATTCAGCGCCTGTTTGTGCAATTCGGGAGTGGCGGCATGAAAATCAGGATGCCATTTTCGCTGATTGGCCAGAAATACCTTGCGCAATGCCTGTGTATCGATCCGGAAAGAAGGCTCTAAATCAAAAAAGGCGAAAGGGTTCATCGGTTTTTAAAATCCGAGAGCGCGGGCAATATCGACCCAGAAAATAAAAATCATGAGCGATCCAAGAATGACCATACCGATTACCTGCCCGATATACAATGCTTTGTCGCTTACGGGCTTGCGGGTAATCATTTCCCAAAGCAAAAACATAACATGACCACCATCGAGTGCGGGGATAGGTAAAATATTCAAAAATGCCAGCCCAAGTGAAATCATGGCGGTCAGGCCCCAGAAATTAACCCAGTCCCAGGTAGAGCCATACATCTGCGCCATCCCAACAGGACCTGCAAGTGATTTTCTTGGATCTACGTCGCCGCTGAGAATTTTACCAAATCCCATGGCATTGGCTGCCAAAAAGGAAAATGCCTTTTGGGCTCCCATACCCGCGGATTCGAAAAAGCCATACTGTACTGACTTTTCTTTATTTTCAAATCCAAAAAGTTGTGGCTTAAATCCAATGGTTCCATCGGGTTCCACTTTTAACGATACTTTGGTAGGCTGTGTTTGTTTGTTTTTAAGGATAGTCAGCACAACCATCTTATTCTTTTTCTGCTGAATCAACTCCTTAAAATCCAGAAAACCCGCTACTTTCTGGCTGTCCAAAGAAATGATAATATCTTCCTTAGCCAATCCTGCTTTGGCGGCGGGGGTTCCGTCCACCACAGAAGCAATTTTAAAATTGAACCTGGGAGAGATGATAGGCAAATCTGATTTTTCTGCGAGTATTTCCTCCAGATTACCGGGCAGTATCAGGGTTGTATCTTTACCATTCCTGTTGATCTGCACATCATGTTTATCGCCTATGATGAAGTCCGGATTGGCAAACTCTTCCAGAAAATTCTCACTGGGTTTACCATTAAATGCAATGATTTTATCACCGGTTTGAAAACCGATTTTTTTGCCAAGGGGACCGGCATATATACCACCGGCCTCATTCACGGCTGAAGTGGGCACATATTTTTCGCCCTGGGTCCAAATCATCATCCAAAAAATAAGAATACCCAGTAACAGATTTATGGTAACACCACCAATCATTACAATCAGACGCTGCCAGGCAGGTTTGCTGCGAAACTCCCATGCTTGTGGCTCCGATTTCATTTGCTCCGCATCGAGGCTTTCGTCTACCATACCTGAAATTTTCACGTATCCTCCCAATGGCAGCCAGCCGATTCCGTATTCGGTATCTCCTTTTTTAAACTTAAACAGTTTGATACCCCAGGCATCGAAGAACAGGTAAAATTTTTCGACCTTAATTCCAAAGAAGCGCGCTGCCAGAAAATGCCCCAGCTCGTGAAGTATAATCAGAATGGACAGTGCCAGTAAAAACTGTGAAACGGTTATCAGGGTTCCCATAAAAATGCAAATATACTGAGCTGCTGATTGCCATATTCATAAATCGGATTAAAAAACAGGAAAAGCCGACAAGAAAGAATATGATGAGACGCAGACGTTGAGTACACCTGAATCAGTATAATATTCAAGGCTTTGAAAGTAATTGCAGTTGTGAAAGGCATCGTTTTTCAACCGTTGTTATTATTGATTTTTAATTTGGTTGCAACGGCTCAGCCTGTGCACAACATTAAGCAGGAAACCCGACTGGTCTCACAAAAAACAACAGGAGGAATGGGAGTTGCGGTTGTTTGGAACAAGGCCTTAAAAAGATATTATTCCGTGGTTTCAGGAACCGGGGAAAGATGGCTATACCTGTACGATGAGTTCGGAAACTCAGTAAAAAACCCGTATAAGCTTCCTTTTGATCCTGGCAGTTTATGGCTCGAGGGCAACGGAAAAATACTCAAGAGCTATGCCTCCGGCATGGAAGGGCTTTATGCCATTCATCTGCGCGACGGAATGCCTGCGTTTGCAGAAAACATATTTTATTCCCTGCACAACCCCATAGCCATTGGCAATGGTGCCTGGGCTGCAAAACACAGGGAGTTATGGTATTATCACGACAAAACCATCTTCAGGTATAAAACGCGACATGCGCACCATCGGTCACCGCTGCATCTTGACATTGAAGATTTTGAAACCGAAATCAACAGCATGGGGCTGGTTTACACTGGAATAAGACATTGTGAAATCGGCTTGTATGACCGAGGTCAAAACCGAATCTTGCTGTATAGCGCCCGCAATGGAAAATGCCGGCAGATACTTCAAATACAGGATGAAAACGGTCCCAAACCCCTTTGCGGCGACTTTGCCTATGCCAATGGATATTTCTGGCTATTTAACAGAGAAGCAGGAATTTGGCACGGATATAGGTGAATCAGAGTTGAATTGACATTTTAACGTGGGGGATTCCTACCTCCTCGAATGTATCGCCCTCTGTATGATAACCCAATGAAAGGTAAAAAGGTACGGCGGTCTCTCGCGCATGAAGTTCTATACGGTTTATATTATTCTGCCGACACAACGCCTCCGAAAATCTAACCATTTCTTTTCCAATTCCTTTTCCCTGCAGGGTTTCTGCCACGGCAACCTGACGCATTTTTGCGATTTTCCCATCTGTAATCTTCAGCAAAAGCACCGCCACTACCCTATCTCCATCGGTCATACCTACATGCCACTGTGCATGCTCATCGGCAAGTTCTTCTGGATTGAAAAACAACCCCAGTGGTCTTCTCAGGATTTCATACCGCAGCCCAATGCTCTGGATTTGCAGTTTGCTGCCCCAATCAAGAAGTTGTGGTTTGGGTGCGCTCATGATTTTTCCTGTGACTCACAAACAGCAAGTGCCACCATATTCACAATTTCTCGAACATTGCTGGTGTGGTGCAGCACGTGCACACTTTTGTCAAAACCCAGCAACACCGGACCAATAATATCAACCATTCCCATTCCCCGCATCAGCTGGTAAGCGGCATTACCACTGTTGAGCCCGGGAAAAATGAGGGTATTGGCAGGTTTATTGCCCAGTTTATTGAAGGGATATTGCTTTATACGGGCTTCTCCATCCATCGCATAGGTAGTTTGCATTTCACCGTCCACCAAAATGTGAGGATGATGTTCGTGCAGCAATTCTACCGCTTTTCGCATCTGCAAAGGTGCAGGGCCGCGGCTGCTGCCAAAATTGCTGTAGGTAACGAGTGCGATGCGGGGTTCAATCTGGAATTTACTGATCCTCTCGTGAACTTTCAGCACCAAATCTACCAGTTCTTCGGGCTTGTAGTCAATATTCACGGTAGTGTCGGATAAAAACACAGGTCCGTTTTTGGTCATCACTATGTGCATACCTGCAATGCGCTTAGATGCTCCTGTTACGTTTATACACTGCAGCATAGGGCGCAGCGCTATCGGATAATTGCGGGTCAAACCGCTGATTAATGCGTCGCATTTACCGGTTTCCACCAGCATGGCACCGAAATAGTTTCGGTACCGCATATTTTTAACCGCCTCGGTTTGTGTAAGTCCACTGCGTTTTCGCTTTTCGTACAATTTTGCCCCAAACTCTTCACACAATGCATCCTCCGTCCACGGATCGAGCATAGTAACCTGTCCCAGGTCTATGTTGTTTTCTTCCATCACCTTGCGGATGAGCTGTGTGCGTCCCAAAAGAACAGGCGTTGCAATGCCTTCATTCAAACAGATTTGGGCGGCACGCAATATTTTCACGTCTTCCGCTTCTGAGAAAACCACACGTTTAGGTTGCTTTCTGGCGCGCTGCACCAATCTGTTCACAAAATCGTTGTCTATGCCAAGCCTCTTTCTCAATGTGGCCTTGTAGGCATCCCAGTCGGTGATGGGATTTCTGGCAACGCCACTGTCCATGGCTGCTTTGGCCACAGCCGGAGCTACGGTTGTGAGTAACCGGGGATCCATGGGCTTAGGAATGATATAACTGCTTCCGAAATCCAGATCATAGTCATTATAAGCCATCATCACCACTTCCGGTACCGGCTCAAGCGCCAGGTCTGCTATTGCACGGACTGCTGCCAGCTTCATTTCCTCATTGATGGTGGTGGCACGCACGTCGAGGGCCCCTCGAAAAATGAATGGAAAACCCAGTACATTATTTACCTGGTTTGGGTAATCGCTTCTTCCAGTAGCCATCAAAATATCGGGGCGGGTGGAAACGGCAAGCTTGTAATCTATTTCGGGGTCGGGATTTGCCATGGCAAAAACGATGGGCTTTTCGGCCATGCTCAGGATCATTTCGGGAGAAAGGATATTGCCTTTCGACAAGCCCACAAACACATCTGCACCAGCCATGGCCTCCTCGAGTGTACGTGCAGCAGCGGTGGTCACAAACTGGCTTTTGTATTTGTCCAGATCCGTTCTTTCAGTATGAATCACCCCTTTGCTATCCAGCATAACCAAATTTTTGGGGTCAACTCCAAGGCTCACAAACAACTTGGAACAGGCAATAGCGCTGGCACCGGCGCCGTTCACCACCATTCTTATCTGACCTATTTCTTTATTTACAATCCGCAAGGCATTAAGGAGTGCAGCCCCGCTGATAATAGCCGTCCCATGCTGATCATCATGCATAATGGGTATTTGAAGCTCTGCTTTTAGCCGCTCCTCAATTTCAAAACTTTCAGGAGCCTTGATATCTTCCAGATTGATGCCACCAAATGTGGGCTCCATCGCTTTTACGGTGCGAACGAACTCATCCACATCCTTGCAATTCAGTTCGATATCAAAAACATCGATGTCGGCAAAGATTTTAAACAGCACGCCTTTACCTTCCATAACCGGTTTTGAGGCTTCCGGACCTATATCACCCAGACCCAGCACTGCCGTTCCATTGCTGATGACCGCCACAAGATTTCCCTTGGCTGTGTATTTGTAAACATCATCCTTGTTTTCAGCAATTCTCAAACACGGTTCGGCCACCCCAGGGCTGTAGGCAAGAGCCAGATCGAACTGTGTTT
>CAYSIK010000105.1:0-6210 GCA_964431045.1 uncultured Flavobacteriaceae bacterium
GGTAGGGGCCGCCACCGCCTGACAGTACCCATATCCGGGCAGGAATCGTTATTTTTGCACCTTTATGTCCCGTCCCGTAAGAGTTCGCTTTGCTCCCAGCCCCACAGGTCCGCTTCACATTGGTGGAGTGCGCACCGCTTTGTACAATTATTTGTTTGCCCGCAAACACAACGGTACCATGATTCTCAGGATTGAAGACACCGATCAGAATCGTTTTGTGCCCGGTGCTGAGGCTTACATCATTGAAGCCCTCAGGTGGGTAGGGATTGAAATTGACGAAGGACCGGAAAACGGAGGCCCGCATGCACCCTACCGGCAAAGTGAACGGAAAGGTATGTATGCGCAATATGCGCACGATCTGGTGGAGCGCGGGCATGCATACTATGCTTTTGATACGGAAGAAGACCTGGAGCAAATGCGCAAAAGGCTTGAAGCCAGTCAGATGCAGCCCGCTTATGACAGCATTAGCCGTATGAGCATGAAAAACTCGCTTACCTTGCCGGCCGATGAAGTAAAGGCACGCCTGGAAAGTGGTGCCCCTTACGTAATCCGCATAAAACTTCCGCGGAAGGAAGAAGTCCGTTTCCATGACAGCATACGTGGCTGGGTGACGGTAAACAGCGCTCAGCTGGATGATAAAGTGCTGTTGAAAAGCGACGGTATGCCCACCTATCACCTTGCCAATGTGGTAGATGACTATCTGATGGGCATCAGCCATGTGATTCGCGGTGAGGAATGGCTTCCCAGTGCCCCACTGCATGTAATGCTTTACCGCTACCTTGGTTGGGAAGAGGTAATGCCTGTATTCGCGCATCTGCCCCTGTTACTGAAACCCGAAGGAAACGGAAAACTCAGCAAACGCGATGGAGACCGACTTGGATTTCCGGTGTTCCCCTTGCAGTGGACCGATCCAAAAACCGGTGAGGTGAGCAGCGGTTACCGCGAGAGTGGATATTTCCCCGATGCGGTTGCCAATATGCTGGCGCTGCTGGGATGGCATCCCAGCGATAACCGGGAGTTGTTTTCCATGGCCGACCTTATTGAAGCCTTTAGCCTCGAAAAAGTGAGCAAGAGCGGGGCAAAGTTTGATGTACAAAAAGCATTTTGGTTCAACCAGCAGTATTTACAACAAAAATCAACCGCAGAAGTTGCCGCAATGATTAAGCCCCGGATGCTTTCCGCCGGCTATGAGGCCTCCGATGCATATTTGGAACAGGTGGTACTGCTAATGCGCGAAAAAGTGCAGTTTGCAAAGGATATCATTACAGAAGGCACCTACTTCTTTGAAGAACCTGAAACCTACGATGCCGATGTGGTGGCCAAAAAATGGAAACCCGAAACCCATGGACACATAACCGGTATACAAAAGCAATTTGCACAACTTTCCGAACAGGCAACCGCTGCTGAATATGAAAATGCATTTAAGGCTTACTGCGAGGAAAAAGCAGTGAAAAGCGGTGAATTGCTACAGCCCCTGAGGCTTGCTGTCAGTGGCAAAGGTGCGGGTGCACCCATCTGGGAAATGATAGCGCTGATTGGCAAGCAAAACATCCTTGGCCGTCTTGACCGGGCCGTAAATAAAATTTCATTTTCAAAACCCTGATCAATCCGTTAATTTCGCCAAATATCTTTTTTGAAAAACCATAACAAACAATGAACAACAGCATAGAACCCGTTGAACAGGGTGACCGTAAAATTTCTGAAGTTAAAAACACCGGTGCCAATAATTCCGCACCTGCCGGAAGGTTCCGTCTTATGAACCTGATTGGCGGATGGGCAACCTTTGCCATTGCCCTTGTGGTATACGCACTTACCCTCGAGCCCTCCGTGAGCTTGTGGGACTGTGGTGAATTTATCAGCGCCGCATACAGGTTGCAGGTAGTGCACCCTCCGGGAGCCCCTTTCTTCCTCATGATTGGCAGAATATTCTCACTGCTTGCAGATTCTCCGGAAAAGGTAGGTTTTTGGGTAAACATGCTTTCGGCGGTTTCCAGTGCGGGTTGCGTAATGTTCACTTTCTGGATTACCACGCACTTTGCCGACAGGATTGTTGCTGCCGACAGGGAGAACCGCAATTTTCTTATCATAGCTGCCGGTGTGGTGGCTGCGCTTACCAATACCTTCATTGACAGTTTCTGGTTCAGTGCGGTTGAAGCGGAAGTATACGCATTGAGTTCCTTCTTCACTGCGCTCACTTTCTGGGCTATTCTGCGCTGGGATAAACAGGCTGATAACCCCCATGCCGACCGCTGGCTGGTATTTATTGGATTTATCACGGGTCTGGCACTCGGCACGCACATGCTGAACCTGCTGGTTATTCCTGCGGTTTGCCTTGCGTATTATTTCCGTCGTTTTCAGACCACTGGACAAGGAGTTCTCAAGGCTTTCGGAGCTGCAATTCTTGCCCTTGGTTTTGTGATGAAGGTAATTTATCCCGGTATTCCATGGTTAATTTCCCGCACAGACAAGCTGTTTGTAAATGACTACGGCATGCCCTTTTACAGCGGTGCTATCTTCTCTGTGATACTGGTATTTGTGGCCCTGGCCCTGCTGTTGTGGTACACCCACAAAAAAGGCTTTAAAAACTGGAACACACTGCTGCTGAGCATCACCTTTATCATTGTAGGCTACTCTTCCTATACCATGGTAATTATTCGTTCTATGGCCAATCCCGCCATTGACATGAACAATCCGGAGGATCCCTACAAATTCTACGGTTACATCACCCGTGAGCAATACGGAGACCGTCCTTTGGTAAAAGGTCCATTCTTCAACGCGCCTCAGGTGGATTATGAAACCACCCATAAAAAATATTTTAAAGGCGAAACCCAATACGAAGAAGGTGGAGAAAATTACGAACCCATTTATGATGATGGATTCACCACGCTATTTCCCCGCATGGGCAAAAGCAATAAACCTGCCGATGCAAAAGGTTTCCGCGAATGGGGTGGCATGGGTGAAACCCAGGCCCGAATTGAAGAATTGAGAAGCAAAGGGAAGCTTTCACCACAGGAACAACAGGAATTACAGGATCTGGAATACGAGATTCCGACTATGGGAAACAACCTGCAGTTCTTCTTTAAATATCAGATTGGCCACATGTATATCCGCTATTTTATGTGGAATTTCGTAGGCCGTTTCAACGATCAGCAGGCGGTTACCGGCAATACCCGCTTTGACGGAAACTGGTTCTCCGGTATTGGTCCTATTGATAGGCTTGTTGTAGGTCCCAAAAAAGATTTGCCGGAGTACTACCAACACCAAAAAGGAAGAAATGCCTATTATTTCCTGCCGCTGTTGCTGGGTATTCTGGGATTAATGACCCACTATACCGCAAAACGCAAGGATTTCTGGCTGGTGATGACCTTGTTCCTGTTCACCGGTGTGCTTATCAACGTATATATGAACCAGCCCCCTTATGAGCCCCGTGAGCGTGACTATTCTTTGGTAGGTTCATTCCAGACTTTCTGCATCTGGGTGGGTCTGGGTGTTATTGCCGTGGCGGACTTGCTTACCAAAAAATTAAAGAAAAATGCCATTATAGTTTCAGCGGCTGCCTGTACTGTATTGGTGCCGGTGAATATGGCCTACCAAAACTGGGATGATCACGACAGAAGCGGTCGTTACATTGGTTTGGATATGGCCAAAAACTTCCTGAATCAGCTGGAACCAAACGCTATTTTGTTCTGTAACGGTGATAACGATACCTATCCGCTGTGGTATGCCCAGAATGTGGAAGGCATACGCACCGATGTGCGCATCATCAACCAGAGTCTGCTTCCCACAGAATGGTACAGCTCGGTGTTGCTGGACAAAGTTTATAATTCCGAGCCGCTGCCGCTTACAGTAAACAAAAGGGATTTGCAAACCGGAAGCTTTGAATACGGCGTGGAAATAGACCGCTCTATCACCAAACCCCAAAACCTGAGAAACCTGATTGATGATTTGGTAAAAGCCAACCGCGATGAAAAATCTGAAGGAGCCAAGTTGAACGGTTACGCTGCGTATATCCCCATCAATAAAGAAGCAGTCATCAAAGCCGGTGTGGTTAGTCCCAAAGATCAGGGGCTTATTGCCGACACGCTGAAATTCAATATTGGTGGAAACTACATTACCAAAGGGGATATTGTGGTGTATGACCTGATTGCTACCAACGCTGCTCAGGGCTGGAAACGTCCCATTTATTTCACATCGGTGAGCGGTTACGATTTCAATTCCCTGAATAATTTCCTGCAGCTGGAAGGTCTTGTTTACAGGTTTGTTCCGATTAATGGCGGTTCAGACCAGGGACAGCCCCGCAAAGTGAACGATTATCTCACATACAAAAACCTCGTACACAAATACCGCTACTATGGCATGAAGGAAAAGAAAAACTTTTACCTGGATGACAAAGCAGCCTATGTACCCGGCGATTTGCAGCAAATGTCATTGATTCTTGCAAAATATTACCTGTCTGAGATTGACAATTACAACAGCTACATGAAGGCCAAAGGAACGGTAAACATTACCGAACCCCCTCCCGGATTCAAGGACCTTGCGACATTTGAAAAAGTAATGGGTGACAGCGTTGAAGTATACCGTAAACGGGGTGTTGAAGTCATCCAAAAAATGTTAACAGAAATGCCCGAAAAGGTTTGTCCTATCCGCAGGGACATCAAAACAGAAATGGCTATAACGCTCATTTCACTGGGTGAGACTGAAAAAGGCAAACAGTTGCTCATCAAGGCTATGGAAGAGTGTGTTCAGTTTGCCAAATATTTCAGCCGCTGGGATGATGAAGGCTGGGCACAACGCGAAATTGGCAATAGCCAGTATTTGCTGCAACAATCTGCAATGTTTGCAGGACAGCAAAAAATGAAGGATCTCGAAACCAAGTTTAAAAGCATGCTGCAAAGCATATCTGAATAATAAACAAAACCCCGCCTCAGCGGGGTTTTTTCATCATGAAAAAAGGCAATTTTATATACGGCATACACCCGGTGGAAGAAGCCATCCGCTCGGGTCAGACCATCGATAAGGTTTGGGTACAGGAAGGCACGGTAAGTCCGGCGCTGCGCGAAGTTTTAGGTTTGCTGCGCGACCACAAAATCTTGTGGAAGCAGGTGCCCGCCGAGCGTCTCAACCGGATGATCAATGGCAACCATCAGGGCATTATAGCTGCACTTTCAGCGGTAGATTTTGCAACCATAGACGAGGTAGTGGCTATGGCTTACGAGAAGGGCGAAGATCCTTTTCTGATTGTGCTGGATGGTGTTACCGATGTGCGAAATTTTGGTGCCATCGCCCGAAGCGCCTACTGTGCAGGAGCCCACGGCATTGTGGTGCCGGAGAAAGGCGGTGCCGCCATCAATGCCGATGCCGTGAAAACCTCAGCCGGTGCGCTTATGCACATTCCGGTTTGCAGGGTACAAAGCCTGTATCATGGCCTCAAACTTATTAAAAACAGCGGCCTTATGCTGGCCGGTGCCACTGAAAAAGCTACCGACTCTCTCCATGAAGTAGCGCTTACAGGCCCTATTGCCTTGATACTGGGCGATGAAGAAAAGGGCCTGGGTACAGATACCCGAAAACTCTGTGACGCACAATTCCGTATTCCCATGATGAAAGAAGGCGTGGGATCGCTGAATGTGTCTGTGGCAGCCGGTGTAGCTTTATATGAGGTGGTGCGGCAGCGCGGATTGAATGCTTAACGGGCAATCATCACTTTTTGTGAATGCCTGATACCCGGACCTTCCAGCAGCAACTCGTATATGCCCGGAGGCAAATCTGCTGTTTGTATGCGACCGGTTTTTCCGTTCATAGCCGAAGATTTCAGTTTTCTTCCGGTGGCATCAAATAGGGTCAGCGTACCTGCATGCTCACCTGACAGCTCGAAGGAAACAACCACTTCCGTTCCGGCGGCATCTGTTTTGATGACCGGTTTTTCTGCGGTTGAAAGCTGCGCATAACAGATTTCACTGTGCTGTACTTCTCCGTTATTCTCAGTGTGTTTGATGCGGTAAAAATTCTGCGTTAAAGGCGCTGCATCCACAAATTGATAAGTAGCTGATGTGAATGATGGGCCAGCCGGTATTTTTGTCCCCAGGGGCCTCCAATCACGTTCTTCGGCCGATCTTTCGATGGTGTAGATCTCGGTGGTGGGCGCATCATTAAAAATACGAACCGGGTCACCGACCGACCGTACGACCCCTCATTGGGAGAGACCTATGA
>CAYSIK010000105.1:6220-8011 GCA_964431045.1 uncultured Flavobacteriaceae bacterium
AGACGCGGCAGGAAGCCCGGTTCTATCGTCCTACCAAGGGCGGGAATCAGGAAGGCGATGGGGACGATCTTACGAGTGTCGAGTAGGGGAGGAGGGTACGCGCAAGTGTAGATGCCGGTGGCGGGCTCTTCGCTTACACCCCAGCTCAGATGTACTTTTCCATTGTGAGGCTTACATTGGTGAAACAGCCACGTAACAGGCATGGCGGAAAGTTCACCGCCCGTAAAGTCGCTGAAGGAGGTGGCATTGTTGAAGGTTAGTACATTGTTGGACACATCCGTGGCATTTCCCAATGTCCAGGTGCTACCGCTGTATTTTCCCGCATAGATGTTGGATTCGGTACCCACCACATCCGTTTGCTGATAGGTGCAACTCACGTTGCAGTTAAAACTGCTGATTCCGGTTTGGGTTACATCCCAGTAGCGGTTGATATATGAGGCGGCTGCAATGTTATTGGGGTGTTTGCTTGCAGTAACCTTAACAGAAGCTGTTGCCGAACTGAAAGTTCCTGATGTAAAATCCAGTGTAATGGGCGAATATGCTGAATTTCCTACAGGAAAAACCACTTGGGATGCGGAGGCTACAGAACGAATCAGTTTGCCGGTTCCGCCGGTGTTAATGTAGGTGGTGGCTCCACCACCTGATAATGTACCGGATACGGTAAGGTTATTATTCCCTAAAGTGAGTATACCGGAGGTCAAGGTGAGGTTGCCGGCGATAGTCCTTGCTTTATCGAGGGTAACGGTTATACCGGAGCCATTTATAATAATATCTGTGGGCCCATTGGTAGCAGGCCAAATATTATCACTAATGGTTTCTGAACCAGTAAATTCGAGGTCTGCATTCGGCCCATAGGCAATTTTACCTGTGGAGTTTAGGTTGATGGTAACGCCGTTGCTGACGCTGAGTTTTCCGTTAACAGTAAGGGTTTTACCTGCATCCACTGTAATAGTACCTGATGTGGCCGTTAGGTCATCAATAATTTGGTCATGAGAAACCCTTAAGATCCCACCACTCACCAAAATATCGTTTGCGGAAGGTATGCAGCCACCGCTCGCGTTGATGTGCAGGGTACCTGCAGAAACAGTGGTAAGTCCACTGTAGGTGTTCACTCCGGCTAATGCCAGCGTTCCCGATCCACTCTTGGTAATACCAAAACTGCCTCCAATGGCACCGCCCAGAGACAGCGTACTGGCAGATACGGTTATGGTTGGGGTTGCGGTTAGCGTGATACCTCCTGAGGTCTGGGTGAGGGTGTTGGTTCCTGTGAATGTGAAGTTGCCACCGATAGACATAGCATTGGTAATGTTTCTGGCAGAGGCAGAGGCTACATCGATTGTGCCTCCTGATATGGTCAATGTGCCAGTGCCTGCAGCACTGTTATGATTTAAATTTAATGTTCCACCGGAAACGGTAATCCCTGAGGTTGAGGTTGCCACAGGGATGGAAAGCGCACCGCCACTCACGGTAGTTGCACCTGTGTAGCTTTGTGTACCATACAAAGACAGATTAGATGTTCCACTGCCATTCATGGTGAGGCCACCGGCTCCGGAAATAGAATTCTGGTACATAGTGCTTTTATCAACACCATTTACGGTCAGCGTGGCACCCGTTCCTATGGCAATAACACCGCCGTTGCTATTGCCCGCTTCCTGAACGCTGGCCACCGAGGTGTTTGTATTGATATTGACAGTGGCACCGGAAGAAATATAAACGTTTGTATTTGCACCACTTCCTAAATTACCCCCACTGGCTACTGTTAAGGTTCCTGCATTAACGCGTGTTGCAGCA
>CAYSIK010000106.1:0-7808 GCA_964431045.1 uncultured Flavobacteriaceae bacterium
ATCCACATGGAGAAGATCATTCGCTGTACATATCATTTGCGCCGAGAGATAAACCCAAGATTGCTATAGCCGTTATCGTTGAAAATGGCGGTTATGGTGCAACATGGGCTGCCCCAATAGCCAATTTAATGATTGAAAACTACCTCAACAGAGGCAAAGAACCAAAACGTCCGGATATGCTGGAGCGTATAAAAACATCGACGGTTTATTAAGTCATGAACAGAACATACGCAAACAGAGAAGAGAATCCGATCCTTGACACCATTTCTGTCTGGCTCTATGTGCTGTTGGTACTAATTGGGCTGATCAGCATATACTCAGCCACTTCGGAAGTAAACCAAACCTTCCAGTTTTCCTTTTCTTCCGTGGCAGGCAGACAGCTCATCTGGATAGGCGGTGCTGTCATTATTATACTAACCATTGCCTTTGCCAATGTAGCTATCATAGACTACTTTGCCTACGGGTTTTATGGCTTTGCCATGTTGCTAAACATTGCCGTATTGTTTTTGGGAAAGGAGGTTTCCGGTGCTAAAAGCTGGTTCGGTTTTGGTGGCTTCGGCATACAACCAAGCGAATTCGCCAAGGTTGCAACTGCTCTGGCTATCGCTAAATATTTGGGGACATACGGCATCCGTTTTAAAGGTACACGCAATGTAATCATCACATTATCGCTCTTCCTCTTCCCTATGCTGCTTATCCTTGCACAAAACGACACGGGAAGTGCGCTGGTGTTTCTCTCCTTTTTTCTGGTTCTGTATCGTGAAGGATTACCGGGCTGGATTTTACTAAGTGCTGTATGGCTCATGGTCATTGCCATAGCACGAATTGTAATGGAAGCTACAGGCATCAGTCACTTATGGACCATGGGTGTCTTGACAATGATGGCTACCCTTATCATGTATTTTGGCAGAAAAAATAAACAACTGATGATTGCAACGTTGGTTGTTGCGGCATCAAGTGCCATTTTCAGTATAGCCGTTGGTTTTGCTTACACTAAAATTCTGAAAGGATACCAGCGCGATCGAATCGAGCTTGTATTGAATCTTAAACAGGATACAAGAAACATGGGTTATAACCTCGAACAGTCGCGAATTGCCATAGGTGCAGGACAAGTCGTTGGTCGTGGTTTTCTTAAAGGTACCCAAACCAAAATGGGGTTTGTTCCTGAGCAACATACTGATTTTATTTTTTGTACCATTGGTGAAGAATGGGGATTTACAGGAGTTTTGGTCTTCTTTGGATTGTATTTTGGTTTGTTATTCAGGCTCATCAATCTGGCAGAGCGACAATCTACCGCTTTCGGGCGTGTTCTTGGCTATGGAGTCGTCTGTATATTGTTTTTTCATGTAGCCATAAACATAGGCATGACCATTGGAATTGTTCCTGTTATTGGCATCCCTCTCCCCTTCATCAGTTTCGGTGGAAGCAGTTTATGGGCTTTTACACTTTTGCTTTTTTTATTCCTGAAAGTGGATGAAAAACGACGCTAATCAGCGCAATCTTATCATTAAATCTACCCCCGATGGAAGCTACACCATTCACAATTCCTTATTGAATGAGAGTTATCATTCCGAATTTGGTGCCCTTACCGAAAGCAATTATGTATACATAGAGAACGGGCTTGCTACAATCCATAAAGAAAAAATTCACGTTTTTGAAATGGGTTTTGGCACCGGCCTGAATGCTTTTCTTATCTGGAGGCATGCACAGGAGAACAATACAATCATTCATTATACGGGTATTGAGAAGTTTCCGGTATCCCCCGATTTTCTGCCCATTCCCTCCTTTATTCAAAACAATATCGAACAGGTTATTGCATGGAATAAAATTCAGCAATCAGAATGGAATAAAGTATTATCCCTAGATAAAACGTTCACTTTGTGTAAACAACATGCCGGAATTCTTGATTACCAGCACAATGCTTTGCCTTATGATATCATTTTTTATGATGCGTTTGCACCCTCGGTTCAACCGGAACTATGGACCGAAGAAGTTTTCACATCGCTTTTCAATGCATTAAACCCTGAGGGTATACTGGTAACATACAGCAGTGCCGGCAGGGTAAAAAGGGCTTTGGTTTCAGCAGGATTTACCCTGCAAAGACTATCAGGGCCACCCGGTAAAAAGCATATGCTCAGGGCGATAAAGAAGCTTTGATTTTTTTAAAACAATCACCCCGATTTAGTAAGTTTGCAGTATGCCCAGTATAAAGCCATTCGTTCATACCTGTCTGGTATTCTCAGCTATTTCCATATTCTCTTCATGCGGTAAAAGCGATGAAGAACAGCAGGTTATTTTCGAGTTAACCAAGCCAGAAGAAACAGGAATCACCTTTGTAAACACCGTTCCGGAAAACGATACCCTGAATCAGTTTACCTATCACTATCTTTTTAACGGAAATGGAGTAGCTACCGGAGATTTAAACAACGATGGTCTGCCTGAAGTTATCTTCACAGGTAACGAAAAACCTGCAGTTATCTATCTTAATAAAGGAAATTTTACTTTTGAAGATATTACCGAAAAATCAGGGTTAAAAACATCTTACTGGATGAGTGGCATAAGCCTGGCTGATGTAAACAATGATGGATTTCAGGATATTTACATCTGTCGAAGCGGACCTGATAAAAACAAAGACCGCAAACGCAATTTGCTATTCATTAACAACGGTAACCTAACATTCACCGAAAAGGCAGCCGAATGGGGTGTTGATGACCCTGGAAATGCCACTTGTGCCACCTTCTTTGATATGGATAATGATGGTGACCTGGACATGTACCTGGGTAACCATGCCGACAGATTTTTCGCCGATATAGCCACCCCTTTTACTCCTGCCCTGCACCGGGATGAAAAAAGCCAGCAGCATTTGTTCAGAAACGACGGTAAAAAATTTACGGATATAAGCGAAGCCGCAGGCGTAAATTCCATGGGGTATTGTCTTAGTGCCACTGCATCGGATTTCAACAAGGATGGCCTGGTTGATTTGTATGTGTGCAATGATTACCATGTGCCCGATTATTACTACGTCAACAATGGAAACGGGACTTTTAGAAATGAATTTAACACTTACTTTAAACACAGCAGCACAAACAGTATGGGAGCCGATGCCGCCGACTACAATAAAGATGGTTGGATGGATTTGTTTACCGTAGATATGTTATCGGAAGATCCCCGAAGGTATAGCCTCCTCGCAGGTCCCAAAAAATATGATTTTTTCACTACTGCGCTAAGAAGTGGTTACGGGCATCAATACATGCACAATAATCTGCAAACAAACTTTAATGGTCATTTTGCGGATCTTTCGTATCTAAACGGCGTGGCCAGGACAGACTGGAGCTGGAGCCCGCTTTTTGCTGATTATGACAACGACGGCAATTCTGATTTATTCATTACCAATGGTTATTACCGCGATGTTACCAATCTGGATTTTATCTTGTTTCAACAACGTAAAGACCAGCAATTTAAAAAACCTATTAATATCTTAAAAAGCGAACTGAACAGGGAGCCTACTATTAATGAAATTGCGGATAGACTCAATATCACAATTGCTGAAGCCGAAAAACTGGCATACAGCACAACCATCAATCACAAAGAGATTCTTGAGAAACTTCCTTTCGAGAAACTAACCAACTATGCCTATAAAAACATGGGCAACTACAGGTTTGAAAAAGTGACCGAACAGTGGGGACTTGAAGAACCTACCTTAAGTTCAGGATCAACCTATGCTGACCTGAATGCTGATGGAAAACTGGATTTGATAATTTGTAACCAGGGTGATGTGGCCCATGTATACAAAAACATAGGCCCCGACAAAAACTATTTGAGGGTAAAATGTAAAGGCGGTAAAAAGAACAACCGCTGGGGTATCGGCTGCAAATTCATTTCAGAAACAGATTCCGGACAACAGATTATGGAAATGCAGCAATCCAGAGGCTACCAAAGTGCAACAGAACCAATTGTACACATTGGACTTGGAGGTTTACCGTCCTTGAAAAAACTTACCGTTATTTGGCCAAACGGAGAATTCCAGGTGTTAAGCGATGTAAAACCCAATCAGGTGCTTGAGATTGATGAAAACAATGCCTCCGGTAAATGGGATTACACCCTAAAAGAATCTTATACATTTGAAGAAATAACGGGCCAAATTGGACTCAATTTCACACACAAAGAAGGCGACAACCCCGATTTCAAAAGAGAACCGCTGATTCCCCACCGTTATTCAATGCTGGGTCCCGGAAGTGCTACCGGTGATGTAAATGGTGATGGACTCACCGATTTGCTCATCAGCAATGCGAGGGAAAGCGGCGGTTCATCCCTGTATTTACAAACCAAAGACGGGAAGCTATCCCCTGCGCCTTCACAACCGTGGAAATCCATGAACAATGTTGATGTCGTGGGTTGTCTGATTTTCGATGCCGACAGCGACGGTGACAATGATATTTATTTGGCGGCGGGAGGAAGTGAATATGCTTTCCCAAACCCTGCTTACAAACACAGAATGTATTTTAATGACGGGAAAGGTAATTTTACTGAAAAATCCGGTGCTCTTCCCGATCTAAACGCCAGTGGAGCCTGTGTTGCAGCGGGAGACATTGATGCTGACGGTGACCTGGATTTGTTTGTAGGGGGCAGGTTAAAACCGGGCAGTTATCCCGATGTGAACTTTAGAAGCTACCTGCTCCAAAACAATAAAGGAACTTTTGTGGATGTAACAGAATTTGCTGCCCCCGATCTATTTCAGCCGGGTATGGTATGTGCAGCTGTTTTCTGTGATTATAACAATGACAACAGACTGGATCTTGTCGTATCGGGAGAATGGATACCTGTTGCATTTTTGGCCAACAATGGCAGCAAACTTGTAAATCAGACCGGCGAAGCCGGTACCGTAGGCATTCCTGGCTGGTACAACAGTTTAATGGCTGTGGACATAGACAATGATGATGACCTGGATATCATTGCGGGCAACAAAGGCATGAACTCCTTTTTTCAGGCTACGGATGAGGATAATATAAAAATTTACTGGACAGATCTGGACCAGAGCGGAAATATTGATTTCTGGCTTACCTACAGCAAAGACAAAAAGGAATATCCCGTTCATGAGCTGGACGATATGGGAGCGGCCTACCCCCTCTTCATGAAAAAGAAGTTTACAACCTATGAATCTTTTGCGGGTAAAACAGCCCAGGAGATTTTTGGTGAAGAAAACATGAAGAAAAACAGCATGAGGGCTTCACAATTCAACAGCCTTCTTCTTAGAAACAACGGGGGCTCATTTGGGATTGAATTGCTACCACGCCTTGCTCAGGCCGGTCCATTGTGCGGTATAACCGCCGCCGATATTGATGGAAACGGTTTTATGGACATAATTGGAATAGGAAACAATTATGCCCCCAAGGTAGAGTACGGAAGAGATGATGCTCTTTCCGGTTTTGTCTTATACAACAACAATGGAAAAGGATTCAATTTTAGCCACGGCTCAAAAAATGGTTTTATTGTTGATGGAGATGCAAAATCTCTGGTTTGGATGGATTTCCCGGGTAAATCTCTGTGCTTGGTTGCTACCCAAAACAACAGCTCCGCAAAAGCTTTCCGTCTCAGTAAGAATAATATGAAATTTCTTGCAGCTCCGGGCAAGGCAGGAAAAGCGAAAGTTTTTCTTAAAAATGGGAGTATTCGAACCGAAAATCTTTCGCAGGGTTGGGGGTATTTGTCTGCATCAAGGCCCGGTGTTTGGTTAAATGATCAGGTTAAATCCGTTCAGTTTCTGGATATCAATGGCAATAAACTGTAATAAACTTTGATTATTCATAACAATTCCTTATATTTGCAGTTCTAAAAAAATAGCCATGGGAGTTACCAGACTTAAGCGCAAAGAAGCCAAAATCAGAGCCAGATCGAACCGCAGGGTGCAAACTATCAAGCGCCTCAAATCCGTAGTACTGCTTGCATCTCCTTTCAAAGGTGAGTCAGGTATTGTATTGGAAGATCAGGAATGATTTTAAATCAATAACATTTCAAAAGCGATCTTCACAGGTCGCTTTTTTTATTCATTCTAAATTTAAAATTTGACAAACATTGTAATGAATAAACTGCGAACTTTGTAATTGCTATGAAAACAAATCTGTTTTTTCTTTCTTTGGTGACACTATTAGCAGCCTGTACCCAAAGCAATACGGAAAAGATTATTCTTAAAAATGATGTTCTTACCGAATGTAATGTTGCTATCCAGAATGCTGTTGTGGTTGACAGGGTTCCCCCTCCTGTTGCCAGCAGACGTTATTACTACGCCGGAGTTGCCGCATATGAAGCCCTTGTGCCTTTTACAAAAGATTTCATTTCACTTGCAGGCCAGCTAAAAGATCTTAAAAACATACCCAAACCGGATACATCTTTGGGCTACTGCCTGGATCTGGTAGCAATGTGTGCCCATACCTATACAAGCAAAAAGTTAGTTTTTCAGGAAGACAGTATAGCCAACTTTCGGGCCAGAAAATTAGATTATTACCAAAAGAATTTGCCTTCCTCAACATTTGAAAATTCCATAAGCTATGGTGATTCTGTGGGTGCAGCCATTGTAAAATGGTCTAAAGGCGATAATTACGGAAAAACCAGGGGTACCGATTTTTATCTGGTAAAGCATGAAGACGGAAAATGGGAACCGACATTACCCGAGTTTGGAGATGCACTGGAACCCAATTGGTTTAAATTGAGAACAGCTGTGGTACCCACCGCATCCACTATTGCTATTCCGGCACCTGAGCCCTTCAGCAAAGACAAGAACAGCCGTTTCTACAAAATAACCAAGCAGGTTTACGATCAAAGTAAGAACCAGGACAGCTCCTTTTTGCATATTGCAAAATACTGGGATGACAATCCCAATTCTACTATTCACTACGGACATGCAACCATTGGGGTTTTGCGCATATCTCCTCCCGGGCATTGGCTCAGCATCTTTAGCAATATAGCCAAACAAAAGAAATATGATCTTTTTAAATCCGCTGAAGGAATAGTAAGGCTCAGTGCTGTTATTTATGATGCATTCATCATATGCTGGGACACCAAATACAAAACGGAATATGTAAGACCTGAAACTGTTGTTAGGAAATACATTGATAGTACGTGGACTCCGGCTATTCAAACCCCTCCGTTTCCCGAATATCCCAGTGCACACAGCGTTGTAAGTTCATCATCAGCTGCATTGCTCACATCTATGTTTGGAGAATATGCTTTTACCGACAGCACTCAAATGGAATTTGGACTTGGAGCCAGAAGTTTTAAAAACTTCCGCGAAGCTGCCAATGAGGCTTGCATGAGCAGGTTATACGGTGGAATCCACTTTATTGATGGTATAGAAAAAGGTAAAATGATGGGCAATATGCTTGGGGAATACCATTTAAAGCATATAAAAACCCGAAAATAAAGCTTAAAGAGACTGTAGCTGGGTTTGTAGACTCATGATCTTCTGTTCGGCATCTGCCTTTTTCTGTCGTTCTCTGTCAACCACATCAGGTTTGGCATTGGCAACGAATTTCTCATTTGACAATTTTGCATCCACACTGCGCATAAAACCATGCAGGTAATCAATTTCATCCTGCAGTCTTTTCTTTTCCGCTTCTGTATTTACAGCAATGTTTAACCTCACAAATGCCTGGGATGTACCCACCATTAACGAAACTGAAGATTCTGGCTTATCACCATTTATTATCAGCTGAATATTGGCCAGTTTTTCTATCAACGCTTTGTTTTCATTGAAAACCCCATCAGCGCTTATCAGAATTACTTCCAGCTTTTCCTTAGGCGATATTCCTTTG
>CAYSIK010000107.1:0-7760 GCA_964431045.1 uncultured Flavobacteriaceae bacterium
GGTGCATTGGGAATAAAACTACCCGGGAAAACCGTTTGTAATGTGGGCACCATAAAAGACTTTTTACCATTCAGCCACCAAAGGTAACCGTAGCTCAGGTTAAGGCTTTGAGAGGTGCTTACCGCTTGTCTGGCATATCCGGTATCAACCAGCTGAACGCCGTTCCATTTGAAGCCGTTTTGGGCAAGCAAACCCCAGCGGGCGAAATTTCGTGGCTTGCTGGCAAACACATTGTCATAGCCCGATTTGAACCACAACCCGTTGATGCCGGTTTTGGATGATAAGGATTGCTGGGTGTATAAATTCATGGTGGAACCTGTAGCGGTCTCTATCACTTTATCCAGCAGAGTGTATGGTGCGTTATGATAAGCCCATCGATTGCCGGGGTCGGCTTTGTAAATCAGGCATGATTTCAAGGTACAATGGTTATCAGGAACCCCATCATCCAGCCCAGATGTCATGGTAATTTGGTTCCGTATGGTAATGGCATCTTCCTGTGCAGTTGTAAGGCTGCTCCATCCACTGCCCAGGTAATCGGAGGTTCTGTCATTCAGCGAAAGTTTGCCTTCATCGCGTGCTTTGCCCACCAAAAAAGCAGTGAGGGTTTTGCCGGCTGAAGCCCAGTACCAAACACTGTCCTGGGTGAAGGTACCAAAATATTTTTCCAGCACAATTTTTCCATCTACCAGTAAAATGAAGGCCTTTGAGTTTTCTTTGGATAAATATTGATACAGGCTGTTGATGCTGTCATTGCACCACCCTTGTGATTTGGGCGAAAGGGTGTCCCAGAAAGCCGTTTGGCTGATGGGCGGATAGTAGGTGTTTTGTCCGCGTGCATTAAAGGTTAACGATAGCAATACAAAAGCGAATATTAGTTTGCGCATACGATAGATAGATGCAAGTTCGGCCAAAAAGTTTAATTAGACAATCAGGCTTTGTTTCTGTTCTAAAACTTATGTATTGCCCAATCCGTTGTTTGTGATTTTCTTTGCGGCAGCATGTATGAGTTTCACGGCGATAAAGCACGTTATTTTGAGCTGACCCGCAAGGTTACCGAATTTCATGTGATTCCGTTTCTGAAGGAGAAGGGAATCTATCGCGAAGGCATGCGTGTGCTGGAAATTGGCTGCGGCGAAGCCGGCGTGCTCAAAGCCTTTACCGATAGGGGTTGTAGTGCCTTTGGCATTGAACTGGAGGAGTCGCGACTGGAACACGCCCGTTCGTTTATGTCAGCCGAACTGCAGTCGGGCAAAGTTGCCTTTCTAAACAAAGATATCTATGATGTAGATGTGGAAAAGGATATCGGCGCCACCTTTGATTTGGTCATTTTAAAAGATGTGATTGAGCATATTCCGAACCAGGAAAAATTCATGCCCCAGCTGCACAAGTTTCTGGCTCCAGGAGGTAGTGTCTTCTTCGCATTCCCTCCCTGGTGTATGCCTTATGGCGGTCATCAGCAGGTATTGCCCGGCAAGTTGGCATCAAAAATGCCCTGGTATCATCTGCTCCCGGGTCCGCTGTACCCGCTGGCGCTGAAATTATTCGGTGTGAATGCATCCGGAATCAAAACCATGAAGGAAATACGGTCTACCGGCATTTCGATAAACCGGTTTTTACGCATCTGTAAAAAATCATGTTTTAAAGAGGTTGCACGCCGTTTTTACCTGTTCAATCCCGTCTATGAATACAAGTTTGGCATCAAGCCCAAAAGGCAAAATGCCATTGTGGCTGCCATACCCTGGCTGCGGGATGTTGTGACCATGGGGGTGTATTTTGTGGTTCAGCCCTCACCGCCCGCAAATGAATAATTGTGAATTTTCGTTATACTTGTCAGTGTAAATGATTGCCAAGTATTATATTTGCCTTTTAACTGCGGTCATGAGAACAGCCAAAATCATTTCTTTTTGCACCCTTTTCATGTTGCTTGTACCCCTGCAGGCCCAGAAAAAATTGTTTAAGGGCAAGCCCATTGAGTTTGGTGTAACCCTGGGAGCATCCAACTACATGGGCGATCTCTCCAAATCTGTTGCCGTGCAGGAGTTCAACCCTATGGGTGGCCTGATTTGCCGATTTAACCTGTCTGACTGGGTTACCCTCCGCGGTAATGCTTTGTTTGGCCAGATCAGCGGCGATGACAAAAACTATGCGGATGTGGATGCATTCCGCAAACAGCGTAACCTCAATTTCAAAAGCAACATTGTGGAATTTGGTGGTACTGTGGAATGGAATTTCAGGGGCTTCGGTGAAACCCAAACAGCCAATCCGCATTCTCCTTATCTTTTCGGAGGTGTCGCTGTGTTTAAATTCAATCCAAAAACCTTGTTTAAATACATGCCCACCGATCCTAACGGACAGGCGCTGCATGGTTCTGATCTGCAAAAATTTGACAACCAGTGGATAGAATTACAGCCACTTGGAACAGAAGGTCAGGAAACAACCAAGTACAATGAACGCAGAAGGTATCCGCTTACCCAGATTAGCATTCCCATCGGTATGGGATATAAACAGCAGTTTAACGGAGTATGGGCCTGGGGCGTGGAACTGGGTGTGCGCAAAACCTTTACCGATTATCTCGATGATGTGAGCCTGGATTATGTAGATAACCAAATTGTGGGAGGCAACAGTGGTTCTCTTGCTGCGGCTTTGAAAGACAGGGGTCCGGAGTTGGGTTATCAGAATTTTGACAATGGAATCGGTCGCGGAAATTCGGCCAATAAAGACTGGTATATGTTTCTAAACTTTACCATTACAAGAAAAATAGTTGGTGGTAAAACCATTTGTTTCCAGTTCTAACACTGGAAGAAAAAAAATTGCATTATTCATCGCAACCTGCTTTGCGACAGGCTCCCTTTTTTGCCAGAAATATTTCAGCGGGAGGTTTGAAATGGGATTGGGTGGAGGCGTTTCCAATTACCACGGAGATCTGGAACACGGCACTTTTTACAAGCATTTTCACCCTTCAGGGATGTTGTTCAGCCGCTACAACCTAAGTAGCTATTTTTCCTGGCGGAATCAGTTGTCCTATTTGAAAATCAGTGGCTCGGATGAAGGGGTGAAAGCCTACTCCAACCGCAATCTTACATTTCAGTCCGACCTGTGGGAATTGAGCAGCACGTTTGAATTTAATTTCCAGGCCTTTGGTACCAATGTAAACGATGAGATTTGGACGCCCTATTTTTACTCGGGACTGAGTTTTTTTGTATTCGACCCGACCCGTTTGGAGAATACTGATATTAACCTCAGAAAATTGAGAACCGAAGGACAGAGTAAAGCCTATTCAAGGTTGCAGCCTTCCATTCCAATTGGGTTTGGCGTTAAAACCATGCTGAATCCCAAGCGCAACCGTGGGGTTTGGATTTTGGGTGTAGAGGGTTGCTGGCGCAAAACATTCACCGATTATCTGGATGACGTGAGCGGATTGTACCCCGATTACAAAACCATGGTGGATAAACAAGGTCTTGCTTCCGCTCAGTACAGCCATGCGCAGACACTGAACGGACAGGCGTTTACCCCGGCGGGAACTATGCGGGGAGACGAACATTTCAACGATTGGTTTTATTTCATCGGAATTACGGCATCTTACCGTTTTACACCCTTAATTTGCAGGTAGTTTCAAAGTGGCTCAGAAAGAACTTTTATCGCAGATTGACCCAAACCGAATTCCGGAGCATGTGGCCATTATCATGGATGGCAATGGAAGGTGGGCGAAGAAGCAGGGTTTTCTGAGGATTTTCGGCCACCGGCAGGGGGTGGATACTGTTAGAAATGTGGTGGAGACCGCCGCAGAAATAGGGGTAAAATACCTCACGCTGTATGCATTTTCAACCGAAAACTGGAGCCGGCCCAAGGCAGAGGTAAATGCGCTCATGGAACTGCTTGTTGACAGCATCAGAAAAGAAACGCCCCGGCTGATGCAAAATGGCATTCGCCTGGAAACCATAGGAAATGTGGAACAGCTGCCCAAGGGCTGTAACAAAACCCTTAGTGAAACCGTTGAAACTACCAAAGGCAACACACGGATGACGCTGATTTTGGCTTTGAGTTACAGCGGGCGATGGGATATTATTGAAGCCGTGCGCAAAATAGCCGCAGATGTTAAAAACGGACTGCTCAATCCCGAATCCATCGGAGAGTCAGATTTGAATGCAGCCCTGAACACCGCGCGCTACCCCAATCCCGATTTGCTCATCAGAACCAGTGGGGAGCAGCGCATCAGTAACTTTTTGCTGTGGGAAATAGCCTACAGTGAAATTCACTTTACCAAAGTGTTGTGGCCCGAGTTTTCTACCGAGGACTTTTACAAGGCCATCCTGGATTATCAGGGCCGGGAAAGGCGTTTTGGTAAAACGGGAGATCAAATTAAGCAAGTGGTATGAGAAAGGGCTTTCTGTGTGCGCTTTTATTGCTGGTTTTTTTAGGTGTCAACGCCCAAACGACCGATACATCAAGGTTTTATAAGTGGTACGCTTACAATTTTACAGAACCACAAGAATTTGTTATTAAAAATATTCTTGTTGAGGAGGCCGAAAATAAACCCATCCAGAAATCTTTGGTTGTGGTGTATTCGGGCCTTAGCATCGGACAAAAGATCAAAATCCCGGGTAACGATATCCCCAATGCCATTGATAACCTTTGGAAACTCAGCTATTACAGCGACATACAGGTTTACATGCGCATTTCAGAAAGCAATGGGGTGAAAAATGCCACCCTCAATTTTGTGGTCAGAGAACAACTGCGTATCAATGGCCACCGGTTTCCGGGGTTAAGCAATTCTCAGGCGAAAAACCTGAAAGAAGAGGCAGGGCTGAAGCGTGGTATGTACATTACTCCCAACCTCATCAATAAGACACAGGCTAAAATTATACAGTATTACAGAGACAAAGGCTATTACAACGTGGCTGTGAAATTTGAGCGTTTACCGGCCACCGATGAAAAAACCGGAAAAGCCATGTCGGGTTTTGAAAATTTCGATATTAAGATTGAAAAAGGACCTAAGGTAAAGGTGTATGATTTTGCTTTTCACGGCAACACAAACCTTACTGACAAGCAGCTCCGTCAATCCATCAAGAAACTGAAGCGCAGGTACCACAAGATTAATATTTTTGCTTCATCCAAATACATCGAAGGGAAGTTTGCGGAGGAGAAGGATAACATTATTACCCGCTACCTGTCCAAGGGCTTTAGGGATGCCCGCATACTGAAAGACAGCCTGGAATTGATCAATCCCAAGCGGGTTGTCATACATATAGATTTATTTGAAGGAAGTAAATACCGCTTCAGAAATATTGTATGGAAGGGAAATACCAAATACCGCAGTGGTTTTCTCGATACAGTACTTGGCATTAAGAAGGGCGATGTATTCAACCAGACACAACTCGATGAGCGACTGGGAACCGTAAACACCACAGGAGTACTCGATATACAGAGCCTTTATATGGACGACGGTTACCTGTTTTTCCAGATGACACCCGTGGAAACAGGTGTTTTCAATGACTCCATTGACCTTGAAATCCGTATTAATGAAGGTACACAGGCCAAAGTGGGACGGGTTTCCTGGACGGGAAATACCAAAACCACTGACAAGGTGATCTTGCGTGAAATTCGAACCAAACCGGGGGATATTTTCTCACGTGCCGAAATCCAGCGCACCATGCGCGATCTTGCCGCAATCGGCCTGTTTGATCCACAGCAGCTGAACGTAAATCCCAAACCCAACCCTGCTGATGGGACGGTAGATATTGATTACAAACTGGTAGAAAAACCTTCTGATCAGATTGAATTGTCCGGCGGTTGGGGTGGCAATGCTTTTACACGCAGGGCCACGCTGATAGGTACGGCCGGTATTACCCTTAATAACTTCAGCACACGGCAAATTGCCCATCCCAAAAACTGGAATCCCGTACCCACCGGCGACGGACAAAAACTCTCCATTCGCGCTCAAAGTAACGGTTCCAACTATCAGGGATATAATTTCAGTTTCACAGAACCCTGGTTTGGCGGACGCAAGCCCAATTCCTTCTCGGTAAGCTTGTTCAGAACCGTCAATGCCTTTGATTTCAGGCAGAGAACCGATCCCAATCGCAAGTATTTTATGAATACGGGAATGAGTGTGATGCTGGGTAAACGATTGAAATGGCCTGATGACTTTTTCAACCTGCAGTATATTTTTAGTTTTCAGCAATATAAGATGCAGAATCTAACGGGTGGCTTTTATGGTTTCCCCGGCGGATTCAACGGTACCAGTTACAACCCTTCCCTGCAGGTTATTCTAACACGCAGTTCGGTTTCCGATCCTATTTTCCCAACCAGTGGAAGCACGCTCACCCTGAGTGCGCAGGGAACGCCACCGTTTTCATTGCTACGCAAAGTGGATGTTTCTCAGCAGAGCCTGCAGGAAAAATACAAGTGGGCAGAATTTTATAAATGGAAAGTGGATATGGAATGGTTCACCCCCATTACCAAGAAGCTGGTGCTGATGAACAAGGCCCGCTTCGGTTTCCTGGGTTATTATAACCGTGCGATGGGTACCACCTTCTTTGAGCGTTTTCAGGTGGGTGGTGCCGGTATATTCGGATTCAATATTGCTGCGGCTGAGATTATTTCACAGCGCGGATATGATAACTATTCCATTTCGGCTACTGCTACCGGCAGTGAAGCAGGGGCGCCCATATTTAATAAATTTACTACTGAACTCCGATATGCCATTACTACAGGCCAAACAGCCACCGTTTATGGCCTTGCATTTTTAGAGGCCGGTGATGCCTGGAACAGCATGCGAAAGTACAATCCTTTCCAGCTAAAGAGGTCTGCAGGTGTGGGTGTGCGTCTGTTTATGCCCATGTTCGGACTGATTGGTCTTGACTTTGCCTACGGATTTGATTACCGACAGGTGCCGCGCAGCGGAAAAGCCGGACAGGTGCACTTCTTTATCGGACAGCAGTTCTAAGGGTCGTTTAATCGTTTATTGGTTTATTAGTGCAATTTCACCCTCTGCGCAACTCTGTTTAACTCTGCGTAACTCCATGTAAGTATTTGACTGGCGTTAATGGTTTATTAGTTTAATCGTTTAATAGTCTGTCCCATCCCTTGAAAAAGTTGACAGTTTTTAATGAAGGAATGAAAAAATGAAGAAGTTGTGCTGGTCTCGCTGCGCTATATTGCGCAAACACAGCCCAATAAAAAATTAAACCAATAAACAATCAAATATCAAACTTAATACCCTGGGCCAGCGGCATTTTCCCGCTGTAGTTTACCGTGTTGGTTTGTCTGCGCATATAGTTTTTCCAGGAATCGCTACCGCTTTCCCTGCCACCGCCGGTTTCTTTTTCTCCGCCGAACGCACCGCCGATTTCGGCGCCGCTGGTGCCGATATTTACATTCGCAATACCGCAATCACTTCCTGCCGATGAGAGGAACATTTCAGCTTCAGAAAGACTTTCGGTGAATATAGCGCTGCTCAAACCCTGCTTTACATCGTTTTGCATGGTAATGGCCTGTTCCAGCGTTTCATACGACATTACATACAAAATGGGGGCAAAGGTTTCTTCCTGCACAATGTGGTAGTGGTTTTGGGCTTCGGCCAGCGTGGGTTGCACATAGCAGCCACTTGCATGCTCGGAACCATTGAGTTTTTTGCCTCCATACAATATTTTGCCACCTTCGCTTTCCAGCTGGGTAAGCGCTCTGGTATAGGCATTTACGGCCTGTTCGTCAATGAGAGGCCCCATCAGGTTGGTTTCCAGCAGCGGGCTGCCAATGGT
>CAYSIK010000108.1:0-7460 GCA_964431045.1 uncultured Flavobacteriaceae bacterium
CAAAAACGGCGCGCCCAAAGGCGCGCCGTTTTTATTATGCAAGAGAATTGACAAATGATAATTTTTGGGTAGAGTATTTTTGGTGTTGAGCACATTCTGTACCCACACAAAAACATTGAGCTGCAGGGGATTGTCCTTACCGGAGCGCTTCAGACTAAAGCCTTTGGTAATGTTAATATCAATGGTCTGCTGCCATGGCAGGCGGGCGCCGTAGGGAACACCTTTAATCTGCGCTCTGTCCACCGCACCAATCTGCACGGGACGGGTTGTGGGTGTGTAAGGAGCACCGCTGTATGCATTGGCAATGATGTTGAAACTGGTAAACTTGAAGATTTCTTTTCCACCAACAACAGGACCTGTATACAGGTTTTTCTTGGTTTTAAGATCTCTTCCACCTGCCCATGCCCAGGTTGCAGAAAGTTTTACGTTGTGGCGGATATCCAATTCGCCCAGAGGAATCACGTTTCTGAGGTTGGGCTGGTTGCTCGCAATCAAAGCGGCCTGAGAGTTGATATTTGAACCTGTACCGTCTGCAAACTGCATCATATAGCTGGCAAGCAGGCTGAACGGACCAATTTCTTCCATTACAAAGGTTCCGCGGAAACCGGTGATAGTAGCGAAATCAATGTTGCGGTAGGTTGTGTAGGTAACGGGGAAGCCCTGAGCAATCTGATACAAACCAAAGTCACGGCGTATTTCAGAGTAGGAAGCTGCCATTTCCAGACCTTTGTTTTTCTTGCGGCCAAAAAGCTGCTTGTAACCCACTTCGTAGTCGGTCTTCACACGGCTTTTCAAATCGCCGTTTGAGATGGTGGCACCCTGGCGGTTTTTGAGATAATACAATTCATCGATGGTAAGGAATGAAGCACCGCTATTGGGTCTTTGTGCCAGCACATCATAACTTACATAGAAAGTCTTGCGTCCGGGTTCCAGCGGGAAGCTGAACCATATACGGGGCAGGAAGTTAAGCGCAGGTGTAAAGTCACGAAGCGCTTCCTTACCCAGCACCAGGCTATCGGTGTTGGTAGCGATCAGATAAGGTGCTATACGGCCGTTCGAAGTCTGGTTGGCCAGGAATTCAGGGTTGCGCTGCTCACTGCCGTCGGCATTGTACCAGCGGTCACCATTGCGGTACCCCACAATTTTGGTTGGAGATTTCAGGTCGTTTACATAAACCGCATAGTTGCTGCCAATATTGTCAGGATGGTTTACATCCAGACCATTAATCTGTTTAACCTCAGCCGCAGTGCGGATAGGGTAAAGGGTGTATGGATCCTTCAACACATACTGGTTGGCATCATAGCTCTCCATACGCAGACCCAAACGGAATACAAGATCTTTAAACTGGAACTGATCCTGCAACCAGGCAGCCATGTATACGGGACGGAAGGCACCGATGGTACGCATGGTGGGGTTGTTCAAAAATTCCTCAATGGCGGGTTTTCTGAAAACCTTGTTACCCATATGATCATAACCAAAATAGCTTACCACACCATTACCATTGTTAAGAAGCTCATCAGCCGTAAACATATCGATGGAGAAATCTCCGGGTTTGTAGCTGTTGATGTCCACGAATGTGCGCTCATCTACAGGTTTGCCGTATACATCGCGGGCACCCTGAGAAATCAGTTTATTGCGGAAAGAACGGTCGAAGTTGCTTTGGTCGGCATAATTGATAAGGCGGTTGTAACGGACTGTATCGGTAAAGACACCGTTTGCATCGTAGCTGAGGATAGGATTATTGCGATCCAGTTCAGAAATGTGACGGTTCATCAACTGACCCATAAGAATCCAAAGTCCATTGGCACCCAGACCATAACCACGTGAAATCTGCTGTTCATAATACACACCGGCCTGGATGTCATGGGGTGTACGCTCGCGGCCACCTACCGTTTTAGGCTTTACCTGCATCTGTCCTATTGCGAACAAAGAGAAACGCTGTGCCTGGTTCTTGCTGTAGCCGCTGGTAACACCACCCGGGGTGCCCCAAAGGGAATACACGTTGTTGGGGTTAAATCCATTCATCAGACCCTGGCTCTGAAACACCTGTGAAGAATTTCTTACGCTAAAACCACGGCTGGCGTAATAATCATATACATTCTGTGTATAGCGGGCTCTCAGCGGATTGAGGTTACTGGGGGTAAAGGTCATCAGCGTATCTGCATAACCTACCAGTTCCCAGTAGTTTCTCAGCTGAACGTTATTGCCAAACTGATCGGTAACGGTGCGTGGCTCTTTGTTGGGATTCTGCTGTCCGTCATAATTGGAGTACTGATAAACTGGCATGGGATAGGACTGGAAAGTACCTACGTAACCATAATCAAATATGTTGTTTAGGTGATTGGCATCACGGCCCATACCCGATGCATCCTGATACTCAAGACGTGCGGTGTAGAAGGCACTTTTGATACTGCTGTTTTTATCTACTTTAAAGTTTTGGGTGAACTGCAGATAGCTTCTGAAGGTGGTGTTGTCAGAACGGCCATTGTTTTTGTAGTTCATGATAGAGTTGCTGGCAGCAATCCCCTGGCTATAAAAATACGAAGCGTAGCCGGTTACAGTTACCTGGTTGTTCGGACGGAATTCGAGTTTACCGATGAAGTTACCCTGATACAAAGGAGAATTGGGGCGTGCCTTAAGGCGTTCAAAATCGCTTTCCCGCAGATAGGCACCGCGATGTACAAAGCCATTGGGCGTAATAATCAGGGGATTTTCCTCCATTTCGCGGAGCTTGTCTTCTTTAACTACAAACACTCCCGTGCGGGTAGGTGCAGGATCCTTGAAGTAACCCAGGTTACCATTCAATACAAAACCCAGTTTTACGAGTTCCTTGGTAGTTCCGGTTTCATCCTTATATTTTTTCTTCCACAGCGGACCTGAAACAAAACCTTCTACAGTATTGTATCCAAATGGATCCAGGCCTTGAGAAGTAATTCCTTCAACTGCAGTAACCAGTTTGGCTGTAGCGCCACGTGAAGTGTAGCTGAAAGCACCACCGGTAAGGTCACCGTACATGGCAGGAATACCGCCTATGTTGGCAGCGATGGCATCTGTACCCAGTGTGGGCAGGGCACCGGAGCCAATAACACGCATACCGTCGATGAAAGTTCCGTTACCATCGGCACGTGTACCCCTAACCGAAACACCCTGGGTGGTAGCTACCACAGCGGCGTTGGTTGAAACCACAGCACCCAGACCGCGCTGGCTGCCTTGCAGGAGTTGCTTGTTGGATACGGAACGTTCATTTTTGATCAGATCAACAGGAGGTTTCTTGGCAACACCGGAAATCACCACGGTTCCGATACCCTGTGTAAGTGACACATCCTGCTGGGGATTCAGACCCACGGAAAGGGGAATTTCGAGTTTAACGGGATTGTAACCACCCTTTTCCACTTCCATTTCGTAGGTTCCGGGATCCAGGGTCTGGAATACGCAGTAACCATCGCTGTCTGTGGTGTCGGTTTTTACCAAGATGTCGTTTTTCGACATTTTAATTACGGCTCCGGATACGGAGGCCCCCTTGTAAGTCACCTTTACGCGGAAGTCGGCAAAACTGGTCTGTGCTATGGCGGATGCCGCGCTGAGACTGATAATGGTTACAAAAAGAAACTTAAGTATAGTTCTGTTCATATGTCTTTTTTCTTTGGTCGGTGAAAGTCGTTCTTTCGTCCGGACTTTCGTTTGCAAGTTTACCCAAAAAACAACGATTTAACAAACCGATAAATAAAGGTGGCAAAAACCTGCTTTTTTTCTGACAGAAAGATTGATTTTCAGGCCGAAAGCAACACTGCCGTGACAAATGTTGTGGCAACATTGCATTACACTGACAATCTCCGACACACTTCAGTGGCCAGTACCTCAGAAATCCTGCGGTAGCTTTCAAAAGTCCATCCTCCAATGTGAGGGGCCAATACCGTGCGCGGGCTTTCTGTGAGCGCATTAAACCACTGATTTTCTGTCGGTGTAAGTTGTTGCAACCTTTCATTCTCCAGCACATCGGCTGCAAAACCTGCAATATGGTTATTTTCCATAGCAGCAAGCACATCGAGGGTATTGACAACCTCTCCCCTACTGAGGTTTAGGAGATAAAAGGGCTTCTTACATTGATTAATAAAGGACTGGTTCAGCATGTAGCGTGTTTCATCCGTCAATGGGACGTGCAGGGTAATGATATCAGCGCATTGCTGAAGCTCCTCCAATTTTACCTCTTTTACTTTTTTATTTCCGAAATTTTGCTTATATTTATCGTAAGCAATTACGTTCACCCCAAACCCCTGTAATGTTTCAGCCACGGCACTTCCCGTATTTCCATAACCAATAATACCAACCGTTTTGCCCTTAAGTTCGGTACCGCGGTTTTCTTCTCTTTGCCAGATCCGTTTACGCACTTCAGCATCGGCGCGGGCCAGGTTGTGCAATAAGGAAAGCAGCATTCCGATGGTGTGCTCGGCCACGGCATCTGCATTGGCCGCACCGGCATTGAAAACTTCAATGCCCAATTCTGCAGCTGCATGAATATCAATATTATCGGTTCCAGAGCCACCACGACCCACCCACCTTAAATTCGATGAAACCTGCAGTAATTCTTTGTCTACGGGTGTTTTGCTTCGGATAATCAACCCTGTAAAACCTTTTTTTAGCAATTCCAGAATCCGCGTTCTGTCAGCCCTTGGTTCATAGAGAAAGGTTATTCCCGCTTTCTGGAGGGCATCTGTCATTGCCGGATGAAAATCATCCACAATCAATACGGCATGTTTACCGGGTTTCATGCCTTGAATTGTTTATGAGTAATAGTTCTTGCGGTTTTTCAACCACAGGCTATCTGTGGCATAAGAAGGGGCCGTTTCTACTGCGGATGCTGTACCCTGAAAAAAGGCCGCGGCAGCCATTGCAGCGGCATTTTGCTCTTCTTCGGAAAGGGCTGCGGCTGTTTGCTCTTCAGGATTGTAATGTTTGGCAATAAAATGGGTATCAAAATTACCTGCTTTAAAATCGGGGTGGTTGAGTACAAATTTGCCAAACTCAAGTGTGGTTTCTATGCCGGTAATTCGGTATTCATCAATGGCGCGGATAAGTCTTTTGATAGCGGTATCACGGTCTTCGCCCCATGCTATAAGTTTGGAAATCATATTGTCATAGAAAATGGGAATTTCCATTCCCGGCTCCATGCAATCATCTACACGCACTCCGGGACCCTTAGGAATGGCATAATCGGTAAGTGCACCCACGCTGGGAAGGAAGTTGTTACGGGGATCTTCAGCGCATACGCGCAGTTCAACGGCATGACCGTTCATTTTAAGTTCATCCTGTGAGAACCCCAAAGGAAGTCCGGCGGCCACGCGAATCTGTTCTTTTACCAGGTCAAGTCCGGTGATACATTCGGTAACAGGATGTTCCACCTGAAGACGGGTATTCATTTCCAGAAAATAGAAATTTCCGTCATCACCGAGCAAAAATTCTACGGTACCGGCGCCGCTGTAGTTGCAGGCTTTGGCCACATTAACGGCAGCCTCACCCATGCGGTTTCTCAATTCGGGGGTAAGAACTGCACTGGGGGCTTCTTCCACCAATTTTTGATGGCGGCGCTGAATGCTGCATTCACGTTCAAAAAGATGACAAACGTGGCCATGTGTATCTGCCATAATCTGAAACTCAATATGGCGAGGGCCGCTCACATATTTTTCGATAAAAACACTGTCATCACCAAAGGCGCTTCTGGCCTCACTGCGGGCGGTTTGCACGGCCTGTGCAAATTCATTTTCGGCATACACCACACGCATTCCTTTTCCACCACCGCCGGCACTGGCTTTTACCAGCACAGGAAAACCTACCTTTTTTGCAATCTGCAAAGCTGCAACGTCATCGGTGATAGCATCGTTGATACCGGGAACCAAGGGCACACCGTACTTTTCAACGGCCTGTTTGCTGCGGATTTTATCACCCATCATGTCCATACTTTCAGGTGAAGGACCAATGAGTGTGATTCCGTTCTCGCGCAGCAGACGTGCAAAAGTGGCATTTTCACTCAAAAACCCATAGCCCGGATGAACCGCATCCACACCGGTTTCCCGGATTACTTCCAAAATACGGTCCTGACGCAGATAACTGTCTGAGGAAGCCGCAGTACCAATACAATAGGCCTCATCGGCATAGCGGACATGAAGCGCATTTTTATCTGCCTCAGAATACACTGCCACGGTAGGAATGCCGAGTTCCCTGCAGGTACGCATTACCCGAATGGCAATCTCACCGCGGTTGGCTATCAGTATTTTTTTGAAATGGGTCATGTGAGCTGTAATTGCTGAAAAGGTTAATTTGACGAATGATTGAATTACCTTCGCGAAGGTAAAACAGAATTTCGGCATGCAAAACGGTATTCGAAGGTTTTGGATTTTGGTAAACAATGAGATTGCCACGGACTTGAGAAAGCCCTTTTTCCTGTCGGCTGCTTTGCTGCAATTGTTAACTACGGGTATGCTCTGCTATCTGGGCAACCCCAATATTCAGGTAAAAACGTGGAACAGTCTTTTCTGGATTTCGATTATTTTCAGCACGTTTCAGGTTATTTCACGAGGCTTTACCGGTATTTCGCGCAATCGGTGGATCTACCTCAACCAGCTGGCTTCCCCGTTCATGATTGTGATATCAAAAATCACCTATCATGGCTTGTTGATGGCTGTTTTTGGCATGCTAAATCTGCTTATTTTTTCATTATTTTTAGGATATCCTGTTCATCACGGTCTGATTTACATGGCGGCACTATTGCTGACAGGACTGGGCATTTCCACCATTTTCACCATGATATCTGCCATTGCCGGCAAAACCCATCAGCCGGGAATTGTAGCTCCGGTACTGTCACTTCCGGTCATTCTCCCTATGATTCTGGTGGGCATGCAGGCCAGCCAAAAGGCTTTACAGCCCTTGCTGGTCAGCTCAGTTTATAAAGATCTTTTGCTCCTGGGAGCGCTCAATTTTCTTGTGCTGGTTTTATCCGGCATCCTGTTCACGCCATTGTGGCGCGACTAAACGGCTATTTCAGCAAATCGTTCATCATCAGAATGGCCTGATCCAACCAAGCGTCTTTGGCATACATTTTCAGCCATTCTTTTCGCTGAGCCTCGCGGCTTGCATCTCCCACTACCTCCTCCAGGTCTGAGGCCAGGGCTTCTATTTTCCTGTTCATAGGCTTGTAGGCACTGTCAGCGTACAATTTCTCCTCATCCTTGAGCGCTTTTTGCTGTGCGGTATATTTCTGCAGGTTCAGGCTCCAGGTGAAGCTTTCACGCATGGATGCAAGGCTTTTTGATCGTTTTTGCACCGTCATAAAATGCTCCGAGGCCGAAATTCTCTCTTTGGCGGCCTGTACTGCGGGTGTAAAGCGGCCGGTAAAGGAAGATTTAAAGGTATTGTAAGTTGCTGGCTTGATTTTATCGAATGGCAAGTGATGTTTCATTTCCTGC
>CAYSIK010000109.1:0-7444 GCA_964431045.1 uncultured Flavobacteriaceae bacterium
CCGGCCAATCCTGCGCATGCGCGCTACCGCGAAAGGGAAGGCCTCGTGGCATTGAAAGCAGCAAAGAAAAATCGCTGTAGCCGGTTTCACCAAAACCCTGTACTTACCTGGGATGGCAATATGGTGCCTTGCTGTTTTGATAAAGATGCCTCCCACAATTTGGGCAATGTTTTTGATTCAGGACTTAAGGCAGTATGGAAAGGTAGTCTGAGGCAATCATTCGGCCAAAAGCTAAAGCGAGGCCGCAGCGAAATTGATATTTGCAACAACTGCACGGAAGGTGTTCGGGTATGGATTTAGTCCATAACTTGGAAAAGTTGTTGTGTTGCCTTACTTTTGTATCGTCAAATCGCTGATGCAGGGTCACAAAGTTGTCCCGGCTGAAGCTCCCAAACATTATTTGAACTTCTTAACAACATTCCCTGTATTTATTATTTATGGCAGATAAACCTGACCTGAGCATTATGTCATTGGCCAATCTGAAAGAACTGGCCAAGAACCTGGAAATTCAAAATTCAGCCAAACTGAAGAAAAATGAGCTGATGGACGCAATCCAAACAGAATTGGATAAGCTGGAAGTTGCTCAAAAACCGGAAGAAACATCCAAAGAGGATGGTGAAAAACGAAAGAGAAGGAGATTCTCTAAAACGGATGCTACAGAGGAAGCCATAGAAGAGCCGAAGCCTGTTAGCCAGGAGAAGCCCCGCTTTGAGAAACCCCGCTTTGAGAGACCTGTTAAGCCTGTAAAACAGGAAAGTCCTGCCATTACTGAAAAAGAGCTGGATGCCATTATACCACCTGTTTCCGAAAATCAGCCTGAACCTGAAGAGGTTGATTCCGTAAAAAAAGAAAGATCCGGTTTGCCTCAGGAGCCCATTCAGAATAAGGAAGATCAGCGCCGCCGCGAACAACTGATTTCTTACACCGAAATGGAAGGCGTGGTTACCACACAGGGTGTGCTTGAAACCGTTCCGGACGGCTACGGATTTCTTCGCAGTCCCGATTACAACTACATGCCTTCACCCGATGATGTTTACGTGCCCGGATTCATCATCAAACAAAACGGTTTGAAGGTGGGAGATACGCTGAAAGGCACTATTCGTCCGCCTAAAGACAATGAGAAGTATTTCTGTCTGGTGAAACTGGAAAGTGTAAACGGCAGAACCCCGGAGGAAGTGCGCGACCGTGTTGCCTTTGAGCACCTCACGCCGCTGTTTCCCAATGAAAAACTAAACCTTTGCGATAATCCTTCGCACTATAGCAACCGCATTATTGATTTGGTTTCTCCCATAGGGAAGGGTCAGCGCGGACTCATCGTTGCGCAGCCCAAAACCGGCAAAACCTGGTTGCTGCAAGGTATAGCCAACGCCATTGCCAAAAACCATCCCGAGGTTTATATGATTATTCTGCTTATCGACGAAAGGCCCGAGGAAGTTACCGATATGGCCAGAAATGTGAAGGCGGAAGTAGTGGCGAGCACATTTGATGAACCGGCCGACAAGCATGTAAAACTGGTGAACATTGTGCTGGAAAAGGCAAAACGACTGGTAGAATCCGGCCACGATGTGGTTATTCTGCTGGATTCCATTACCCGTTTGGCTCGTGCGTTCAATACGGTTCAGCCTGCATCAGGCAAGATATTGTCGGGTGGTGTGGATGCCAACGCATTGCACAAGCCCAAGCGCTTCTTCGGTGCCGCACGTAACATTGAAAATGGCGGATCGCTTACCATCATTGCCACTGCGCTTACCGATACCGGCTCCAAGATGGATGAAGTAATCTTTGAAGAATTCAAAGGCACCGGCAATATGGAACTGCAACTTGACAGGAAGCTGGCCAATAAGCGCATTTATCCGGCTATTGATATTCTGGGCAGCAGTACCCGCCGTGAAGATTTGCTGATAGATAAGACCACCCTGCAACGTATGTGGGTATTGCGCAATCACCTGGCCGATATGAACCCTGAGGAAGCCATGAATACCTTCCTCAAGTACATGCAAAACACCAAAGACAATACAGAGTTTTTGGTGAGCATGAACAGTTAAATCACCTCGAAAATTGAATTTGAGGTAAAGCAGAATATTCTGTCTGTTTTTTGTTTTTTCTCCAGAATGGAAAGTCCGGTGAGACTGCCGAATGCCGGCATGATCAAATCTTTTTCTCCAACATAAAAGCAAGGCAGCGAAAATTGTTGTCTTCCGTTTCCCTTTATACGGTAACCCGGGTGCAAATGTCCTGAAATGCTGTATTTCGAATCAGTTGTTTTATCAGAAAGGTCATGTATCAGGCTTATTTGTCCTAAAAAATCAACAGTTTTAACATAAAACCCGGCATCTTCATACAGTTTCAAACTCAGGATATCGTGATTGCCCAAAATTAGTGTGCGTTTGCAAGATATTCGGGTGTATAAAAATTCAGACAAAAGGTCCCACTCACGGTTAACGAAACTGTGAAACAAGTCGCCCAAAAAAGTAATTCCGGTGGGGTTTAGCCTGCCTGCGATATCCTCAAGTCGGTCAAAGTCTTTCTCAATGGCTTGTTCAGGAACAGGCAGCGCATGTTTTCGGAAATGTGTTGTTTTACCAAAATGGCAATCAGAAACAATCAGATTGCCCGAAACAGGGTGAAACAGCACTCCCTCTGCCGTTGCTGTAAACTGCTCTTCGCCAAAAAGGAGATTTGATTCACGGGAGGTCATGCCACCGCAAATTTCATGTAACAGATTCATGTTTTTAGAATTACTTTGCAAGTATGTCAGCTTTTGAAATCTGGATAGCCAATCACCCCACTTTAGTGGGATACAAGGTATTTGCAGTTTTGCTCATCGTTATTCTGGTTGGAAGGGCCACGGGTATCTGGTTATACAGGAAACGGAAAAATCTGAAGAATACCGATAATTTCATTATTGGCCTCAACAATCTTACCTATGTGCTATTGAGTATTTGGCTGTTTTTCCTGTTTCTGCACGTTTTTGGCATCACCATCAAAGAGTTTTTTACGAGCATCACCATCATCGCGGCAGCGCTGGCTATAGTATTTAAAGACTACATACTGAACGGACTGAATGGGATGATTCTGATGTTTGGAGACAGCATTCAAATTGGAGATTACCTGAAAATCGGTGAACACAAAGGGAGAATTGAGAACATAACCTTGATGAGTGTGCATTTATTAAGCGATGATGACGATATGATCATTATTCCAAACAATGTTTTTGTGAATTCACAAATCATTAATTACAGCCGTAATCCCCGCCACCACAGCAGCATTGATTTTGAAATTCAAAGCGCACAAAGCATCAATGCCATTTCGCTGGAAGCGATGTTGAAAAAGGTGTTGGAGCAGGAAGCGTTGCTTGTGCGTCCGGACAGTGCCAAACTAAAGGTTGTTGAGTTCAAAAAAGACTTGGTACATTACCGTTTTAAGTTTGCCCTAAATGACTACGATCCCAAAGTAGAATCGCGCATAAAGCAGTCTTTATGGAGGGAAATCCTCATGGTTATCAACATGCAAAAAATTCAACCTTGACGGTGGTTTTATTTTTTTTTGAATCCATATTATTTTTGCTGACGTCTGAACATGGAAAAGAAGAAGGTTGTTACGGATTATTCGAAACTGAGTGAAGAGTTGTTAAAACTCTATGATGAGACGTATCCTACCGGCATTGCGGGCAGTACCATTCGATTCCCCAACGCAAAAGGAGAAATTGTAACGGCTGTCAGGTTGGAAACAGAGGATACCATTTATCTGGTTAAAGTGAGTGCAAAACCCAAGGAAGTGCTCACCGAAGAACAAATGGATGAAATGGTTCGTCCGTCAGAAAAGGAAGAAAGCGAAGACGAAGAAAAATCAGAAGATGAAGAAGAGCCTTCAAAGAACCGTTCATTTGATGATGAATAAATCTTTTCTGGTTTAACATTGTTCCCTTTTAACAAATCCATTGATTTCCTGCACAACCCATAGTATCCAAGTTTCTGTCAGTTGTCAATTCATACAGACAGATGGCAGAGAGGATCAGCCAATCTTTGTTTATGGGTATCACATCACCATCAGAAATGAGAGCAGCGAATCTGTTCGCCTTCTGGAGCGTGAATGGAACATAACGGATGGTTTTGGTATTCACAGAAGCGTAAAAGGAGAGGGCGTAGTAGGTATGCAGCCTGAAATTGAGCCTGGTGAGTCATTTTCCTATTCCAGTTATTGCCCACTCTCATCCCCGTTCGGGCAAATGGAAGGCAGGTATCTTCTGCATACTTCAGGACGCAATGTGCACGTGCGCATTCCAAGATTTCCGATGGAATCACCTTTTCACCTGAATTAAATGTCAAATAAGCAATCCATCATTGTAACCGGAGCGACAAGAGGTATAGGTCTGGCAGTCCTCAGGCGTTTTTTGCAGGCAGGATTTGATGCTGTTTTTTGCGGAACAACTCCCGAGAAAGTAGCGGAGGTAACCCATTTGTTAACCTTGGATTACCCCAATGCACGCATAGCGGGATTTGCGGCTCGTCTGGATAATAAGGATGAGGCAGCAGCTTTTTCTCAAAAAGCCTTGGATTTTTTGGGTGCATGCACGGTTTTGGTGAACAATGCCGGAACATTTATGCCCGGATCTGTATTGAATGAGGAAGAAGGTGTTTTCGAAACCCTGTGGAATGTGAATGTATCCTCTGCTTATCATGTTTCGCGTGCGGTTATTCCTGTTATGTTTGAAACGAAAAGGGCGCATGTTTTTAATATATGCTCAATTGCCAGTTTAATAGCCTATCCCAATGGCGGCAGTTACTGCATAAGCAAATTTGCCTTGCTGGGTCTTAGTAAATTATTGCGTGAAGAACTTAAGCCCAAAGGAATTTGTGTAACCGCTGTTATGCCCGGTGCTACGCTCACAGACAGCTGGTCGGGATCAGGTTTGCCTGACACCCGGTTTGTATTGCCGGAAAATATTGCTGAAATGATGTTTAATGCGTGGTTGTGCAATACCCATGCCTGTACGGAAGAACTGTTGATTCGGCCACTGGAAGGGGATATTTAGTCTTTTCCAAAAGTCTGTTTTGTGTAAAACTATGGCACGGACTGCAGTTATCACAAGCTTTGTCTTAAATTTGATATGAATTAACGTAAACGTTATATTTGCAAACAAAAGAACAATCATAAAAAACCTATGAAAAAATTATTACTCGTTTTCACTGCCGCAATTTTGGGCAGTGGTGCGTTGGTGGCTCAGCAGAATGTACTCAGTGATGGCGTTCAGTCTCAGTTGAAGCGTGCTGACAATCAGTTGCCCCACACTGTAAAAGGTAAAGGTCTTTCCCGCAGAGATGCCGGCAACGGCTGGTACATTGCCGTAGACGAAGCTCGCGCTGCAGGGGAGTCTTACCTGTATTATGGAGATTTCCATATCTGGCCCGATTCATTGCCCATTCTTCGTTATTCTACCCGCAACGATCATGCTTACATTCACGGTGTAGGTGCAACCCTTGACCCCAAAGCTGATTATCTGACTACACGTCTGTCTCAGTTCAATAACTACACTGTAGATACTTTCTTCTTTGTTTACAAATATTACAATCCCGTTCCCAGTCAAACAGATTCTCTGATTGTTCAGGTTTACGATGATAGCGGATTTGCAAAACTACGCTGGCAGTCTGGTGAGAATACCTATGCTCCTGTGCTGAAAGGTCTTCGCAGCCCCAACGCAATTCGCGAATACAAGTATCTTCTCGATACAGGATCCAATACAAAGGACTTTTTTGTATCCTCATCTGCGTCATATACAGGACAGTTTGTTCAGGTTCTGAATCCGCCTGTTTCTGTTCGTGATATGAATGCCGCAGGCCGCAACGGCTTATTTGGTTTTACTGCCTACATGAAGCCCAATTACAGCTACAAAATGGGTGATACCATGATTTATGGCCGTGATACCAGCCGCGCCACCGATCCGGTAAAAAAGATCAGTGCTTTCCAGCCTTATTGCGTTCAGGCTCAAACAGGTCTTGAGGGTCAGTCATTCTATAACTATGCGCTGATAAACTTCAGCAGCCAGCGCTATTCTTCACGCGCTACCGAATGGTTCCTGCCCTACAATATTCCTTCATCTCAGCGCATTTACCTTTATTCAGGTTTTCACGTGAACTACTTCAATTTGGGTAACAAGCGTTTTGAAAACACCGGTGCTGACATCAGCAACGTATATCCTAACCCTGCTGCTAAAAACAGCGATCTTATGGTTCAGGTGAAACTGAAGCAGGCTTCTGATGTATCGGTTGATATCTTCAACGCTCAGGGTCAAATGGTTAAATCTATTGCCAAACAGCATTTCGCTGCCGGTACTTCAAGCATCAGCTTCAATGTGGCTGAATTGCCCGCCGGATCTTACTTCGTAAGAATGTCAGGTTCATTCGGTGCAGTAAGCCAGGCTATGCTGCTTAAATAAGAAAGAGTAACATTATTTTGAAAGCCGTCCTTTGGGACGGCTTTTTTTATAATCATTTGCGCTACATTGCATCATCAACAAGCTTCATGTACTTTAGGAATCTTTTTTTATTAACTCCTCTCACACTGATAAGTTCAGTATTAGTAAATGCACAGCAATTAACCGGACTTCAGTTTTCCAATTTTAACGGTGTTCATGCCATATATACCAATCCCGCCGGGATAGCCGATGCCCGATTTAGAAAACACAGTAACATTGTAACCACCGCCGTAATGTTTGCAAATGACTATGCGCGGCTGGAACTTCCTTTTACATTCAAGCAATGGGTTTTTGGGACTGTTTCTGATGATTACAGGAACAATAAAGGCAATATTGACTGGCAGGGCAGCTGGCTTAAGGAAAATCTGAACGGGAAACCCAAGAATCTTTTTGTAGGAATTGAAAATAGAGGGCCTGCCTACATGAACAGGCTCGGCAGGAATGGAGCTTTTGCCGTTGCATCCAGAACCCGAGGAACATTCCAGCTGAGTCAGGTTGCAGAGCCTCTGGTCCAATATGCCAAATCTGTTGTTGAAAATCAAAATGCCATTACCCAAATTTCAGACAGCCGTTTTACTATGAATGTGAATGCCTATCAGGAGATGAGTTTTACGCTGGCACATGTTTTACTCAATAAAAAATCAAATTATTTGAAATTGGGCGGAACCGGCAAATACCTCATGGGCCTGGGAACCGGTTATATAGTGAACAATGGATTTCAAATGAATACATTGGGCGGTGACAGCCTCGAGATTACCAAGTCTGATGTATCTGTTGGGTTTACTCAGGGCGCAATTTTCAATCGCTTTACCCAGGGGATATACCAATGGGCGCTGCCATCACTTTCTGAAATAGTGGGTGGTGGATTTGGTTGGGATGCAGGACTGATATATGAATACAGGCCGGGTAAATTTGATTTTCTGACCTCCAAAAACCGTTATCTCTGGAAACTCAGTGTTTCACTGCTCG
>CAYSIK010000110.1:0-7420 GCA_964431045.1 uncultured Flavobacteriaceae bacterium
AGATTCCAATATACGAAAATAAAGTGAGATTTCCAAATATTTCGGACGTTTTATTTCATGCTAACGAATGATGCATGGCAGGGTTTTTCGCCTGGGCTGAGGCTTGCTTTGTACTGTTATGCAAGACGTTAAACTGCTTTCCACACACGCCGAAGAAGAGGCGGTTCGCACCCTGAAATCCGCGGCATTGCCGCTGCAGCAATCCGAAGACCTGGATTTGCTGATGGAGAAAATTGGCGATGCCCGCATTGTTTTGCTGGGTGAGGCATCGCACGGCACACATGAGTATTATCTGTGGCGAAATCAGCTCACACGCCGGCTGATTTCGGAGAAGAATTTCAGCTTCGTGGCTGCCGAGGCCGACTGGCCTGATGCGTACCTTATCAACCGCTATGTAAAAGACTACAAGGGCGCTCCCAAAAAATCGAGGGAGGTGCTTCAACATTTTAACCGGTGGCCGACTTGGATGTGGGCCAACTGGGAAACCGATGCCTTTGCCGAATGGATGCGCCGCTACAATGACGGCCGCGAGGGACAGCACAAGGTCGGTTTTTACGGACTGGATGTATACAGCCTGCAGGAATCGCTGGAGTACCTGGCCGCGTACCTGAAAGCCAACGACAAGGAAGCGTATGGACACGTGCAGAAGGTGTTCCAATGTTTTGAGCCGTATGGTTCGCAGGAAGGGTTGTCCTATGCGGTACGCAATGGCGCGCTCACACAATCGTGCGAGGCAGAAGCCGTTGCCCTGCTGGCTGCCATCCGGAATAAGCAGGCGGGTTACAACTCAGACCCGGAGGCCGCACTGAATGCGGAACAGAATGCCGTGGTGACGGTGAATGCCGAAAAATACTACCGCGCCATGATCAAAGCCGGGCCGTTGTCGTGGAACCTGCGCGATTTACACATGGCCGATACCCTGGACCGACTGCTGAAATTTCACGGCAAGCAATCCAAAGCCATCGTGTGGGCGCACAATACCCACATTGGCGACGCACGTGCCACAGACATGACCGAAGACGGCATGCTCAACCTGGGGCAGTTGCTGCACGAGCAGTATCATGCGCAGGGTGTGTTTAGCGTGGGCATGGGTTCCTATGCAGGCAGGGTGCTGGCCTCCAACCGATGGAGCGGCAAACCCATCAAGATGGATCAGCCGCCCGCCCGCAACGGCAGCTGGGAGCACTGGCTGAAGGAGCATGTGGGAGCGGATTGCATGTTGTTTTCCGATGATTTGCGCGAGAAGGAATTTTATGAAAAGCGCATCAACCACAGGGCCATCGGCGTGGTGTATCTGCCCGGCAGCGAGGAAACCAAAAATTATGTGCCCAGCGTTATTCCCGAGCGGTATCAGGCGTTTCTGTATTTCCAGAAAACGCACCCGGTGCATGCCATGCACATAGAGCCAGACGGGCTGCAATTACCGGAAACCTACCCCTGGGGTTTGTGATTCGTGTAAACCATACAAAAAGACGCGCACTTTGCGCGTCTTTTTGTATGATTGGATTGTTCGATTATTCGACCCCGCCGGGGTCGCGGGCTCCTGATGTCGCCCACCCGGCGCTATCGCGCCGGGTTAGGGGTATGTAATCCCTCCGGGATTGGGTGGAGAGATTTTATCCACTGGTCGGTCTTTGCACATGGCGTATGGCTGGGCGAGACCGACCAGACTTTTTGTCTTATTGTTTCCCTTTACGCACGGAGGGCTTCTCAGGTGGACAACAGGCCACCACCTGTCACTGCACCAGCGTAGCCGCGAATTTTTTCACGGCTACATGAAACTGCGCTGCACTGAGCTTGTCGTGCTGCTCGAATTTGAATTGTTTGCCTGCGAATTTTTTGTTTCCATTAATGTGGTTTTTAAATCGGTTTACCAGCGTTTTGGGGCCCAGTATCAGCGCGGCATCCACGTGTTCCAGGTATTCCGACAGCGACTGCAGGTATTGTTTCAGTTGGTTGTTTTCGCGGTTGTGGCGGCTGTATTCGTTGTTGGTGGAGCGGAAATTGCCCACATTGGCACCGGGATGGGTTTCGCCGGGGTAGCGCAGCCGGTTTTCAATGCCCGATTCCAGGGGTGCCGGCTGTTGTGGGCCATTTTCAGGAATAAAAAACAGGGCACGGGTATTGTTCATGAAAATACCAATGGTTTTGGGGGCTTTGTGGGGTGTGTGCATGGGATTTAATTGAATGCACTAAAATACAACAGGGGAAAGGGGGATGGGGTGATGGAGGTCAGTAATTATCTAAATGATAATTATAAAAATCTACAAAATAAATTATATTTGTATTTGTCGTTATCATCTTGAAAAATCGCAAAGCCAATAGATTAAAGGGGTTTGATTACTCACGGGACGCTCTTTATTTTATTACATCATGTTGTTTAAACCATGAATGTCATTTTGGTGAAGTTATAAATGGGAATATGATTTTAAATGAATTTGGTAAAATCGCCCGGGATCAAATTGAATGGATGCAGAATCAATATTCATATTTGAAATTACATGGTTTTGTGGTAATGCCAAACCATGTCCATATTTTGATGGAAATTAAACGAAATGGAATTCAAAACGATGTAGGGACAGGTCGCGACCTGTCCCTACCCGATTTAAAAATAAAATCGGTTTCATCCATTATGGGTGCGTATAAGACCACAACATCCAAAAATATTCGCAATGCGGGAAATTTTGAATTTCAATGGCAGCGTTCATTTCATGATGTTATTGTACGAAATAAAAACGCATACCAAAATTTTATAAAATACATAGAGGAAAATCCCAAGCGGTGGGGCGCCGTCAGCAAATAAAAAACCCGCCTGCTTTCGCGGCGGGTTTCAGGGGTTGCTTTAGTGCACGCGTAGGGATTCGAACCCCAAACCTTCTGATCCGTAGTCAGATGCTCTATCCAATTGAGCTACGCATGCATATATTTCCATAATGGAAATCCTTGAAAAGGGCTGCAAAGATACGCAAAAATTTACAATGTTTCAAGAGGTGCATAGCCTATCCGATTATCTTTGTGGCAAGCACCAATGAACGCCATCGCCGAAATATGCGCCTTTACAACCGAAGCGGCAATCTTGGCCCTCGAGGCCGGTGCCGACAGAATTGAACTCTGCGATGCGCCCGAACAAGACGGTATTTCACCACCCGAATCCTGGTTTCAGGAAATCCCTGCGCACTTTCACCCACAACAGGCTGTGATGGTGCGGCCCCGCGGTGGCAGTTTTTGTATGTCGGAATCTGAAATCGCGCAGATGGAGGCAGAAATCATTCGCCTGCGAACCCAACAACAAGCCGGGGCCGTGGTTTTCGGAGTGCTTACCCCCGACAACGAAATCGATGTGCCGGCCTGCCAACGGCTGCTCACGGCCGCTGAATCCCTGCCCTGCGTGTTTCACCGTGCTTTCGACATCGTTCCCAATCCTGAAAAATCCCTGCAAACCCTTATCGATTTGGGCTTTACCCGCCTGCTCTGCGGTCTGCCCCTTCCGGAGCTCATTCGCCTCAATGCCATAGCCGGCGGCCGCATCACCATCATGCCCGGCGGCGGGGTGCGTTCGCACAACCTGCAATCCTTTCTGGATGCAGGGTTTACCGAAGTCCACAGCTCGGCCCGAAAGGACGGTTTGCTGCCCGATTCCAACGAACTTAAACACATCATTGCCGCATGCAAAGATTCATCGCCCTTGTAACCGCATTTTTCTGCCTGATAACCGCAACGGCCCAGCAGCCTGCGGCTATCAAACCCAAAACATGGTTTTTACAAACCTTTCAGCCCGGTCCCGGCAATACCCTTGCTTATAGTGGTGATTGGCAGGAAGTTCCCTACACCGCTTCCATCAACGAACTCATTGATGCCGGTTATCGTTTTCTGGATTCATCCGGAAAACCCATCAAATCAAACGAGGTTGAGAACCACTATTGGCGCTACCGTGCGGACATCCCGGAAATGGCAGGTGCCGTAACCTACAAGAACGTGGCTTTTCGCATGCCAAGGCCGGAGCCGGCTGCTGCATATATCCTCAATGGGCAGCAAATCGGGGTAGGGCAATCCACGCAACTGCCTATTTTCAATATCCTTTCCACCGATGCACTCGCCGGGGAATCATCTCTGTTTCTGGCCCAGTTGCCTTCTCTCAAGGATGCGGCCAAACTCTATTATCCGCTTTCCGGCAGCAACAAATGGCCCGCCGACAATGATACTGCAAATCCCAAGGGCTCCGTGGTATTGCGCAAGCCGCCCGTGCAGTTTGGCTGGGATGTGGCACCACGCAGGGTTTTGAATGGCCTGGGTTCCGAGCCCGAATTTATTCCCTTCGATAACATGCTGGTGCTGGATGCCTTCACCACCGTGGATTACAAGCCCGGAGGAAAAGCAAAAATCAACCTGCATTGGGTTATTCGTTCCGATTCTGCCATTGCGGTTCGGCTAAAAGCCGGTTTAAACCAAACATCCGTTGTCGATACCTTCATGCGCTTGTCTGCAGGGCAACAAGAATACATCACCTCATTCACCCTTGAAAACCCCATTTTGTGGCAGCCCAACGGCCAAGGCTGGCACCATCTTTACAAGTTAAACCTGAACGCCATACATGGCAGGGATTTGTTTGTGAATGAAATCACTTTTGGTATCCGCGATATACAACTGCAGCGGGTGAACGACAATAAAGGCGAGTCGTTTCGGTTTGTGGTGAACGGGAAGTCCGTTTTCATGAAAGGTGCCAACCTGCTTCCCCAGCAAGGGTTTTACAGCGAAGAACAACGCAAAAAACTTTGGGAAGGCCCCAATAGCTTGGTTAAGCAAATGGCTGCTGCCGGCTACAACATGCTGCGTGTGTGGGGCGGGGGCGGGCTCATGCCCGAATCGTTTTACCGGCAGTGCGATGAACTGGGCATTCTGGTGTGGCAGGATCTGATGTTCAGCGGCACGGTTTACCCTTACAACGGTTTCTGGAAAAACCGCACGCTGACCGAAGCCGTTTCGGTTTGGAAGCAAACCCATCAGCATCCTTGCATGGCGCTGTATTGCGGCAACAATGAGATTGATGTGGCGCTGAAACACTGGGGCTGGGACAAAACCTACAGCTGGGATTCTACCGACAAAGCATTCATGCAGCAGCAAAACCAAAGCATGTTTGAGGAAGATTTTCCCCGCATTTTTGCCGAAGCCAATGCCCATTATCTGCCCTCAAGCCCCGTGAGCAACTGGGCACCTGAAACCGAGATGGGACGCGGTGATAACCATCTTTGGTATGTGTGGCACGGCGAACGTCCCTTGCAGGATTTTGATACCAAAATCCCCCGTTTTGCCAGCGAATACGGCCTGCCCTCCTGGCCATCGCTGGAGTGCGTGCGCAAACACTTTGGAAGTGATAAGCCCGAAAGCCGCATGCTTTCATACAAAGGACTGAAACTGCTGAACGGCTACATGGTAACCGAATTTGGCGCCATGCCGAAAGATACGCTCTCTAACATCCTGCTGTCGCAATACCTGCAGGCACGCGCACTTGTGCGGGCTTTTAGGGCGCACAAAAATGATCCGAATTGTGGTGGAAGCCTCTACTGGCAAGCCAATGATATTTGGCCGGGCATCACCTGGAGTACGGTGGATTTTATGGGCAACAAAAAAGCGGCCTGGTATCCCATTTGGCGGGAATTTACCAGCACCATGAATTCATCATTTTATCCCGAATTGGACAAAACCTACCTCAAACAGGTCAAGTTTACCGCAAAGCGCAAAGGCGATTACCTGACCATCAAGGTGGGCAAGGAATGGCTGATGGGCCTAATGCTGCTGAAAGACGGCAAACTGCTGGATATCCACGGAAATGTGGCGGATTTGTCACCCGGAACCACGTATAGGGTTCTGTTGCCCGAAAATATTGGGGAAATTCAAATTGCCACAGCCTGGGGCCTGCTGAATGGTCAGGGTTTGTTGCCCAAATGAGGCGCGTAATTCACTCCAATCGTTTTCAGCCGCTGCATATCGGCGGGAAGACGTTTTTTAAAGTTATCAAAATCGCCGCCGGGGCCTGTCCACAATACATCTGAGAGTGCTGCCGCCCGTGGCCAAACCATGTATTCCACGTGGGATTCGGTTTCCATGTATTCCGTCCATACATTGCCCTGGGCACCCAAAATAAAATGCCGCAAACTGCTGTCAATGCCTTTTGAAATGGGCCGGAATTTGTACACCATTTCCAGCGAATTGTAGCCTCCAATGGCAATAGGTTCGGTGCTGTCTTTGCTTTGGTAGTGGTCGAAATAGCAGGGTTTTCCGGGTGTCATGATGGCGTTGTGGCCTTGCTTTGCCGCGGCTTCGGCGCCTTCAGTACCGCGCCAGCTCATGACGGTGGCGTTCGGTGCCAGTCCGCCTTCCAAAATTTCATCCCAGCCAATGATGCTGCGCCCTCTGGCATTCAGCCATTTTTCCATGTGCTGCACAAACCAGCTTTGCAGTTCGTGTTCGTCCTTCAAACCCTCTGTTTTCATGCGGTTTTGGCACTTTGCACAGGTTTTCCAGCGGGTTTTGGGACATTCATCACCACCGATATGGATGTATTTGGAGGGAAACAGCGTCAGCACTTCTGTGAGCACATCTTTCAGAAAACCCAGTGTAGAATCGTTTCCTGCACAATACACATCGTCAAAAACACCCCATCCCTTGGCCACGTCAAAGGGTCCGCCGGTGCAACTCAATTGCGGGTAAGCCGCCAGAGCAGCCAGGGAATGTCCTGGCATTTCTATTTCGGGGATAACCGTGATGTAGCGCTGACGGGCATATTCCACAATCTCTTTCACTTCCTGCTGTGTGTAAAAACCACCGTAGCGCAGGGAATCGAAGCGTTGTTCCGCGTAGCGGCCTTTCTGGCTTCCCTTGCGCCATGCGCCAACCTCCGTGAGTTTCGGATATTTTTTAATTTCAATGCGCCATCCCTGGTCTTCGGTTAAATGCCAGTGAAACACATTGTATTTGTGCATGGCCATGGCATCGATGTAGCGCTTGATGAAGGAAACAGGGAAGAAATGGCGGCAAACATCCAGATGCAAACCGCGGTAGGAAAAATCGGGTTGGTCTTCAATGTTTACGCAGGGCAGGGTAAAACCTGTTTGCCTGGTCTGCACATAATCGGCAGGCAGCATCTGCAAAAGCGTCATACAGGCGCGGTAAACGCCGGTATCTGTGAAGGCGGCAATGCGGATCTGTTTGGGTGTGATGCTGAGTTTGTAATATTCTGCATGATAGCCCGGGGTTTTCGGCAGCGCGGTTACGCTGATATCCGCCTTTTTGGCACTTGCGGTATTGTACATGTGCACCAGCCCCCACAGGGTTAATTTGCAGGGTGTGTTTTCAAAAGCCGGCGGGTAGTAAAAAGCCATGCCCTGTTTCCACACAAAGGTTTTGTCCGTTACCTACATTT
>CAYSIK010000111.1:0-7240 GCA_964431045.1 uncultured Flavobacteriaceae bacterium
CCGCAAAAGGCACAGTGGAATCCTACGAATTGCCGCAAATCCCTACATACCCTCAGGTGTATGCGGCCAACGCCAATCTGGAATGGACACCTTACCACGATAAATTCAATATCAGCAATGGCCCCACGCCGATCAAAGTTTTTAAGTCTGAATATGATTTTATCGGTACTATTACACAAAAACCTGCCAAGGTAACAGGCAATGGAACACTGGCCTGGCCGGAAGCCAAATTTAGCAGCGATGAAATGCTGTTTGCTCCCAATAAAACCAGTGCAGATAAAGCCAATCTTACCATTTATGGTGCCGACAGCACCAAGGTGGCCTTTGAAACCAAAGACATCCGTGGCACCATGGACTTTGATACACGCATCGGTGCGTTTACCACAAATAAGGCCGGTTCTGAAACCCGCTTTCCCTTCAATAGCTATGTTACAAACCTGAATGATTACCGCTGGGACATGAATGGAAAAACCATTGAAGCAAAAATGGGAACAGCTATGGCCGGTAAGCAACCTTTGTGGCTGAGTACCAATCCTACCCAGGATAGCCTGAAGTTTGCCGGTGTAAGGGGTGTTTACAATCTTAAAGATTACACCTTAAATGTTCAGCAAATTCCATTCATAGATATAGCCGATAGCAGGGTTTTGCTTAAGGACGGTAAAGTTACCATCCGGGAAAACGGAGATATGGATGTGGTTGACAGTGCCCGCCTCATTGCCAACCGCATTGATAAATACCATGAAATTTATCGCAGCAGATTGAAAATTTATGGAAAAAACAAAATGCGCGGAACCGGCTACTATCAATATGTAAATAAGCTGGGTAAACGCCAGGAGTTTTTCCTTGACAGTGTAATTGTAAACCGTGAGAAAAATATTGAAGGCTGGGGCAGGATTGATGAATCTCAGAATTTTACCCTGGATACCAAAATCGGATACAAAGGATTCGCACAGATTTTGAGTACGGAGCAAAACCTGCAATTTACCGGCTATGTAAAACCCTTGCACACGTTTAAAAATATTATGCCTTCTGCATGGTTGCGATACAGCGACCGTGTAGATCCCAAAAATGTAATTATCAATGTGCAGGATCCACGTGACAAAGACAATAAAAAACAATATGTGGGTCTGTTTGTGGCTAACGACAGCAGCCATGTATATCCGTTGTTCTTCAGCTGGAAACGCCGTTACAGCGATCCTGATGTAACTAACGATACGGGTATTTTCTATTATGATCATGAAAAACAGAGCTTTTTTGCAGGAAGCAAAGACAAACTGCTGAATGATGGATTAAAAGGAAGCTTTATTCAGCTGAATGAGAAAAACCATACGGTGCATGCCGAGGGCCCTCTGGATTTTGGATTGGAAAGTACCAATATCAAATTTAAAAATGCCGGAACGGCAGACCTGAGGGAAGGGGATAGCAGTTTTGTGTTCAATCTGGCCATGATGCTTGATTTTCCTTTACACAAAGATTATATCGCAAGGCTTAAGGAGCTTTTCCAAACCAGCAGTGGCGCCTCGGTAAATATCAATACAGAGTTCTTTAAAAATGCTTTGGGCGAGATGGTAACTGAAGACAAAACCGCCAGAAATATCATTAAGAACATTGAGAAGAACGGGGAGATCAGTGGAAAGGATGAAGCTGAATACACCCTTATTCTGAGTGACGCTACTTTCCGATGGGACAGTAAATACCGTGGTATGTACTGCAACGACAATGTAAGTGTAGCCTCGTTTGCGGGTACTCCTATAAACAAAGATATCAAAACCACCATGTTGCTGGAACACAAGCGCGGCGGTGAAAATATGTACATCTACTTTGATTTTGGTGGCAATGAATGGATTTATATCAATCTCACCAAAACTGTAGCCAATATCCTCAGCAGCGATGTGAAGCTGAATGAAATACTGGTGAATACAGCCGATAAGCTGAAAGTAGAGGATTTCTATGTGAAACCCGCAACCCCAAAACAGGTTGAACGTTTCCTCAAACGATTGGGGGCGGAATAAGGTTTTCTGATTTTTCGAAACCGGGATAAACCACATCCACCAGGTAAAGACCCTGGGGTGGGGCCGATTTTCCGGCCATATTCCGATTTCCTGAGCGGACCATTTCTGCAAACTCTTCCATGGTCATTTTTTCAAACCCAACCTTAAGAAGCGTACCTACCATGCTTCGCACCATACTCCGCAGAAAGCGGTTGGCGGTAACCGTAAAGACAAGTCCGTCGGAGGTGCTTTGCCACAATGCCTCTGTGATGGAACATTTATAGTTTTCCCCTGGAGTCTTGCCTTTACAGAAACATCGGTATTCGGTGTGTGAAAGTAGCATGGCCGCCGCCTGGTTCATCAGCGCAGTATCCGGTTTGAAGGGTTGTAACCAGGCAGTTTCGTATGTAAATGGATTTCTGGAATGGGAGATGTAGTAGCGATATGTTCTCGAAACCGCCGAAAATCTTGCGTGCAATTCATCGGGAACTTGTCTGCAATGAAAAATGGAAATGCTTTTGGGCAGCATGCCATTCAGGCGGTAAACCAGATTTTCGGGTACGTGTACATCGGTATCGAAATGGGCAACAAAGTACGCGGCGTGCACACCGGTATCGGTCCTGCCACAGCCATATGCTTCCGTGGGATTTCTCAGAATGAGTGATAGTTTTTCTTCCAGAACCGATTGAACACTGCCCACTTCCTCCTGTTTTTGCCATCCGCCAAAATCAGCACCGTTGTATGCCAGTTCCAGGAAATATCGCATTATGCCTTTTCAAAAACCACCGCGCAGCCTTGTCCCACGCCTATGCACATGGTGGCCAGTCCGTACCTGGCGGTGGCATTCCGTTTCATTTCGTGCAGCAGCGTTGTGGTGATGCGCGCACCACTTGCACCCAGCGGATGTCCGATGGCAATGCTTCCGCCATTGGGGTTTACAATATTCGGATTGATATTCAGCTCCCGCATGCTGGCTAAAACCTGACTGGCAAAGGCTTCATTCAGTTCGGCAACAGATAAATCGTTCACACTGATTCCTGCATGTTTTAGCGCTTTTTGTGAAGCCGGTACGGGCCCGATACCCATAATTGCCGGATCTACACCTGCGGCGCCAATACCTGCTATTCTTGCCAATGGTGTAAGGTTGTAGCGTTTCACTGCATCCCCCGATGCCAGAATCAGGCATGCCGCACCGTCATTGATACCGCTGCTGTTACCTGCCGTTACGGTTCCGTCTTTTTTAAAGGCGGGTTTCAAGGTAGCCAGCACCTCCACAGAACTCAAACGCGGGTGCTCATCCGTTTCAAAGTTATGCACTTCGCCTTTTTTACCGGGCACCGGAAACGGTGTAATCTCATCCTTGAATCTACCTGCCTCATGAGCTTGCTTCCACTTGGTTTGCGAACTGCAGGCAAAAGCATCCTGGTCCTCTCGGATAATCTGATATTTCTCGGCTACATTTTCTGCGGTTTCGCCCATGCTGTATGGGTGATAAGCCGCGGCAAGGGCTTTATTGGTAAATCTCCAGCCAATGGTAGTGTCATATATTTCGGTGCTGCGCTGATACGCCGTTTCTGCTTTTGCCATTACAAAAGGTGCACGGGTCATGCTTTCCGTTCCTCCGGCGATTATCAGTTCTGCGGTTCCGGATTTGATGGCCATGTACCCATTCATAATGCTTTGCAAACCACTTGCGCAGAGTCGGTTTACCGTGTAGCCGGGAATAGTTACAGGCAAACCTGCCAGCAGCGACGCCATGCGAGCAACATTACGGTTGTCTTCTCCTGCCTGATTGGCGGCCCCAAAAATGACCTCATCGGTATGAGAAAAATCAATGCCCGGATTGCGGAGCATAATTTCCCGAATCACATGGGCGGCCAGGTCATCGGGTCTAACGCCGGCAAGGCTTCCGCCGAATTTACCCACCGGTGTACGGAGGGCGTCAATTACATAAACTTCCTGCATTTTGGGGCAAAGTTACCAAATAGTAGCGGTCAGTTTTTACAATTAAGTGATGGAGTCCGCTGTCAGTTGATTTATTTTTGCAAACAATGCGGAACGCATGGCCAAATAAACTGCTTCTTTTCAGCCATTTATTGCTGCTGCTGTCGTTTCCACTTATTAATTGTCTATCATTGACAATTCACAGGGTTGCCATGCATTCCAAAATTGAAAAAGCATGTGAAAAGATGTTAGCTGAGCAAATCCGGCTGGATAAAGCGCAACACCCTAAAGCATCCACATACAAGGAATTTGATTACAACGGTCACCGCTATGATGTGGTTTCTATTGCAGATAAGGGAGATTTTTGGCTGGTAAATGCAATTGATGATGCTACTGAAAAATGGCTGGAAGAACAGGCGGAAAAGGAGAGCAGTAAAGGTGGAAATTTTACCCACTGGATAAAGACTCCGGCATCAATCAAGGTTTTTGATCTCAGTATTCCCATTTCTGAATCAGTGAAAATCAACTTGCCCGAAATTGGCAACTCAATTAAAACATTCATTCCTGTTTTTTCTCCGCCTCCGGAAGTAAGTGTAGCTTAACTAGGACGTGTGATTCGGCTTCCGGATCAAACGCTTTCACTCTTCCCACTTACCACATTAAATACAATTAAAATGAAAAAACAATCATTATTGATTGCTTTGATACTATCATCAACAGCAATCCGAGCTCAAAATGAGCTTATACAAACAGATAAAGACAGTGCTGAACTTGAAAATATGGATGAAATATTGGTCTCGGCACAGCGATTTGGTTCCAGCAGGGCAAATACTACCCGACAGATTGAGGTAATATCTGCCAAACAAATGCAACTTGCACAACAAGGTACAATGGCCGATGTCCTTTCGCAAACCGGGCAGGTTTTTGTTCAGAAAAGTCAGTTGGGCGGAGGCAGTCCGATTCTTCGTGGCTTTGAAGCCAGCCGGATATTGCTTGTTGTTGATGGAGTGCGCATGAACAATGCAACATACCGTGCAGGACATTTGCAAGATATAATTTCTGTAGATCAGTTTATGTTGGACAGAACAGAAGTGTTCTTCGGATCCGGTTCCACCCAGTTTGGCAGCGATGCTCTCGGCGGTGTAGTTTATATGAAAACCCGTGATCCTAAATTTCGTAATGATAAATTTGGTTTTGCCAATGCTAATGCCAATTTCAGGTATCTTTCAGCCGCAAGTGCTGTTATTTCAAATGTAAATATGGAGTTGAGTGGCAAAAAAATTGCCTGGATTTTTAGTTCCACTAGCAGCGATTTTAGCAACCTACGTATGGGGCAACAGCGTCATTTTTCCCCTTGGGATACTTTTGGTCTGCGCAGATACTATGCAGGAAGAGTGAATAACAGAGATACCATACTGTTGAATTATAATCCATATATACAACGGGGAAGTGCCTACACACAAAATGATATATTCTCTAAATTGGCAGTAAAAACAGGCAAACTCATCCACACAATAAATGTGCAATTGTCTAGATCAGGTTCTGTTCCGAGATATGACAGGCTTACGGATATGTCAGCAGGTAAATTTCGTTTTGCAACCTGGGATTATGCCCCCCAGAACAGAGATTTTTTCTCGTATTCAATGTTAATTCCTCAAAAAGAAGGATTAAGCCACAGGTTTATTTTTTCTCACCAAAACACCCATGTAGGAAGGGTTTCCAGGCGCTTTGGTAATTCGTACGAGCTCACGCAGACCGATAAAGTTGGCATGACAGCTTTTAACTACGATTTTAGTTACAATCTAAAATCTTCCCTGCAAATACAGGGTGGTGCCGAGTGGGTTATAAACAATGTTCATTCATCAGCCCAAAACAGGAACATAAATACAGGAGAAATAACTGCCAGTAAAAATACCCGATACGCCGATGCTGGCGCAAATACAATGTCTTTGGCAATTTTTGCCAACGCAATTTATGTAATTAATCCGCATGATTTTATATTGGAGGGCGGTGTTCGCCTAACCCATTACCAGCTGAATGCAAATTTTAGCGATGATAATTATTTAAAGTTACCCTATCAAACCGCCGAAGTCAGCAGTATTGCGCCTGTTTATAACCTGGGGCTTTCCAAAAAAATGGATTGGGATGGCTTGTTCTTTAAAGCAAGCCTTGCAGCCGGATTCAGGAATCCCAATGTGGATGATATGACCAAACTTTTTGAAAGTGTACCGGGTAGAAAACTGGTTATTCCGAATAAGGAGCTTAAACCTGAGCGTACCCGTACCCTGGATCTTGGTTTTCGCCTTGACAGAAGGAAAATACACCTTGAAATGGGGGGCTATTACACAAGGATAACCCAATTGCTTATTGATGCACCGGCAAGCTATAATGGAAATGATTCATTTGATTTTGAAGGTCAGCGTACCCCGATTTTTCAAATGGGCAATTCAGCGCTTGGCTATGTTACCGGAGGGTACTTTGCAGCAAAAATTCAAATTATCGAGGGAATTTTCATAGATGCCAATTACAACAGTACATTCGGTCGGTATAAGGGAGGAGAAAGCGCATTTTGGACCCCCATCGATCATATAGCCCCAGATCATGGCAGAATGGGATTGCGATGGTCAAGCAAGGAATGGCAATGGGAGGCGTTTATGTTGTTTAACGGTCGTAAAATCAAACGTGAATACAGCCCAAGTGGGGAAGATAATGCACAATACGCACCCGGTGGAGAAACACCGGCATGGCAAACCTACAACCTCCGTGCAAACTGGCATGTCAACAAAAATTTGACTGCGTCTCTTGCAGTTGAGAATATACTCGACCTTAATTACCGTGTCTTTGCAGGAGGTATTTCAGCTCCGGGAAGAAACCTCGTAGCAACGGTCAGGGTGTCTTTCTAACCCGTTCTGCAACCGGAAAGAAAGGGGTACTATGTGTTTAAACCTTCATTTTTTCCCACCTTCAGAATCCCTGTATTAATTTTGCCCCACCAATGGGACGCATATTCGAAAAACGAAAACATAAGATGTTTGCCCGCTTCGACCGCATGGCGAAGCAGTTTACCCGCATAGGAAAAGAAATTGCCATCGCCGTAAGGCAGGGCGGCGTCAATCCCGACTACAATCCTCGTTTGCGCATGGCAATTCAGAATGCCAAAAATGTGAATATGCCCAAGGACAGGGTAGAGGCAGCCATTAAGCGCGCCAGTGATAAGGATACCGCAGGCTACGAAGAGATCAAGTATGAGGGCTACGGTCCGCACGGTGTGGCAATCCTTGTGGAATCTGCAACCGATAACAATA
>CAYSIK010000112.1:0-7129 GCA_964431045.1 uncultured Flavobacteriaceae bacterium
CCACCCTGATAGGTTCCCTGACGCATGTCAGGCCTGCGCTCATACACATGAACTTCATATCCTTTACGGGCAAGAAATACAGACAATAAGCCTCCCGACAAGCCTCCGCCAACCAAAGTAACCTTTTCAGCCATGCTGCAAAATTAAGCATTCGCACATTTGGATTATTTCTAAAAAAGAGTTCATTTTGCCTTGTCAATGCACATATTCCGGATTCCCCGCATTTTTCCCTTACTTTTTCCGAGATGGAAATGGAGGGGCAATTCGGAGGAAAAGGCAGTATACATCACATTCGACGATGGACCGCATCCTGTGATTACACCCTGGGTGATTGAAAAATTAGCCGAATTCAATGCCGGAGCCACCTTTTTTTGTGTAGGAGAAAATGCCCAAAAATTTCCCGAAATCCTAAAATTGATTGCGGAAAACGGACATAAAACCGGCAACCATACATTCAACCACCTTAAAGGCTGGGGGAAATCCGATGATGTTTACGTTCAAAATGTGAAAAAGGCTTCAACCCCTCTGCCCGGAAGCCTCTTCAGACCGCCCTATGGCAGAATTAAACTTTCGCAGGCCAAAAAACTGCAACAGTTGGGTTACAACATCATTATGTGGAGCTTACTGAGCTGCGATTATGACCCTAAATTAAACCGGAGTAAATCGTTGCAGCAACTCATTAAACATACAGAAAACGGAAGTATTGTGGTTTTTCACGACAGCGAAAAAGCATTTGAAAACCTGAAGTTTCTGTTGCCTGCATACCTTGAATTTTTGAAAAGTCATGGTTTTGAAATGAGGGTACTTTCATGATGTTATTTGGAATTTCCCTCGGGGTGGCTTTGGCATATATTGCCATTCAGGCCTGGCAACTCATTACACTAATCCGCTATCGGCACACTTACCTTCCCGAGCCAGAGGTTTGGCCTGAAATCAGCATATTAATAGCTGCACGAAACGAAGAGAAAAACATTCGCCAGTGCCTGGATTCCCTGCTCAAACTCGATTATCCCAAAGACAAACTGCATATCATTTGCGGGAATGATCAAAGCACGGATAAAACAAGCAGCATATTGGCAGAATATGCTTCTCTAAATCCGCATATTATCGCCGTTGAAATTAAGGATGATGACAGCGGGTTAAAGGCCAAGGCCAGGGTAATGGCACAGCTGGAAACCTTTGCCAGAGGTGAATTTTACCTGATTACCGATGCCGACATCAGGGTAAAACCGGAATGGGCAAAACACATGGTCAGAAGTATGCCGGATGAAACCGGCGTTTGCAGCGGCACCACGGTAGTAAAAGGAAGTGGAGGCTGGAACAAAATGCAGGAAATAGACTGGGCTTACTTCATGGGAATGCTAAATATTATTTCCTACAACGGAGTTCCGGCCACGGCTGTTGGCAACAACATGATCGTTAGGGCGACAGCCTACCAACAGGTGGGCGGTTACCGCGGAATCCGCTTTTCCATCACTGAAGACTATAAACTCTACAGTGAAATCTGTAAGAAAGGCTGGAAATGGAATAACATTATGCAAAAAGAGGTAACAGCCTATTCAGCGCCGGTTTTGGGTATTGGAACCTTACTGCATCAGCGCAAACGATGGCTCAGTGGTGGTCGTGAATTGCCGTGGTATTGGTGGGTGCTGTTCGGAGTCTTTGGTCTGTTTTATTTTTTGATTCCAGTTCTCGTTTTCATTGCACCTTTGGCCGGATTAAGCCTCTGGGGAATTAAGTGGATACTTCAATCCATTCTTATCCGGGGCATTTACCAGCTGATTCATGAACCTAAACCCGGAGTTTTGAATTTTCTTGCCTATGAATGCTTTATTTCGGCAAACACAATCATAACAGCCATCTTTGCCCTTCTTCCCCTGAAAACCAACTGGAAAAACAGGCATTATTAAAAACTTATTTAGAATCTATCTAAATAATTATCCACACTATTTGGAATGCTTCTAAATAATAATTTGTTTTGCTGCTGAAAACAGCCTTGTGAGAAGTTTACCATTTGCAGCGAGCATAGCATTCTTGTCCCTATTCATAATGGACTGCGGCGCCGATATCAGGAAACCCTGTAATTACAGTGACACAGGCAAACCGGTATACCTGCCTGATGTGAATGTTGTAGGAACCGCAAGAAACCACAACACCATCAACCTTCCGGAAATTGTGGGCACCAACATTTATGCCGGAAAAAAGAATAATCTAATTTTACTTAAAAACCTGAATGCAGTTGTTGTTAACAACAACATGCGTCTCATCATGGCCAAGGTACCCGGAATTCATATCTGGGAGAGTGACGCATCAGGCATACAAATTGGCATAGCCGCAAGAGGTTTAAGCCCAAACCGCAGTTGGGAATTCAACACAAGGCAAAATGGCTATGACATAGCCTCCGACCCGTTTGGTTATCCAGAGGCATACTACAACCCGCCCATGCAGGCAGTTCAGAAAATTCAGGTGGTACGCGGTGCGGGTTCACTGCAATACGGACCGCAGTTTGGCGGAATGGTCAATTATGTGCTTAAAGACGGAAGTGACATTCGCAAACCTTTTCAGTTTGAAACCCAGCAAACCACGGGCAGTTATGGCCTTATCAACAGCTACAATGCAATTGGTGGCAATACAAAAAAACTAAACTACTATGTATTTTATGATCGTCGGCAGGGCAATGGCTGGCGGCAAAACAACCGATTTCAGACCAAAACCATTTTTGGAACTTTTACCTGGAAACTTAGGCAAAACCTCCATGTAACTGCTGAACAAACGGTTTATTCCATGTTAAGTCAGCAACCCGGCGGGCTCACAGAAGCTCAATTTCAGCAAAACCCGCAAGCGAGCCACCGCAGCAGAAACTGGATGAATATACACTGGTATATGAGCGCCCTCAAGATGAACTGGGATATTAATGAAAAAACCCGCTTGCAAGCCAGGATTTTTTACCTGTTCGGAGACAGGAAGAGCGTGGGTTTTCTTAAACCGGCAACCACCCTCGACACGATAAACTCCGTGACGGGAAAATTTGCCGACAGGGAAGTGTCCAGAGACCTGTACCGAAATGCAGGCGCTGAAATATCCATGTTACATGAATACCGTATTGGCAAACAAAAGCACACATTTACTGCGGGAATCAGGTATTATACAGGTAACACGAGTCGCATGCAAAAAGGTTTGGGAACAGCTGGCAGCAATCCTGATTTTTCAATTTCCAAACCGTATTTCCCGGTGGATTTACAATTTAACACCATAAATACCGCCACTTATTTAGAGAATGTTTTCAGGGTTGGAGAAAAATGGCTGTTTATTCCTGGATTTCGCATTGAGAATATTCTCTCACAAACCAATGGCCGAATTGGTTTCGCAACAAATGGAGAAGAAATTTTAACCCAATCCGAAAAGAGAAACAGAAACTTTATTCTTCCCGGACTGGGAATAGAATTTCACGCTTTCCCGCAAACAGAATTCTATGCCAATTTCTCAAAAGCATACCGCCCGGTATTATTTTCAGATTTGGTACAAAACAACACAACAGATATGATTGATCCCAATCTCAAGGACGCATCAGGTTTCAATGCAGATATAGGTTTGAGAGGGAATATCGGAAGATATCTGCGTGTAGACATAGGCCCTTACCTGTTGCAATACAACAACCGCATTGCTTCAATAAGCAAAGCCGACAGCTCCGGCAATATCTATATGTTCAGAACCAATGCAGGCAGCACTTCAACCATCGGTATTGAAAGCATGGCAGAATTGGATATCATGGAGGCGCTCTCCGTCGAGAAATGGAAAATGCCTGTTTTTGTAAGTTTTGCCTTCAACCATGCCAGATACGACCATTTTAGGTTTACAACGGTGCAAAATGGTGTCATCACAGAACAAAATCTAAAGGGAAACCGAGTTGAAAACGCACCCGCCTCCATACTTAGGGCTGGCTGGGGCCTGGAATACAAAAAATTTCAGCTTAATTTACAGTTTAGCCGCGTATCTTCATTTTTTACCGATGCACAAAATACTGTGACCGCTTCTGCAAACGCACAAACAGGAAAAATTTCAGGTTATTCGGTTTGGGATTTAAACAACAGCATATCGATTTATAAACAAATAATTGCGAGATTTTCCATCAACAATGTTTTAAATAAAACCTACGCTACCAGGAGGGCAGGCGGTTATCCTGGACCCGGTATTTTACCCGCAGACGGTCGCAATTTTATGATAGCACTTTCGGCTATTTTTTAGGGTTCAATGACCAAAAACATAGACGTGTTTCAAAAAACATGACCCCAAACTTGTATAAGTGACAGGTCCTTCACTATTTTTGTTGGAAATTATGCAAAAAATGAATCGTTTTTGTATTGCCGTTGTGATGGCATCTATGGTATTTACCGCCTGCAAATATGAGGATGGTCCCGGCATTTCCCTTCGTGCAAAGCGCGACCGTATTGCCAATGAATGGATTGTGGATGAATTTATTTATGATGGAAAAAACGTTACTGATTCAGTAAACAGTCGCCAGGATACATTCAGCATTATTTTTGAAATGACCCGCACCGGTTCATACTCTGTTGAGTGGGTTCGTTACACTGTTGATCCAAACAATGGAATCAAATACTACGGCACCTCGCATGCAACCAACCATAATCTGAACAATTCCGGTCCTGCAATGTGGAACCCAACAAATGTGGGCAATTATGGCCGAAAAATGCCTATTCCATTGAAAGTTCTTGGTGCCCGCGGTTACTGGAGTTTTGATGAAAAACACGAAAAAATCAGTATTGGCAAAGAAAGTTCATATAGCACAGAGCCCGCCAATGGCAACGGCAATGGAAATGGAAATGGAAACGGTTTTCACGAAAACGCGCGTTTTTGGACCATCACAAAACTGAAGGAGAAAAATATTGCTTTCAAGGGTGTTGACTCTACCGGTAAATCCTGGTCCGTTCAGCTTAAAAATCTCAACAGAGAACCTTATTGGTATTAACAAAATAACAGATCCTTACAAAGGCTTCCGATGGAGGCCTTTTGTTTTTATAAACCCGGAATGAGTACACTGCAGGAAGATTATAACACCCAAAGAGAACACCTCAACATTTCTGAATATGGCAGACAGATTCAGGAATATGTGAAACATATACAATCCCTGCCAGATAAAGAGGTAAGAACAAAGTGGGCTAACAGTGTGGTAAACATCATGGCCACACTGAATCCGGAACTTAGACAACAAAGTAATTACAAGGAAAAACTTTGGGGACATCTGTATCAGATTGCAGATTTCAATCTTGACGTGGATTGCCCCTATCCAGTACCTACCAGAGAGGAGAAAGCCAAGAAGCCTGCTCCCATTCCCTATTTTGATTCAAAAATCAAATTCAGATTCTATGGACGCAACCTTCAGAACATGGTGGATAAAGTGGGTGAAATGGAAAACGGGGAACTGAAACAGGATTTGGTTAACCTGATTGCATCTTTTATGTTCAATAGCTGTAAGAGCTGGAACAACGAAAATCTCAGCAATGATGTAATCGCTGAACACCTGAAAATTTTATCCAAAGGTAAATTATCGCCCGAAGGCCAGGATATTGTAGTTTCTCCCGACAACAGCCCTGCACCTTTCAACCAGGGCAATCAACCCCGCAAGTTCTTTAAGCGCGGCGGTCAGAAAAAAGGAAGATTCAACAGAAATAACGGAGGCTTCAGAAGACACTGATATATGGAAGTTTTTAAAATTGAAGGCGGTCACCAACTCAAGGGAGAATTAACCCCACAGGGAGCCAAAAATGAGGCGTTACAGATTTTATGTGCTGTTCTCCTTACCCCTGAAGAAGTAATCATTGAAAACATACCTGAAATCCGCGACGTTCTTAAACTGATTGAATTGTTGCACAGCCTGGGTGTTAAAACACACCGGATTGAACACGGTAAATACAGTTTCAAAGCGGATAATGTAGATCTCGAATACCTAAAAACTGCAGAATTTAAAAAACAAGGGGCAGCCCTGCGCGGCAGTATTATGATTGTCGGGCCCCTTTTGTCAAGATTTGGTAAAGGCTATATTCCCTCACCAGGCGGTGACAAAATAGGCCGCCGTAGGCTGGATGTACATTTCGAAGGATTTGCGCAGCTGGGTGCAAAGTTTGAATATTTGCCTCAGGAAAGTTTTTACCAGGTTCATGCCGAAAAACTCAAAGGCAATTATATGTTGCTGGACGAGGCATCTGTAACAGGGACCGCCAACATTGTAATGGCCGCTGTTTTAGCCGAAGGCACAACCACCATATACAATGCTGCCTGTGAACCTTATCTGCAGCAGCTTTGCAACATGCTAAACAGCATGGGAGCCAAAATATCCGGTGTGGGATCGAATATGTTAATCATTGAAGGGGTTAGCTCACTAAAAGGCTGTACACACCGATGTCTTCCCGATATGATTGAAATTGGGAGTTTCATTGGCATGGCCGCACTGACGCAAAGTGAGATTACCTTAAAAAACTGTCGGGTAGACATGTTGGGAATTATCCCACGTATGTTTCAGCGACTGGGTATACAGATAGAAATTAAGGGGGATGACATCTACATTCCCGAAAATAAAAATTATGAAATAGATACTTTTATTGATGGAAGTATCCTAACCATTTCAGATCAAATCTGGCCCGGCTTTACACCTGATTTAATTTCTATTGCCCTGGTAACCGCCACACAGGCTAGAGGAACGGTACTTATTCACCAGAAAATGTTTGAAAGCAGGCTGTTCTTCGTTGACAACCTGATTGATATGGGAGCACAGATTATTTTGTGCGATCCCCACCGCGCAACGGTTATCGGTCTTGACAGAAAAACCCGTTTGAAAGGCATTACCATGTCTTCACCGGATATCAGAGCCGGAGTAGCCCTTCTAATCGCAGCGATGAGTGCAAAAGGCAATAGTACCATTCGTAACATCGAGCAAATAGACCGTGGATACGAGCGTATTGAAGAACGTCTGAATCCGCTGGGAGCCGTAATTCAGCGCACTACGCAGGATTAATTTTTCTTCTTTCTTTTTGGCGCCTTTTTTCTTCGCAGGAGCAGGGGGGGCTATTTTTTTTGAGGGGGGTCTATTTTCGAGGGGGGTCCTATGTAAACG
>CAYSIK010000113.1:0-7128 GCA_964431045.1 uncultured Flavobacteriaceae bacterium
AAATTCTGAATATGCAGGCCATAGAGTTTGGCCCCAGGGTTCAAAAAATAACTGAATAATTCATGCGGATGATGCCAAAATTCAAGGTAAATCCGTATTTTTGCAGTCCCACTTTGCCCGGGTGGCGGAATTGGTAGACGCGTTGGTCTCAAACACCAATGGGGTAACACTCGTGCCGGTTCGAGCCCGGCCCCGGGTACAACAAAAAAAGCCTTGCCATTCAAGGCTTTTTTTATGCAACATGGCCGAAAAAATAGCTGTAACCATCCCGGGTACTGACCATCATGAAATTCATGCGCACCTGTTTTTGCCTGAAAAGGAAATTGATGTCCCCGTATTTATATTTTGCCACGGATTTAAAGGCTTCCGCGACTGGGGTTTCTTCCCCCGCATAGCCGATTTCTTCTGCCCGGAAAATGTAGCCGTCCTCACATTCAATCATACTTTTAATGGCGTGGAGGAAGCGCAACCCACAGATTTTACCAGACTGGACTTATTTGCCCAAAACACCGTTACGCGGGAACTGGCAGAAATAAAGGCTGTTATCAGCTGGGTGGAGTCTCAGGCCGAAACCTTTGGCATCGATGCCGATCAGATTGTGCTGGGCGGGCACAGCAGGGGCGGGGCCAACGCCATTGTAGCAGCCTCAATGGCCAAAAACATCAGCAAAGTTGTTGCCTGGGCCCCCGTTGCGCACTATGCATCGATGTTTGCCGGTGCTGATTTGCAAAAATGGGAAAAGGAAGGCCGTTTAATGATTCCCAATGCCCGCACAGGCCAGCAAATGCCGCTTAACTATGCCTATTGGCAAGACCTAATGAAGAATGAGGAAAAGTACAATGTGATGGAGGCCGCCGGTTCTCTGCAGATACCACTGTTACTGATTCACGGGCTGCAAGACAAATCTGTGCCGGTAGTACATTCCGAAAAATTGTATGACGAATGCTGGCATGCATTTCTTGTGAAAATGGAAAATGCCGACCATACCTTCAATACGCCGCATCCGGCACCCATAGAGCTTTGCGATCAGACGGTTGAATTGCTCAACAATACGCTGGATTTTATTCAGGATTAATTTATTTGGCCGCGGCCCGGCGCAAACGGTCGTTAATGGCACGCCCCAGGCCGGTTTCAGGCACTAATTCCGCTACGATGCAGTGGTAGCCTGCATGATCCAGTTCCCTTAGCATCGCAAAAAGATGTACCGCAGCTTCTTCAAGATTTTTGTCAGGACTGAGAAGCAGCTGACGTGCTTTCTCAATGCCCGGCAACAGTTCGGAATATCGCAGATAAGCCGTTTCGGAGCTGTCAGATAACGATTGTCCGGAAGCCAGTATCACTTTGCACCGCGGACTGTAATGCACATCCAGCTGTCCGGGTGCAGCGGGATTACTGCCCGAGGAGATTTGTTCCCCAACCGGTCCTACAACAGCCACTATTTGCTCTACCGCAATTCCGCCCAAACGGTAAACAACCGGCTCGCCCTGTGGAAATCCCACTATGGTGCTTTCCACGCCAACTTTGCAAGCACCGCCATCCAGAATGTAGCAGGTTTTATCACCCAGTTGGTCAGCTACGTGTTTTGCGGTTGTTGGACTTACGTATCCAAAGGGATTGGCACTGGGAGCAGCCAGCGGAAAATCGAGCTTTTTTAGCAAGGAAAGGCAAACAGGGTGGGAGGGAACCCGTATCCCAACGGTGTCATTCCCTGCGGTTACCAGGTCGGGAACAATCTCTTTTTTTGGCAATACCAGGGTCAGTGGTCCCGGCCAAAAAGCTTCCGCCAGTTTTTGTGCCTTTTCAGGCATGGATTGCACATATTTTTCTGCTTCGGCAATGTCATGAATATGCACAATCAGCGGATCAAAAAAAGGACGGTTTTTGGCACTGAAAATTTTGGCTACAGCCTCCGCATTCAAGGCATTTGCAGCCAGACCGTAAACGGTTTCTGTTGGTATACCGACCAGCTCGCCGTTTTGCAGGCAGTGCACCGCTGCTTCCATATCGGAGCCGGGCTTTGTCATCAGCGCCTTTTCAGGTTGTATTTTTCGATTTTGTTGTAAAGGTGGCTGCGCTGTATATCAATTTCCTGTGCAGTCTTGGCTACATTCCAGGCATTTTGAATCAGCTTGCGCTCAATGAATATTTTCTCGGCCCAGTCCCTAAAATCCTGAAGGGTTGCATAATTGTCAACCACACCAAAAGGATCAGATCCCCGCTGAGCAGGATTGCTGTAAATGAAAACATCATCACCTGTGATTTCATCACCACAAAGTATCACAAGTCGTTCTACCACGTTATGCAATTCACGTATATTTCCTGTCCAGTTTACCTCTTTCAGTGCTTCAAAGGCATCCGGTGTAAATTTCTTGGCGGGCAATCCGTTTTCTGCACAAATGTTTTCCAGAAAATTTCCGGCAATGGTGGGTATATCGTCGGTACGCTCATTCAGCGTAGGAACATGGATAAGGATAACAGACAAACGATGGTACAAATCCATGCGGAAATTGCCTTTTTCAATCTCTTCCAGCAGGTTTTTGTTGGTTGCTGCCACAATCCGCACATCCACCTTGATTTCGCGATCTCCGCCCACCCGGGTAATGCGGCCTTCCTGGATGGCCCTGAGTACTTTTGCCTGCGCAGCCATGCTCATGTCGCCAATTTCATCCAGGAACAAAGTACCGCCATGCGCCTGTTCAAATTTGCCGATACGTTGCTTGATGGCACTGGTGAAGCTACCCTTTTCGTGACCGAATAATTCACTTTCAATAAGTTCGGAAGGAATACTGGCACAATTCACCTCCACAAGTGGCATGTTGGCCCTGGGGCTTTTTTCATGAATCCACCTGGCAACGAGTTCCTTGCCTGTGCCGTTTTCTCCGGTAATCAGAACACGGGCTTCCGTGGGTGCAACCTTTTCAATGGTTTCCTTTATTTTCAGGATGGCAGGCGTTTCTCCAATGATATCATAGGTTTTGGCAGCTTTGCGCTTCAAAACCTTGGTCTCTGAAACCAGGTTGTTCCTATCTACTGCATTGCGCAAGGTTATCAGCAGCCTGTTCAGATCCGGTGGCTTTGTAATAAAATCATAAGCACCTTTTTTGGTGGCTTCGATGGCCATTTCAACCGTTCCATGTCCGGAAATCATCACCATGGGCACATCCGGCGCGAGTGCCTGCACACGGTCCAGGAGTTCCATACCGTCGATACCGGGCATTTTAACATCGCTCAGCACAACATCATAGCTGTTCTTTTGCAACAGCTGCAAGCCTTTGGCTCCATCCTCCGCAAGGGTTACTTCGTATTTTTCGTATTCCAGAATTTCCTTCAGGGTTTCCCTGATGGCAGCTTCGTCATCAATGACCAAAATAGATGGCATAATATGTATAAATTTTTTTACAAGATTATGTAATATTCATTGGACACCAAGCAGTTTTTGTCTTTTGTTATCCACGCATTATCAATACTCAAATAGGGTGTTTAAATCATAGTTAATCAATATATTAACTTTTTAAATTCATACAGATTGAAGTTAAGGTTAAAACGGTTGGTGATCTTCATGAACAAGCAAACCGAATAAAAAATAATGTAAAAAACTTGCACATTCATGCAGAAACCCCCAAATTTGTGCATTAACGATACAAGTGTAGTGTTCATGAGGAATAAACTATCAATAGTACTGCTGGCCGCGCTGGCACTGCCGTTCAAAGGGTTTTCACAGCAAGATCCCTATTACACGCATTATGCTTTTAATAAGATTTTGTTTAACCCTGCCTATGCAGGTGCATCAGGCAGTTTCTGTGTAAATGCAAATGCTCACAGGCAGTGGATGGGACTTGCCGATGAATCCGGATATTTCAAAACCCAGTCTGGCAAGGCGCCGGTTAATTTTGTTGACAATATCATGCCCAAGACCAATGCATTTGGTTTTTCTGCACCCATCAACATCAAAAACGGCTCAGGATCTCTCATAAACTATGGCGGTGCTTTTTTAAGCTTCGTTAATGATGTGATTGCTTACGAATCGAATACTTACCTGCGTGGTGGCCTTGCCGGAGCCTACAATATGCCCGATGGTAGCAGCCTGCGTCTGGGTTTTGATGTTACCAGCATTACACGCCAGATTGATGGAACCAAAATGCGTGCCCACGACCCCAATGATCCGCTGGTGCCCACAAACAAACAGGGTGACACCAAAACCGAACTGGGTGCGGGTGTTTGGTATTCAAATCCCAATATGAAGGATTTATATGTGGGTCTTTCCATGTCACACATCAATCCAAAGGAATATAACTATGCAGCTTCAGGTGGAGCCATCAATGTTAAATCAGCCCGACACCTATACTTAATGGCCGGTTTTACCAAAGAACAGTTCCTTGGAAACCCTGCACTAACGCTGGATCCAAGCATTATGGTGAAAACGGTGATGGAAGAGGGCGGTTTTGTAAAACCACAGTTTACACCTCAGGGCGTAGTAACCTGGAACAATACATTTGCCGGTGGTCTTTCAGTAAGAGGGCAGGGAATGGGTCTGGACGCAGCTTCCATACTATTGGGATATTATCCTCCAATCAAAGGGAACGCTCCGAATGGTCAGGGAACACAATTGTTCAGAATTGGTTATTCATACGATATAACGCTTCAAAGCCTTCGCCGCAGCAGCAATGGTACGCATGAATTGCAGGTTAATTATTGTTTTAAAATTGCACTTCCTGAGAGAATTGAAAAGGTATACCGCCATCCCCGATATATGAACAGGTCTAAGGATTTGGAATAATATTTAGTTTACACAATATAATATAATACAACAACGTTATAGATTGACAGAAGAAAAAAAAATAGTTGCGTATTCATTACAAAAACCTATTTTTGCAACTTCACGAATCATACACAAAAACGAAACTGCCAGATGAAAAGGAAAATAATCAGCAGAATCATCAGTGAAAATCAAATGGTAAATAAACTGGTGAAAGCATTAACAAACAGCAAATTGCGGACGGCAATGATAACTGCCTCTGTGGTTCTGTTTGCATGTGGTCCCGCAGACACGGGTGATCTGACGGGCGTGCTCAACAGGAGGCCATGGTTCCATCCTCAACCTCCAGGAACCGTTTACATTCCCTCAGGAACATTCCACACCGGTCAGTCAGGACAAGACGTTTTTCAGTCTTACCTAGAGCCTAACAAGCAAATGACCATTGTGGCTTTCTGGATGGATGAGACTGAAATTACCAACAATGAATACCGCCAGTTCGTGGATCATGTAATTGATTCAATTGCGCGTTTCAAATTGGATGACGATCAGTATTTTCTACCTGAAGATGAAGATGGTAACCGCTTTATTGACTACAGCAGACCTCTTGACTGGGAAAAACACAAGGAAGATCTGGCCGATATGTTCTATTCGACAGGAGAGCGTTTCCGTGGTATTGCTCAAATCGATACCCGAAAACTCATGTACAAATACCAGTGGTTTGATTATGTGAGCGCTGCCAGTCAGGATCGCGACAAATACAATCCTATGGATCGTTCCAAGTTCATAAAAGACGAGGAAACCCTGATTTATCCTGATACGCTCTGCTGGGTTCGTGATTTCACTTACAGCTTCAACGAGCCTATGGCACGTGTATACTTCTGGCATCCCAAGTACGATGACTACCCCGTTGTTGGCGTAAACTGGCACCAGGCCAATGCGTTCTGCGTGTGGAGAACCATCCGTAAGGCCAGCTACTGGCATGAAATTGGTCTTCCCAATACAGAAGACTTCCGTCTGCCTACCGAATATGAATGGGAATATGCAGCCCGCGGTAACCGGATTGGTAACAAATACGCCTGGGGTGGTCCTTATACCCGCAACAGCAAAGGCTGTATGATGGCAAACTTTAAGCCCCTGCGCGGCAACTATGGTGCTGACGGTGGTGTGTATCCCGTGCGTGCCGATTCATACTTCCCCAATGATTTTGGTTTGTATAACATGAACGGAAACGTTTCAGAGTGGACCTGGACAGACTATCAGGTGGCTAACAATGCTATTGTTCATGATTTGAACGGTCAAAACTACCGTCGCGTACCCGAAAGAGGTCCCGGAAGTGATGTTCCAGTTACCCTCAAGCGCAAGGTAATTCGTGGCGGAAGCTGGAAAGATGTGGCATACTTCATCGAAAATGGTGCCCGTACCTATGAATATCAGGATACCAGCAAATGTTATGTGGGTTTCCGTTGTGTGCAGACCTACATAGGCCGTTCCAATCGCGACAAAAAATAATTCTTTGAAAATCTAAACAAAACAACAAACAATAAAAACTATGGAAAAAAGTTTCTTCGAAAGCAAAAGGTGGAAAGTAATCATGAACTATGTTTATGGTCTGGGAGCTGCAATTGTAATTGCGGGTGCACTGTTTAAAATCATGCACTGGAAGGGTGCTGACCTTATGCTGATTGTGGGTATGGGTACAGAGTGTGTAATTTTCGTAATTTCTTCGTTTGAACCTGTTCACATGGATCCGGATTGGTCTTTGGTGTATCCTGAACTTGCCGGTGAAGAATCTGCAGATGGCGGTAAGAAAAAGGGTTCCGTTACTCAGCAACTGGATACTATGTTAAAAGAAGCCAATGTAGACTCGAATGTAATTTCAAGCCTAGGTTCAGGTTTACAAAGCTTGAGCACCAATGTAAAAGAAATGGCCAGTGTTTCAAATGCTGCTATAGCAACCAAAGAATATGCCGAAAGTGCTTCTGCAGCAGCCAGCAATATGAATGCCATCAGCAACAGCACTGCTGAAGTTGCCAACTCTATGGGCTCTCTTAGTGGCGGTCTTTCCAATCTGGTTAATAATTTGTCTGCCAGCGAGAATGAAACTTTGAAGTTCAAAGAAGAAATCGCCAAGCTCAATAGCAACCTTGCCAGTCTGAATACCGTATACGGAAACATGCTGAGCGCTATGGGCGGCGGACGCTAATAGTCCTTTTTGTCTAACAACAACCTATAAAAACAGGAGTCAAAAATGGCAGGTGGTAAAACTACACCACGTCAGAAGATGATCAACATGATGTATCTCGTGTTGACCGCTCTGCTGGCGTTGAACGTGTCGAAAGAAATTATTAAAGCCTTTAACCTGATTGAGAATT
>CAYSIK010000114.1:0-7091 GCA_964431045.1 uncultured Flavobacteriaceae bacterium
GTGGCCATATTTGAGGTGGAAGGACTCTTCTGCACAAATCCGGTCAAGTGCACGGCAATAAGGTCCGTAGCTGCCTTTGCTGTTGGTAAGCTGATTGATAATGGCGCCCGCATCCACGAGCCATGCAATCACTGCACTGTCGGCCCAGGTTTCGGCCGGATAGTTGAAAATATTGCTGTATTTGCTTTTGCCGTTGATGAGGTCGTTAATCATATCCTCACGGCTTTTTCCCAGGGTTTCACAGGCAGAGTAAAGCAATTGGGCGTGGCCTACTTCATCCTGTACCTTGGCCATCAAAGCCAGCTTTCTGCGGAATCCGGGCGCACGGGTTATCCATGTGCCTTCAGGCAAGGATCCGATGATTTCGGAATGGGCATGCTGTTCAATCATGCGAATCAGCTGTCTTCTGTATTCTTTGGGCATCCAGTCCTGGGGCTCAATTTTTTCGCCGGCAGCAATGCGGGCTTCAAATTCGGCCAGTTTCACCGGATCTTCGCCTGCTGTGAGGCTGTTGTTGTTGCCGGTGTTTTCTACGTAAGCGTTTCCGTACATGGTTTTATAATTTAATTGTTTTCTTTTTTTAATCCGCTGAGAATGAACTCTGTCAGTTTTTCGGCAATTTGTTCAGAGGTCATACCCCCTTTGGGTTTGTACCACTCTACCACCCAGTTTAAAGAAGCCAGAATGGTAAGAACGGCAAATTTGTTGTTCACATCCTGAAACACACCTTCGTCTTCGCCTTGTTTCAGTATGGTTGTAAACCCTTTTTCGTATTCATCGCGCAGTGCCACAAATTGTTTGCGGTTTTCTTCGCCCAGATGACGCCATTCGTGCACAAATACCCAGCCCGCATGGGTGTTTTCAGTAAGAATCTGAACATGGTTTTTAACCGCCAGGGATAATTTTTCAATGGGGTTAAAGTAAATATCATTCACCTCAGCCAATCCGGCTAGCAATCTCTCGGCCATTTGAAAACAGGTCTCTGCCAAAATTTCTTCTTTACCGGAAAGATGGTTGTAAAGGCTGGCAGCTTCCATTTTTACGGCGGAAGCAATGTCTCTCATAGAGGTTCCCTGATAGCCCATGCGGCGCATTAACTCCAGTGAAGCATTGAAAATCTGTGCTTTGCGGGGCGATAAAGGTGTCGATATTTTATGGCTAACTAACATTTGTTAGTATTGCAAACTTACAGTGATTATTTCAATGTAGCAAGTTTTTTATTTGTCCCAATATCATGTCAGTGTAAATCCCTGTAATTTCGTTTTGTGATTGCAAGATTGCTGGCGATTCTGTTAACCGGACTTTTTCTTGTCTTTTCGCCCGGAATGGCGCTTGCTCAGCAACAAATTACCATAGAATTTGCAGCTACCTGGCAAAATATTCCAGTTAAAAAACAATCGGCGATAACGGATACATTCTCAGGCCAGTTGTATCGATTTGCCAAAATAAAACAATACATTTCGGGCATTGCCTTTTTGCGTTCAGGCATACCTGTAGGGAAAGATACCGGCTATTACCTCATTGATTTTTTGGATGAAAAAAGTTGTCGTTTGCAACTGGAATGCGGATCTCTGGATTTTGATGAAATACAGTTTCTTACAGGAATTGACAGCCTCATGCAGGCCCGGGGCGTTCAGGGTGGGGCGCTGGATCCTGTAAACGGAATGTATTGGACCTGGCAGAGCGGATATATCCATACCAAAATTGAGGCGGTTATGGAAAAAGACAACCGCAAAAAACAGGTAGAACTGCACCTTGGCGGGTACCGGTTTCCCAACAATACAATTCGGTCTGTAAAGGTGAAAAGCCCCAACCTGTATCAGATACAGGTTGTTTTTAACCTGCAGCCGGTTTTACATTCTTGCGAAGAAAAAAAATGGGAAAAGGTAATGTCGCCCGGAAAAAATGCCGTTTTACTCTCTGAAATTTGGGCCGGAAGTGTCAAATAACGCATGAAGAGAATAGGCATACCCATGATTGTATTATTGCCGGTATTGTTTGCCGCGTTCAGATTTCAACGCCAGGAGGATGTTCAATCTTTTAAACCCTGGCCTGCTATGGTTTACGATTTCAGTTATGAAACCAAGTTTAAAGAGCGGGCGGCACTGGGGCGGTATCTTTTTTATGATCCTATTTTGTCGGGCGACAGCAGCACTTCCTGTGCATCGTGTCACCTGCAATACACGGCTTTTGCCCATGTGGATCATGCACTCAGCCATGGAATTCACGATAGTATCGGCTTTCGGAATGCGCCGGCACTTATCAACCTGGCATGGCAAAAACAACTGATGTGGGATGGAGCCATCCACCACTTGGATATGCAGGCGTTGGCGCCCATTCATAACCCCGGAGAAATGGGAAGTACTATTCAGGAAGTGGTAATGAAAATCAATCGTTCGGGTAGGTATAAAACCCGATTTTATGAGGCTTTTGGGGATGAAAAGGCTACAGGAAACACCGTGTTAATCGCCATTTCACGGTTTTTAAGTACACTGGTAAGTAACCAATCTCGCTATGACAGCGCCCTGCGGCGCGAAACGCTCTTTACGGCACAGGAAAAAAGAGGGTATAGGCTGTTTAAACAACACTGCAATACCTGTCACACAGAACCATTGTTTACCAATTTTAATTTCGAAGATATTGGACTTCCCATGGATGCAAAACTGCCTGATCTAGGGCGATTCAGGGTAACCGGAAATGCATCCGATTCAATGAAATTCAAGGTCCCAACCCTTAGAAATATCACCTATTCATACCCATATATGCATGATGGACGTTTTGAGAACCTGAATGAAGTTCTTGAGCACTACGAACGCGGTGTTGTGAATAGAAAAGGGGTTGCCCTTACCCTGAAAAATGGGATAAAACTCACTTCGGAACAAAGGGTTGATTTACTGGCTTTTCTGATAACACTCAATGATAAAAACTTTCTGTTTAATCCCGAATTGGGATTTCCGAGTCAATAATTTTAATGTTGCATTAAACCTTTTCTATTTGCAAACATCTAATTTCGTATGATGAAAAAGCTTGGAATCTTAATGTTTATGTCATTACTGGTCCTTTCAGTGAATGCCCAGACCAACCCCGCCATTACTTCCTGGATTATCAATAAAGACGGTACCAAAGGCCGTCATTATGCCAAAGGAAACAGCACCCCCATTCAGGATAACGATTCGGTGAATGTGCAAACGGTGCTGTATTCTGCCAACAATGTTTACATAAGAACCAAAGGCATACCTGCATACATCACAGGTCCCTTTATGGATGGAAATCCTTCTCAGGCGACAAGCCAAAGTGCCATATTTAAGTTTACACTGAATCCTGTAAAAAATTCAGGCACTGCAAAAGCCACCACAGGAGGCAACATCGGTGTTTTTATTAACGGTGTAGCCTTGTTTGATTACCGCGATGGTGTGGCTTGGAATCCATCTACAAATGCACTTTGCGGCGGGCCCGGCAATCCTCCTTGTCCAGGAGGTCCCGGCGCATCCATGGATTGGAACCGCGATGCGATTCTTGCCGAAAAAGCAGGATTTGATTGCGCTAAAGGGCATCCTGCCATGGGCAATTACCACCACCACCAGAATCCATCCGCCTTTAAGCTGGATAAAACAGTTATTTCCACCATCTGCAATCTTTACGATGCCGATGGCCTTTATGCAATAGACAGCACCAAACATTCTCCGCTTATTGGTTTTGCCTACGACGGATTCCCCATCTACGGAGCTTACGGTTATAAAAACACTGACGGTACCGGCGGAATTACCCGCATAAAGTCCGGTTATCAGCTCAGAAATATCTCAGTGCGCAACACCAATCCGGCCGGACAATCTGTGACTTCTGGCCCCAATGTCAGCACTACCTATCCGCTGGGTTATTTTCGGGAGGATTATGAATTTATTGCCCATGCGTCCAGTCCGGATTACCTGGATGCCAGCAATGGCAGGTTCTGTGTGACCCCGGAATATCCCCAGGGAACCTATGCTTATTTCGCAACGGTTGATGCCAATTGGAATTCGGCATATCCGTATGTGGTAGGCCCCACTTTCTACGGGGTTTACAGCAATGCTAAAGTTACGTCCATCACCGAAAGCGTAACAGAATTCAAACCCTCCGCAACCCGCGTTGGGTCAACTCCCCAAATCCGCGAATGGTCTGTGTTTCCCAATCCCGGAAACGAATTTATTGCCGTGCAGTTTGGTGGTTTAAACCGTGAAAAAATCTCTATGCAATTGCTTTCAGCGAATGGAAAGCTGATACAACAGTCCACCATAGAGCCCGGTATGACGGCGGCCTGGCTTGATGTAAGAACCCTTTACAGCGGAACCTATACCATACGTGCTATTTCCGGTGACTGGGCCGGTACGCAAAAGGTGGTTTTGGTTAAATAAATTATCCGCTGGCCTATATTCGCAACCATGCGTTGCTTATTTACGGCTGTTTTCCTTTTTGCTTCTGCGGCTCAGGCCCAAATTGATTCGACTTTCTTTAGAAAGGTTTTTAACGAAGCCTTGGAAAATGGTCAGGCCTATGCGCGGCTTGGCGAGTTGTGTAAAACCATTGGATCTCGACTTTCAGGCAGTCCGCAGGCGGAAAAAGCTGTGTCTTGGGGCAAACAAATGCTTTCAACCTACGGATTTGATTCCGTGTATCTGCAACCGGTGATGGTGCCACGGTGGGAGCGCAGCAACATCGAATCACTGGTTTTTTCTTCATCTGTTTTTAATACCGCCATCAAAGGCGAAAAGCTACAGGATTACAATTGTGAGGCTTTTGAGGAATTGCCTTTAAAGCCGGCCAAACAACACAAAATCCCTGCAGTAGCGCTGGGAGGCTCCGTGGGAACTTCAGGAAAACTCAAAGCCGGAATTGTCAGCGTGCACAACGATGCGCAGCTGGATAGCCTGGGGAAGGCGGGCGCCTTAAAAGGCAAAGTGGTATTGCTGAACAGGCCGTTTCCCGAAACGTATCTCAATACATTCAGGGCTTATGGGGCCTGTGTGGGACAGCGTGTGAATGGCGCTTCAAAAGCAGCGGCCTTCGGCGCTGTTGCTGTGCTGGTGCGCAGCATGAGCAACCGCTGTGATTTGCACGCCCATACCGGTGTGATGATTTACGATGACAAACAGCCCAAAATACCTGCCATGGCCGTAGCTACCGCTGTCGCCAATCTGTTGGATAAACTATCCGCACAGGATCCTGGGTTGCAGATAACCCTGCAGCTGGGTTGTCAGACACTGCCCGATGCTCCCTCGGCCAATGTGGTGGCAGAAACCCGGGGCAAAGATTTTCCGGGTTCCATCATCGCATTTGGTGGCCATTTCGACAGCTGGGACCAGGGTGAAGGCGCACACGACGACGGAGCAGGATGTATGCACGCTTTTGAAGCCCTGCGTTTGTTGAAAAGCATTGGTTATCAACCACGACACACCTTGCGTTGTGTGTGGTGGATGAATGAAGAAAACGGGCTGCGCGGCGCCACTGAGTATGCTGCTGTTGCCGGAAAAACCAATGAAAAACACATAGCAGCGCTGGAAAGCGATCGGGGAGGTTTTACGCCAAGAGGCTTTGGTGTTGACAGTGTATTTCTTCCCAAAGTGATGAAATATAAATCACTATTGGAGGCCTATGGAATTGGGGAAATTGAAAAAGGGGGAGGCGGTGCTGATATTGGTCCTATCCGTAAAATCAATCCCAATGCAGTGCTGGTTGGTTTTATCCCGGATTCACAACGCTATTTTGATGTACACCACTCAGAAACCGATGTTTTTGAGAGTGTAAACAAGCGTGAACTGCATTTAGGCGCTGCCGCTGTTGCTGTCATGATTGTTATTCTTGACCAGGAACTGGATTAGGACCGGTTTTTTTGGAAATGTCCCTGAGATTTCGTATATTATAATTTCAGCAGGCGTTCAAATACCTTTTTGCCACGGTCATCCACATATTCTACCCAGTATAATCCGCCCGGCAACTGTGAAATATTCATTTCACCGTAGATATTCGGTGTAAGATTTTTAACGAGTTGTCCGTCGGGCCTGTATATGCCACAATAACTGCCGGGAAGGCTGTTTTTCAGTTGGAGCCTGTCTCCTGCGGGGTTGGGTACAAGACCATGTCCTTTAATCTTCGTACGGTTTGTTTTTGCGGCAGGCAACAACAATTCAAAAACGGCTGCGCTGTCACCGCTGTAAGCTTCGCCACTGAAGAGAATGCTGCTTGTGGCAGATTGGCAAACCGTTTCTATCTGTTTAGTGCCGCTATACGTTAGATTGTAAGCTTTTCCAGAGCCATGCTGCAGGCGGCCGTTTACCATTTTGCATGTGTAAAAAAGCGGAGTAAGCGAAAACAAGAGATTAGGCACATAACCACACAGCAACAGTTCTTCGTTTCGCAAATGGGCTCCGGTTACCCAAAAGGGAGGTTGTACGGTATCGCTGATTCCGGCCACATAATTTCCTGAAAGAACGGGCAATGCATACACCCTGCAAATGCCCGAGGCTTTGCTTTTGCTGAACAGGTAAAGGGAATCTGCGGTTGCTACCATGGCTTCGCAGTCGAAATTGGTGAACTGGCTGGAAGTAAAGTCGGTCTGATCGGCGTAGCTGAAAGAAATCACCTCAGGTACAATCTTTTCTTTACCTAGGCTGTCTGCGGGAAACTTGAGTATTTTCAGGTCCTTGCGGGTGCCATTGTTGTTACCAAAATCACCAATAAAAAAATGCGTGGCATTGGCAGCCATGTCTTCCCAGTCAGTATTGGGCTGCAGCAGGGTAGTGGTATCAATAATTTTTCCTTTGGCGTCCAGCTCAAAAATCATGGCAGGCGAGCCGCCATCTCCATGGGCGAAGTAGCGGTTTTGCCAAAGGGTCATACCACTGATTTCGGTGAGGGTTGAAGAGAGGTTATACCATTTTTTGATGGTTTGTGCCGTTGCCAACTGCAACGAGGTTAAAAAGGCTATGAGAGCGATTATTCTCATGGCTGATGAACCATTTTCCCACCAATTACTGTGTTTTTAACTTTGGCTTTCTTCAAGGCTTTTTCAGAGGCAAGCATTAAATCTGTGTCTAATACCACAAAATCTGCGTATT
>CAYSIK010000115.1:0-1717 GCA_964431045.1 uncultured Flavobacteriaceae bacterium
TTATTGGCTTCGCGGATGGTATCAATTACCAACTGCTTTTCTGCTTCTGACAAGGTGGCGCTTTCGCCGGTGGTACCGAGCACCACAAAATAATCGGTTCCGTGGGCAATCTGGTGCTCCACGATGGCTGAAAGGGCTTCGGTATCTACGCTGTAGTCCTTTTTGAATGGGGTAATCAGCGCTGTTCCGGTTCCGGTAATTTCTTTCATGAGTTAGGTGTTTTAACCGATTTTATGCAAATAATGTTTCAAATCGGCGATATAGGTTTCTATGCTTTCTGAAGCAGGATTTCCGAGCAGAATGTCGTAAAAAGGGAGGGATTTTTCGCGGTGAAAACCAATGCGGCAGGTGGCGTTGGTAAGGCCTGCTATACTTTTGAGTGCGAGCCTTCCGTCAAGATTCAGGTTTATGAAATAATCAAATCGTTTGGCAAGTAATTTCTTTACCTGCGCGGTCTTGGGCAATCCGAAGGTATTAAAATCATTTTTCAGCAGGTGAATGTGGGTGTCCATTTCAAACAAACGCCCTTTTTCGCGCTTATTGGCATGGTGGTACACTACAGTTTCCACATTTTTACCTTCTTTTTTGAGAAATTCAAGAAACTCATTGATGTAACGTGCATCTGTTTCCCACTGGGCATCATCCCAGCTTATAAGAATATCAGAAGCTTTCTCAAAAGAACTTATGAGGCGGATTCGCTCCTTCTCGCGGCTGCGCTTGCTCAATAGCCTGACTCCGATGGTGGTTTTAACGCCCGACATAAGTTAACGCAAATCTAACAAAAAGGAAAACCAAACAATCGACGCTTTATCCCCATTAAAACAGGGTGGTTTGTGACGGTTTTTGAGTTTCGGTAGATTCTGATAAGGCCTGCTCCTTGGTGCTTTCGCCAATCATTGCAAACAGGTCGTCTTCAGAAATGATTTTCACGCCCAGTTGTATGGCTTTTTCCATCTTGGCCGGACCCATTCCCTCACCGGCCAGCAGGTAATCGGTTTTGCTGCTTACACTACCGCTGCATTTACCGCCATGGGCTTCTATGAGATCTTTCGCTTCATCACGGCTCATTTTGCTGAAAACCCCGCTAATGACAAAGGTGAGTCCGGAGAGGGAAGTGCCTACCTGCGACTGTTCTTTCACCATGGTTTCCATCTGCAAGCCGGCCTCTTTGAGCCGTTCAGCCAGCCTGCGATGCTCAGGAACGGCGAAATACTGCACCAGGCTTTCTGCGATGACCTCGCCGATTTCATCAATACCCAAAAGGGTTTCCTTGTCGGCCTGCATGAGTTTGTCCATATTGCCGAGTGCATGGGCCAGTTTTTTGGCCACCGTTTCGCCCACATACCGAATGCCCATGCCAAACAAAACCCGTTCAAATGGAACATTCCTGCTTTCCTGAATGCCGGCAATGATGTTTTGGGCCGATTTTTCGCCCAAGCGGTCCAGTTGCAGCAAGTCCTGCATTTTGATGTTATACAAATCGGCAATGTCTTTCACCAGTCCTTTGCTGTAAAGGGTTTTGGCCATTTCGCTTCCGATACTGTCTATGTTCAGTGCCTTGCGGGCCACAAAATGCTCTATTTTGCCGATTACCTGTGGGGCACAACCGTCTTCGTTGGGGCAATAATGCTGGGCCTCTCCTTCCCGTCGGATAAGGGCTGTGCCACACTCCGGACAGGTGGAAATGTAAACGGTAGGATGGCTGTCTTCTGATCTT
>CAYSIK010000115.1:1745-6979 GCA_964431045.1 uncultured Flavobacteriaceae bacterium
GCGAAAAATCGACACCCGTTATTTTCGGGATGATTTCTCCGCCTTTTTCTACAAATACCATATCGCCCACACGCACGTCCAGGCGCTGAATTTCATTGGCATTGTGAAGGCTTGCCCGTTTCACGGTAGTGCCCAGCAAAAATACAGGCTCCAGTTCGGCCACAGGGGTAATGGCGCCGGTTCTTCCCACCTGATAGGTAATATCCAGCAAGCGGGTAATTGCACTTTCTGTCTGAAATTTATAGGCAATGGCCCAGCGGGGGATTTTGGCAGTGTAGCCCAGTTCTTCCTGCAGTGCCAGCGAATTTACCTTGATGACAACACCGTCGGTATCAAAGCCCAAATCATGGCGTTTTTGATCCCATTTTTCGAGAAAACGCAGCACTTCGTCAATGCCATTGCAAACTTCGGTGGTGTCGGCGGTTTTAAGCCCCCAGGAACGCGCTGCATCAATGCATTCTGCATGGGTTTTATAGGATAAATTGTCGCCCAGCAAATGATAAAGGGTAATGTCCAGCGGACGTTTGGCTACCTCGGAAGAGTCTTTTAACTTAAGGCTGCCGCTGGCCACGTTACGCGGATTGGCATAGGCAGGCTCGCCGGCGGCAACCCTTTCCCGGTTGAGTTTTTCAAAACCCTTGCGGTGCATGAATATCTCACCGCGGATTTCAAATTCAGCAGGATAATTTCCGTGTAATTCTGTATTCAGGCTGCGGATAGTACGCACATTGGCGGTCACATCATCGCCCTGCACACCATCGCCACGGGTGACGGCCTGCACGAGTTTGCCGTTTTCATAGAACAATGAAATGGCCAGGCCATCGATTTTTAGTTCGCAAACGTATTCGATTTCGCCCCCGATAGCTTTTCGGATGCGGCTGTCAAATTCCCGCAGTTCGGTTTCGTTGTAAGTGTTGCCCAGCGAAAGCATGCGCCTGCGGTGCTTTACAGTTTCAAATTCATTGATAACACCGCCGCCGACCACGCGGGTAGGGCTGTCTGTATGTGCCAGTTCGGGGAATTGCGACTCCAGGTATTCCAGTTGTTTCAGCAATCGGTCAAACTCCAGGTCGGAAATGGTGGGCTCTGAAAGCACGTAATAGCGGTAATTGTGTTCCTTCAGTGTGGCCGTAAGTTCGTCAATCTGCAGTTTTGCCTGTGCTTTGTCCATTTCGTCTCAAAAATACGCACGAATGCCCCGATTTTGTGCTCATTTTAGCTGTAATGTGGAATATTTTGCCCAAGTTTGCACCATGAAAATCTCCCCCGATACCGTGGTGAGTGTTACCTACACCCTCACCCTTGACAATGGTGTCATTGCCGACGAGGCAGATGCCCAACAGCCTTTTATGTTCATTCACGGCATAGGCCAGACCCTGCCTGCATTTGATGATGCTTTGAATGGATTAGCCGCAGGTGATGCATTTCAGTTTTCGCTCACAGCCGATCAGGCCTACGGAAATCCCAATGCAGACTGGCTGATTAGCATTCCCCGCTCGGTTTTTGCCGGACCTGATGTGCCCGAAGATATCTTACACCTGGGTGCCATACTTCCCATGCAGGATCAAAGTGGCAATCCCATGGACGGAAAAGTAGTGGAGATTAACGAAGAGACCGTGAAGATGGATTTTAACCATCCCCTGGCCGGTGAAGCTTTACATTTCAAAGGAACAGTGGTTGAGGTTCGTGCTGCCAGTGCCGAAGAACTTGACCATGGTCATGTGCATGGACCGGGTGGTCATCACCATTAATGTAATTCTACTAAAATTCAATACAGAAAAGGCCTTTAGGGGCCTTTTTTTATGTAGCTTAAGAAACAGGATATAAAAACGAGTAGTATTGCCTTGCCTTTGTAAAGTATTTGAAAAAGCACCGTGTGAAGATTGTGAACGAGTTTAGCTACTACAAGCGTAGCGATATGCTTACGGGTGCTAAAATGTCGGGTCTGGCTGGCTTTAAATGCCAGGTAGAATTGGGTATTTGATCGCCTTAAACGGTAAAATAAAGTTTATTGGTTTAAAAACTTCCCATTTGGTAAGTTATCATCAGGTAACTTCCCAAATGGGAAGTTTTATTAAGATTCTTTGATGAAGGTTTTTACCTCACTCATACCTCGGGTCGGGCAGATAGGGGAGTTTTTCCATGTGCGAAACCGCAATGCTGTATACTCCGAAATCATCCGTAACAATGCCGGTAAGCCGGTAAATGCCCCTGCCTTTGAAGGGAAATCGTTTTAGCACATCGGGAAAGTGGAGCGAGTCGAAGAAATGCCCCGAAGCGTCCAGCCAGGTGCCAAAGTTCATTTCCTGTCCTTTGATGGTGCGAGTGGGCTTGATGGTAACCAGGTATCCTGTAATCTGTATGGCCTTGTCCAGCAGTCCGGGTAAATTCTTGCTGAGAACAGGTTTTTCGGGCAGACTGCCGGGTGCCAGCATTTCAAACGGGCTGCAAAGCGGGAAACCCAGCAGTTCTATCTGTTCGTAGGCGTCTTCCAGTGTGTTGTGGATCAGTTCTGGCAAAACAAAGTCTTTGGGCGTTTCCCTGAAAAGCTTTTCGGTGACCGGTGCCGGTTTCTTGCGGTTGGTCAGCCAGTGGGCTTCCCACATCAGCGCTTTGCGGCTTTTTCCGATAAATCTCAGTGCCCCAATGCGTATGAGGATTTTCAGCTGCTCCAGTCCGGGTTCCACGCGCTCTTTGAAGTCGTTCAGACTCAGGTACGGTCCATTTGTATTTCGCTCCGCCACCATTCGCTCTGCCAGCTTTTGCTCGAGTGAAGCCACATGCACAAAACCGAGATGAACCTTGCTGCCGTTGATGTTGGTGAGGTAATCGCTGTGGTTGATACATGGTGGCTGTATATCGGCCCCGCACATGCGGGCCCCGTGCAGGTAAAATTCGGTGCGGTAAAAACCGCCGAAGTTGTTGATGACACCCACATAAAACTCCAGCGGGTGGTATGCTTTCAAATACAGGCTCTGATAGCTTTCCACGGCATAACTGGCGCTGTGCCCCTTGGCAAAACTGTAGCCGGCAAAACTTTCAATCTGGTGCCATACTTCAGCCGATAATTTTTCGGGATGCCCCTTCTCTTTGCAAAGTGCAAAAAAGCGGTCTTTTACTTTCTGAAACTCCTCGCGGCTGCGAAACTTACCGCTCATGCCGCGCCGCAGTACATCACTTTCAGCCAGGCCCAGCCCTGCAAAGTGGTGGGCCACTTTTATCACATCTTCCTGATACACCATAATGCCGTAGGTGTCGGGCATAATCTGCTGCAAAACCGGATGGGCTTCTTTACGTTTATCGGGATCGATGTGCCGTTCGATGAAACTGCGCATCATGCCGCTGCGGGCCACACCGGGACGAATTACGCTGCTGGCGGCTACCAGGGTAAGGTAGTCGTTGCATTTGAGTTTGCGCAACAATTGCCGCATAGCAGGGCTTTCTACATAGAAGCAACCCATGGTGTGTCCGCTGCCAATAATCCGTTTGATTCTTTCATCGGCCTTGAATTCCTGTATGCGGTGAATGTCGATGTCTTCGCCTTTATTTTCCTTTACCAGCCTCACGGCATCCTTGATATGCCCGAGCCCGCGCTGGCTGAGGATGTCGAATTTGGCCAGACCCAGATCTTCGGCTTCCAGCATGCTCCACTGCACGGTAGGAAAGCCTTTGGGAGGCATATCCAGTGCAGAGTAATGGTAGATGCTTTTTTCGCTGATGAGAATACCACCCGCGTGAATGCTGCGGTAATTGGGCAGTTCGTGCAGGCGCAGTGCGTGCCGCATGATTTGTCCGGCCAGGGTGTCGCGCTGCTGCGGCCTCACCGATTTGGAAAGCGAAGCCCTTTCGCCAATGCCGGGTGAGGCATATACAGCCTTGCCGTCGCGGATTTTATGTCCGGCCTGCTCTTCCAGCATGGAAGGAGAGAAGTAGGTGGGTTTTTCCATCAGGTGGTCGATTTCTTCTTTGGGAAGCCCAAATACTTTGCCCAGTTCACGCACCACGGCATTCGACTGAAAGGTGTTGTAGGTGGCCAGCAGGGCGGTGTGTTCGCGCCCGTGCTTTTGAAAAATATATCCGGTTACCGCATCGCGGTCCTGCCAGCTGAAATCCAGGTCAAAATCGGGTGGTGATGTTCGGTAAGGGTTGATAAACCGCTCGAAGTAGAGGTCCAGGTCTATAGGGTCCACATCCGTAATGCGCAGGCAATAGGCCACCATACTGTTGGCGCCGCTGCCCCGGCCCACATAGAAAAATCCCTGTTCGCGCGCAAAGCGGCAAATATCCCAGCTAATAAGGAAGTAGGCGGTAAAACCCAGTTCGTAGATGAGTTTCATTTCGCTTTCCAGCCGCTGCTTGGTGGCATAGGTGTATTTAGGGTAGCGATACCGCAGTCCGTCCATGGCCAGGTCGGTCATTAGCCTGAAATCCTCATCGGCATTGCCGGTAAAGGTTTTTTTGTTTTGGTTGCCGCCAAAGACAGGACGAAAGGTGCAGCGCTGCATGAGCCGCAGGGTGTTTTCCACCATAAAAGGGGCATCGGCATATTGGCGCAGCCACGCATCGGTGTTTGTCCAGCAGTCTTTTGGATGTCCGGTTTCGCCGGGGGGCAGTTTGCTCAGCAGGCAATTGCCGGCAATGCAGCGCAGCAATCGGTGGCTTTCAAAATCATCCGCATGGCGGAATGTAATCGGCTGCATGGCCAGCAGTTTGGCGGTGTGTTTCTGCCACGGCGATAAGCGCAGTTTGCCCAGCATTTCCGGCCGCACCCCAATCCATTGGTTTCCGCTGAGTTTTGCAGGAAATCCTTTTTCCTGTGTGCGATCGAAAGGAAAAATAAAATGCACGTTTTCCAGTTCGGGGGGCCATGCAGGCAGTTTTTTGCCGGCCAGCCGGTATTGGGAGAGGAATCGGTTCATTTCGGCAAAGCCTGTTTCATTTTCAGCCAGTCCCACATACAGGCATTTGCCTCCGGTTTCGCCGTCTCTGAAATCGATGCCGGCGCAGGGTTGCAGCTGTGGGTATTGTGCGGCTTCGCGAAAAAAATCGGGGATGCCGCTTGCGTTGTTGATGTCGGTAAGGCAAACGGGACAAGGCTTTGGACTTCCTTTACCCAGCGATGCAGCCATCTGCAGCAACAGGTCTTTGGGCGAGAGTATTCCATACCGCAAACTGAAGTAAGAATGGCATTGCAAAAACATATGATAAAAAAATTAACAATGAAAAGTCATTAA
>CAYSIK010000116.1:0-1458 GCA_964431045.1 uncultured Flavobacteriaceae bacterium
GGGAATTTGCAGCACAAGCAAACATTGGAAATACCCAGTTTGAAAACATTGACCAAAAGCGTTTATACTCCTGGGATGACTACACCATTCGCATCAAAGACGGTAGCGAAACAGACCGTGGTAAAATTCGCATGAACGCCATGCGCGGCAAAGGTGACTTTGGCGGCGTGGCCGGCGGTCCGCTGAACGATGCGGGTTTCATCACCACCCCTGTTTATAGCTATTGGCCCAATGCCTATGGATTGTACAATATGGCAGCCAACGTAAGTGAATGGGTTATGGATGTGTATCGTCCGCTTTCAATGGAAGATATGGATGCGTTTATGCCTTTCCGTGGTAACGTATACAAGACGCTTGTAATGGACCAGTACGGTGCAATCGAAGAAAAAGACAGCCTTGGCCGTCTTAAGTTCCGCGATGTAACCGAATCAGACAATGTAAATCGCCGCAACTATCGCAAGGCTGATAACATTGGTTTCAAAGATGAAGACAACTACAACAACGGAGAAATGATTTACGAATACGGTGCTACCTCTTTGGTAAACAACAAAGCTCGCGTGTTCAAGGGCGCAAGTTGGAACGACCGCACCTACTGGGCATCACCCGGTACCCGTCGTTTCCTGGATGAAAAACAGAGTACCAGCACCATTGGTTTCCGTTGTGCGATGATTAGAATTGGTTCACCGGTTGGCAACAGCAAGGAGAAATACAATAAACTCCCCAGCAGCGGCATCGACAAGAAAACCAAACAAAAACGTTAATCAAAACCAAACCACATAAAAAGGCCTCTTTCAGGGGCCTTTTTTTATGCAATCTGCCGTAACTTTGCAACAGCAGTCTGCCTTACCGCGCCGGGGAAACCCGGTGAGGAAAGTCCGGGCAACACAGGGCGCCGTACTTCCTAACAGGAAGGCGCAGTTTGGGTAACCTTGCTGCGACAGAAAGTGTCACAGAAACTATACCGTCCCGGCCTGGCCGGGATAAGGGTGAAAAAGCGGGGTAAGAGCCCACTCGTTCCGGTGTGAACCGGGATTGGGATAAACCTTACGGGTTGAAAGACCAAATAAACCCTGCATCAGGAGTTGCCCGCTCCGGTTCGCTGTTTAGGCAGTGATGGCAGGGAGGGTAGGTCGATTGAGGCCTGCTGTGAAGCAGGTCCCAGATAAATGGTAAGGGTCTTTTTTTGGCAACGAAAAAGGATACAGAACCCGGCTTATAGGACTGCTTTTAAAAAATTAATCAATCGGGGTTGATTTTAGACCGCAGATTAGTTAATTTTGCACCCACATTGATCGAAAGAACAATGTAAAAGCGAGAATAGCTCAGTTGGTAGAGCATCACCTTGCCAAGGTGAGGGTCGCGAGTTCGAGTCTCGTCTCCCGCTCGAAGTGGTCAGCTCCTCCCGTGGACCCAGGTCCCGCGGGCGCGTGCCGGCCATCCTTCGGTGGAGTGGCCGAG
>CAYSIK010000116.1:1468-6955 GCA_964431045.1 uncultured Flavobacteriaceae bacterium
CAAGGTGAGGGTCGCGAGTTCGAGTCTCGTTTCTCGCTCCAGAGAGCCCCGGAAACGGGGCTTTTCTTTTTGGCGATTCCATCAATACCAATTCACTCACGTATATTTGTATCGCAATTAAATAGGGTAATGAGCACTGAATTTGAAGCCGTAATAGGATTGGAAATACACATACAGCTGCTTACCGGCAGTAAAGCCTTTTCGGCAGACAGCACAGCCTATGGACAAATGCCAAATACCCAGGTAAGTCCCATTACCCTTGCCCATCCGGGAACTTTGCCAAGGCATAATAAACATGCCATTGAACTGGCCATGAAAATGGGACTGGCTTTGCAATGTGATATCACCCGAATTAACAGGTATTCGCGCAAAAATTATTTTTATCCCGACTTACCCAAAGGATACCAGATTACACAATTTGACACCCCGTTGTGCACGGGCGGTTTTGTCAATATCAAACCCAAAACCGGAAATCCTAAAAAAGTACGCCTTATACGCATACATATGGAGGAAGATACCGGCAAAAGTATGCACGACCAGGATCTTACCGATTCGCTGATTGACTACAATCGCGCAGGGACTCCCCTTATAGAGGTGGTTACCGAACCCGATATCCGCACCGGTGATGAAGCTTATGCGTTTGTAACTGAAATCCGCCGTCTGGTTCGCTATTTAGACATTTGCGATGGCAATATGGAGGAAGGCAGTTTGCGTTGCGATGCCAATATTTCCATCCGTCCGAGGGGTACAACAGCCTTTGGCACCAAAGTGGAAGTAAAAAACATGAACTCCATCAGCAATGTGAAGCGTGCCATTGATTTTGAAATCAAAAGACAGGCAGACATTCTGAACAGTGGCGGCACGGTCGTGGGAGAAACCCGTGGTTTTAACGGCCTCAATGGTAACACTTTCAGCATGAGAAAAAAGGAAATGGTGAATGACTATCGCTATTTTCCCGAGCCTGATTTACCACCCCTTATCTTGTCGGAAAAAGATATAGACTCGGTGAAGCACAGCATGCCCGAATTGCCGGAAGCGCTGTTTAACCGATTCCACAGTGAACTGGGGCTTTCTGATTATGATGCAGCGGTTTTAACGGATGATAAGTCCACAGCACTCTATTTCAACCGTCTGATTCAATGCACCGCTAACTATAAAGCGGCAGCCAACTGGGTAAATGTAGCCATCAAAGGCTACCTGAACGAAAATGCCACAGGAATTGAATCTTTCCCTTTACAGCCTGAAAAGATTGCCGACATTATTGCTGTTATTGACCGGGGCGTTGTTTCAAACAGTGCCGCTGTGCAGCACCTCTTCCCTGCTATGCTAAAAAATCCTGCTGCATCAGCCGGTGAACTGATTGAATCGCTAAACCTTGCTCAGGATGCAGATACCGATACCATTGAAATGCTGATTGCAGAGGTGTTGGCAAAATACCCCGAAAAGGTTCAGGAATATAAAAATGGCAAGACAGGGCTGCTGGGGCTGTTTGTGGGCGAAGTTATGAAAGCCAGCAAAGGCAAGGCGGATCCCAGAAAAACCAATGAACAGGTGCGTAAAATGCTGGATGCATGAGCATAATGTTCTTACACGACATTTTTAAGAATTTTCAAAGTGGTGGTAAAAGAACCGCCTGTATCATTGAAGATACCGAATATACCTACGAAGACCTGAGGGCACTTACCGGCACAATTCAGGGTAAAATACAGCGCACCGGCAGCATGAATATTGGGGTAATCACCCAAAACACCCCTGAAACCTACGCCACCATCATTGCCACATGGCTTACAGGAAAAGCCTATGTTCCCATTCCTTCAAATTATCCCACAGAAAGAATTGCAGAAATAGTAACATCCGCCGAAATCGGAACCTTGTTTTACACCGTGGAAGATGAAGAGATTGAAAACCTGAAAAATCACTTCCCGCAAACAGAATTCGTCAACAGTTCTGAATTATCGGCTGCAGAATGTTTTTATGCATACCCTGCTGAAGACAAGGTGGCTTATCTTCTGTTCACATCCGGCACAACCGGCAAACCCAAAGGCGTTCCCATCACATTCGGAAACATACAGGCATTTATGGAAGGATTTGATGCCCTGGATTATGATGTGCGCCCGGATGATCGATTTTTGCAAATGTTTGATCTCACTTTCGATCTGTCTGTGGTTAGTTTTGCAAGACCGCTTATGATTGGCGGCAGCTTTTGTACATTGCCTTCAGGCATGATTAAAACCTTGGCATTGTATCATGTACTTGATGAATACAGAATTAACGTAAGCCTGATGGTACCTTCGGCCATCGGATTGCTCCTGCCCTATCTGGACGATATTCATTTGCCTGAACTTCGTATTTCGCAGTTTTGCGGTGAAGCCCTGAAAAAAGACCTGCTTGAAAAATGGATGGTCTGTGTTCCCAATGCCAGAATAGACAATGTATACGGGCCCACCGAAGCAACTATTTATTGCAGTTCGGCAACTTGTATTACCCACAAAATCAAACACCACAGCGGGGTAGTGAGCATAGGCAAACCTATGCAGCATACAGGTTTTTTGCTGACAGATGATTCGGGAAATGAAATCCTTGAAATCAAACAGGAAGGAGAATTGTGCCTCAGCGGAAATCAAATTACGCCAGGTTATTTAAACAACCCGGAACAAAATCAGCAGAAGTTTTTTGTTCATAATGAAATCCGGTATTACAGAACGGGGGATATTGCTTACCGTGATCGAAGTGGAAATTACTTTTATATTGGACGAAAAGACGACCAGGTAAAAATACAGGGATACCGCATCGAACTGGGCGAAATTGAAATTGCTGCGGGGCGGATTATACCCAACGCACAGGTGGTCGCTGTTGGCTATCAGGCACAAAACAATTGGTTTCTGGCACTGTTTGTTCAAAAAAACGACATAGCTGAACCTCAGATATTGGAGGCTTTGGCTCCCCTGCTTCCCCATTATATGAAACCTCACCGCATCTTTGGTTTGGAAGAAATTCCGCTGAACGCTAACGGAAAAACAGACCGAAAGGCCCTGCGGCAAATGGCAGAAAGCAAACACTCACTTTTATGAATATTGCTTTTAGAAATGCGAAATTTAGCGATAGGGATTTTATCGCCGAAGGCATTATAGAGGCTGAAATGTCGGGAAGCAACATCTTGCCCTACACAACACTTTTTGGCCTTGGTAAAAGTGAAACAAAATCGCTGATTCTGGCAGTGATGGATGAAGAGATCGAGGGACAGGAATGGTATCTGCCTAATTTTAATATACTTGAGGCGGATGGCCACCCTGTAGCCTGTCTTAGTGCCTGGACAGAAGGAGCGACCGGATTGGGCAGCGGTGTATTGAAAGCGCAGGCCATGGCCTGGATTCTGGGAGAAAAATGGATACAGGCAGGCAGCAAACTTGAGATTCTGAAAAGCATGCAGCTCCCCCGTATTCAATTTGCACTTCAGCTGGAATGTATCTATACCAAAACTGAATTTCGCGGGCTTGGAATGGCCTCAAAACTCATAGAACACTGCATTGAGAGTGCTTTAACTGCCGACAATAAACCAGGTGAAGCTGAAATTCAGTTACTGGGCAACAATGAAGCTGCGTTGCGTTCATACACAAAATGTGGATTTCTCATCCGAGAACAAGCGACCGCCAAAGACGCGGAAATTCTAACTTTGTTGGCACACCACACACGGGTGTCACTTACAAAACCCCTTTGATATGGAAACTACTGAAATTCGCCTGCAGCTAAGCCACATATTTGACAGTGTTTTTCACTGCGGAAACATCGAAATAACCGATGATCTTACCGCCGAAAAGGTTGAAAAATGGGATTCGCTGACACATTTGACCATGATATCTGCAGTTGAGTCCCATTTTGGCATTCGGTTTAAACTAAAAGAACTGACCGGGATGAAAAATACCGGAGATCTTGTAAAACTGATACTGGAGAAAAAGCAGGCTGTTTGAGTAATTCCAACCATAACAGACCTCTCCTTACCATCATGACAGCAGCTGTATTGCTTGCCGGTGTCATGTGGGCATTCAGCAACCCGGCTTGGAACAAGTGGCTAACCGAAAGAGGTTTACGGTTTACCCATACGGGGCAGCTGATTCGGGGTGGGGAAAAACCCTACACGATCGTTAAACCAAAGAAAATCATTGCAAAACCCGATTCTGTTATCCTTATAAATCTCACTGCAGCTGAGCGCAAACGTTTAGACACCCTCAACCGCAAAATTGAGTTTTTAAGCAATGTCTCTGTAGATGGCAAAGCCCCGCTGGATGCTTTTTTTGCTTCACTGGAAACCGTTTCAGATTCTTTGGTGCACATCTGGTATTACGGAGACTCTCAAATTGAAGGTGACCGAATAACACAGGATTTACGGCTTTTGCTGCAAAAGAACTTCGGCGGCAGCGGCCAGGGCTTGGTTCCTTTTAATGATGTGGCGAGCTACCGTTATTTGGAAACAGAATGCCAGGGACTCAATAAATACAACGTTTTTAGCCACAGAAAATCCAATGGATTTGGATTCAGCGGCATCAAATACCTTGTGAAAACCGGGGATACTATGGCTGCACAATCCTCCATAAAGGTTTTATCCGGTCTTCAGTTCAATAAGGTATACCTTTTGCATGATAAGGATGAAAAAAGCATGGTAAGGGTATTGAACCATAAAAAAGAAGAAATCGCGGTTACCCTTACAGGCTACAAAACGCTTGTATATGATGGAAAATGCAAAGCCCTTGGTATAAAGTTTGGTCAAACCACAACCTCTTTTTATGGCTACCTGCTGGAAGGACAAAAAGGGATTCAGATAGACAACTGCGGGATTCGCGGGCACAGTGGCGATGGATTATTCAGTGTAAGCAATGCTACTCTTCAGCAACAAGCTGCCTTACTAAACACCAAACTGATTGTCTTTCACTACGGCAACAATGCCATACCCTATTTAAAAAATGAAGCCCATGCCGCTCAGGTGGGCAATGCATTCTATAGATTGTTCGTTAAATTCCGAAAAGCCTTGCCACAAGTAAGTATACTCGTTGTAAGCGGCGGAGACATGGGAAGAATCATAGATGAAAAGCAGGAACCATATCCCTATGCGGCAGCATTGGCGGCCGAAATGGAAAAAGCCGCCGAAAAAGCCGGTTGTGCTTTTTTCGATATGCATGCAATGATGCAGGCAAATGAGGGAATTACAGGATGGGTAAAACAAGGTAAAGCAAGTATTGACGGTCATTTAAGCGCATACGGACAAAAGTATTTTGCTCAAACGCTGTACAAGGAACTCATGAAATCTTTTGAAATCTATCAACTCAGTCATAAAAAAAGCCATTAAACATCTCCTTAACATATTATTAATTGCAGGTTGTAATGTGCTTTCAGCACAGCAATCATTGCCGGTATGGCCCGAAAACCGATATACGCCCTACCCTTTCCTGCATACCGAATACAACAGCCTTCAGCTTTATGACAGGGCGCTGG
>CAYSIK010000117.1:0-6821 GCA_964431045.1 uncultured Flavobacteriaceae bacterium
TGAATCCCCGATAAGCAATATTCTGTGATGGGTGGTATCGGTAAATGCCGGTGCGTCCTGGGTGAAAAATCCGTCCTCTGAATATTTTCCTTTAATTTTAATTACCGTTATCCCTGAATCACCGGACCTGGAAGCCGTATCCTTGAGCTCCTGTTTGGCGGTGTTACCGTCTTTTGCGAGAGTGTCAAGGGTCATTGCGGTGTCAAGGGCAGGCCAGCTATATTTTTTCAAACTGAAACCGAAGATTTCAGCATTGTAGGGAGCCACCGAAAATAGAAAAATGGAGAAAGTTGGAATTATAAGCACCAAACTGGCCCATACGACGAGCAACCTGGGATATTTACGGGAAGAGCCGGGACGTGGCGATGTGCCGCCGGATGAATCGTCCCTGGAAGATGCCATAATCGGGGTGCAAAATTAGGGTTTTTAAGCCATTGACATGATTTTCATCATAACAAAAGGCATCTATTGTAAAAAAATCCGGGCAATACTTGTGCATCATTCTTATTCTTCCCCGACGTAACTTTGCCTTTTATGGAAATTCGTTTTCGCTTATCCAAAACCACCCTGCTGGCGCTTGCCGCTTTGTTTCTGAGCACCGGCTATAAAACGTATGACAACCTTTTTGAATACAGCAAAAACCTGGAAATTTTTGCTACCGCATACAAACAGGTAGGCACCCATTTTGTGGATGACGTAAACCCGGGAACCCTCATGCGCAAAGGACTGGATGCCATGCTCGCCTCATTGGATCCCTATACCAACTACTACAGCGAAGCACAGACCGAAGAGGCTATGATTGAACGGCAGGGCGAATACGGTGGTGTTGGATGCCGCATTTTCATCCGCAACCGCTACCCTGTTGTGAGTGAGGTTTTCAGGGGATATGCCTTCGCCAATGCTGATATTCGTTGCGGAGATATCATAAAATTCATTTCCGGACAGGACATGGCCGGCAAATCCACCAATGATGTAGGCGCCATGCTGCGCGGTGCCCCCAACACATCTGTCACGCTTATTGTAGAACGAAACGGACAACCCCTTGAAAAAAAGATTACGCGGGTGTCCGTGCGAACCAAAAACGTGCCATGGTCGGGCATGATTAACGAGCAAACCGGCTACATCAAACTGGATGAATTTGGTCAGAACTGTGCGCAGGAAATTGAGACTGCCCTCACCACGCTTCAGAAAAACCCCGGCATGAACAAACTGATACTGGATCTTCGCGGTAATGGTGGTGGTTTGCTGGCTGAAGCCGTGGATATTGTTGGCCTGTTTGTGGGTGAAAACAAAATGGTGGTGAATATGAAAGGCCGCACTACCGAAAGCAATCGAAAATGGATGACCCGAAAACCGGCCATTGCGCCGGATTTACCTCTGGTAGTGCTGGTAGACGCCCAAAGCGCCAGTGCCAGCGAAGTGGTAAGCGGCAGCCTTCAGGATATGGACCGCGCTGTTATCATTGGCCAGAATAGTTTTGGCAAAGGTCTGGTGCAGAATTTTTATCCCCTGCCCTACCGCACCCAAATGAAAATAACCACCGCCAGATACTACACCCCAAGCGGCCGCTGTATTCAACTGCTGGACTATAGCAAGCGCAATCCCGACGGGAGTGCAGGAAGTATACCCGACAGCCTGCGCAAAGCATTCAAAACCGCTGCAGGACGAACTGTATATGACGGTGGTGGTATCCGCCCGGATGTGGCAGTAGATCCCTTCAGCGGCGAGCCCCTAATCAAATATTTGCTGGAAGAACGCTATGTTTTCGACTTTGCCAATGAGTTTCGAAACAGCAATGAAACCCTGCCTGCTGAGGAACGTTTCATCACAGCATACCAGTTTGAAGCCTTTGGCAAACAGTGCGCCGCTAAACTGAAGGGGCAACTGCGGGAAAAAATGGAGGAGGCCTTGCAAAACAGTGTAAAAGACGATGAACTGGTAAAAATGATTATGAACGGGGTGAGCGATGCCAAACTGGAAAAAGCCGTTCTCGACCACATCAACCATTGCGGTGAAACCCTGATGTATAAAATGGAATCGGAAATCATCTCGCGCTATCCCAGCGCCGAACGTGAATATAAACATATGTTTGTGGGTGACCCCGATCTGGCCGCCGCACTGAAAACCCTTAACAACCCGGATGCGTACAATCGCATCCTGAAAAAATAAATGGGTGCACTGCAATGGATTCTCTTGCCTTTGGTAGGTGCAGCCGGAGGCTTTCTGGCCGGACTGCTGGGTGTGGGTGGTGGCATCATATTTATTCCATTGCTCACATGGCTGTTTACCACAGCGGGGTTAAGTCAGGAAGAAGTGGTGCGGTTTACCCTGGCAAACAGCATCCTGCTGGTGGTAGTAAGCGGTCTGGCAGGAACCTGGAAACAACACAGAATGGGCGAATGGCAGTGGCGAAAAGTACTCAGCATTGGCATTCCGGGAGCCCTGGTTTCTTACGCCATCACCTATGCCATTCAGCAAGGCGACTGGTATAGCAAACCCCGCTTTAACATTGTGTTTCTGTGCTTTCTGGCCATTTCCACAGGCAACATGATCTTTGGCAAAAAACAAGACCGGCAGGCAGAGCCCGCGGAAGAAAAACCCGGAGTGGCGGTAGGTGTAGGCATGCTGGCCGGCGCTGTGGTCGCCCTTAGCGGACTGGGCGGCGGTATGGTGATGGTTCCCCTGTTTCGCATGCTGCTCAAAATGCCCATGCGGCAGGCTACAGCACTTTCACTGAGCATAATACCCGTTTTGGGTGCCGCGCCACTGGCCGGTTATCTGCTCGCTTCCAATGCCACTGTTTTGCCATTTTTACACACGGGCTACGTTGCTTGGCCCTATGCCTTGCCTATGGCATTGGGAGTAGCCGTATTTGCCACACTGGGGATGAAAGCCGCCAAACGCATTTCCGAAACCACTTTGCGGATTATCTTTGCAATCCTTTCTTCCATCGTAATTGTAAAAACCCTATATGACATTCTGTCTTAAAAACACAAAAAACCTTACGCTTGCTGCTTTTGCCGCGTTTTTTGGAAACGTATTCGCACAAAAATCCCCCGACGCGAAACGCATAACACGCCTCACCAACGATGTAACCTATCTGGCTTCAGATGCACTGGAAGGCCGGCAAACAGGATCACCCGGCGAAAAATTATCGGCTGATTTCATTGCCAATCAAATGAAGGAAGCAGGACTGAAACCACTGAAAAAAGAATGGTTTCAAACCTTTGAAATTATTAAAATGCGCATTGCCAAGCCCCAGTGTGTACTGGCTTTTGTGAGCCCTATGGGCGATGCACTGCAAATGAAACTGAATGAAGATTATTATCCCATCAGTCAGTCTGGGATTGCCGACAGCGCCGAAGGTGACCTGATAGACTGTGGTTACGGAATTGTGCTTCGGGATAGCACCCATCGCGATGATTTTGCCTCGGCAGGCGACCTTAAAGGCAATATTGCCATTATCCGACTGGGTTTTGCAGGCGATTCGGAAAATCCCCACAGCCCGCTGGCAGCCGTTTCCGATATCAACACCAAAATCAGGGAAGCCATTGCTCATGGAGCAGCCGGCATCTTGTTTATGCCCGGCAGCAGTGCCGCCGAAGTGCCCAAAGGAGAACTGGAGCGCTATACTAAAACCTGCAACATACCGGTTTTCTATCTAAAAAAACCCATACAGGGAGCATTTCCCAGAGGGGCCCGTTTGCAAATGAAAAGCCACATTGCCGTATTTAAAGCCACAGCCCACAATGTAGCGGGGGTATCGGGCAAATACAAACGCAAGAAAAACAATATCATTGTTTGCGCCCACCACGATCACCTGGGTTTTAACGAATACGGAGGAAGCCGCTACACAGGTCCACAGGCCATTCACAATGGTGCCGATGACAATGCCAGCGGCGTGGCCGCCATGCTAGAACTTTCGCGCAGCCTTAAAGGGATGAAATACAAGAAAAACAACCTGGTTTTTGTGGCCTTCAGCGGCGAAGAACTGGGGCTGCTGGGCTCAAAACACTTTCTGCAGCAATGCCCTGTACCCAAACAAAAAATCAGTTATGTCATCAACATCGATATGCTGGGCAGGCTGGACGAGAAAAGTAAAACCCTGATGGTGAATGGCGTTGGCACCAGCCCGGCCTGGAAAACTACCCTTTCTGCCATTACAACCGATACAAACCGCATACGCATTGCCACTACCGAAAGCGGACTGGGCCCAAGTGACCACGCTTCGTTTTATCTGGAAGGCATTCCCGTACTGCATTTCTTCAGCGGTCAGCACGAAGATTACCACAAACCTTCTGATGATGCAGATAAAATCAACTACGCTGGCATGGCTGCTGCCGTGGAGGTAATCGAAAAGGTAATTTCGGCCAACACCGGCAAGAAAAAACCTGCCTTTACCAAAACCAAAGATGTTACCCCGGGTCGCAGCAATTTCAAAGTAACCCTAGGGGTGATGCCCGATTATACCTTCGCCGGCAATGGCATGAAACTGGATGGCGTTACCGAAGGCCGACCTGCCATGAAAGCAGGCCTTCAGCGGGGTGATATCATTACCCGTGTTGGCGAAATCAGTATCGGAAGCGTGTCGGATTACATGAACGCGCTTTCCAAATTTGAAAAAGGACAAAAAGCGGAAGTGACCTACCTTCGCGAAGGCAAAACCCTTACTACTACTGTCGAGTTTTAACCATGAAAATCATTGACCACATCCGCGGTGCTGCCGGAAAAACCCTGTTTTCCTTTGAAATTCTTCCCCCGCTGAAGGGCGCTGATATCGCCACGTTGTGGAAAGGCATAGACCCGCTCATTGAATTCAGGCCCTCTTTTATAGATGTTACCTACCACCGCGAGGATTTTATCCTGCGCAACAGACCCGACGGCAGTTTCGATAAGGTAAGCACACGGAAACGTCCCGGCACCGTGGCCATTTGTGCGGCATTGCAGCACAAATACAAAATTGATGCGGTTCCGCACCTCATCTGTGGTGGCTTTTCGCGCGAAGACACCGAAAACGCACTCATAGACCTGGACTTTCTGGGCATTGACAACATCCTCGCCCTGCGCGGTGATGCGCGTAAAGGCGATACCCACTTCATTCCCGAGCCTGACGGACATAAAAATGCCCTTGACCTGATACACCAGATTCGCAATATGAATGCGGGTATTTACCTGGATGAAGAGTTAACCAATGCCCGAGACACGCATTTTTGCATAGGAGCTGCGGCCTACCCCGAAAAACACATGGATGCACCCAGCATGGAGGTTGATATGAAATACCTGAAACGCAAGGTAGAAGCCGGTGCCGATTTTCTGGTTACCCAAATGTTCTTCGACAACCGCCATTACTTCGACTTTGTGGCCAAATGCAGGGAAAACGGCATTCAGGTCCCCATCATTCCCGGCATCAAACCCCTCAGCACCGCCAAGCAAATGGACGTGCTGCCAAGGATATTTCACATAGAAATGCCAGAAGAACTGCGAAAAGCTACCGCCGGAATTACAGATGATGCTGCCATCAAGCAAATTGGCACGGAATGGGCCACTATGCAGTGCAAGGAACTGATGCAAAAAGGCGCACCGGTGCTGCATTTCTACACCATGGGAAAAAGCGAACAAACCTCGGCCATTTGCAGGGGTATATTCTGATGAAGGGTATCGTTGTAAAAAGCACAGGCAGCTGGTACAACGTACTCGATGAAGAAGGCAAGGCATGGAAAGCCCGCGTGCGTGGGAAAATCCGTCTGCAGGAAGCCGATACCAGCAACCCCATTGCGGTTGGAGACAGGGTGCTGCTGCTACCCGACCCCCAATACCCCGATACCTGTACCATTACCGATATTGAACCCCGCAGCAACTGGGTTATCCGCAAAAGCAACAAGCTCAGCAGCCGCAGGCAAATCATTGCCGCCAACATTGATGTGGCAGTGATGGTAGCCGGACTGGCAGCTCCCCGCACCTCATTTGGCTTCATTGACCGTTTTCTGGTGTGCTGTGAAGCGTTTCACATACCCGCCATCATATTCCTTAACAAAACCGATTTGCTGCCCGCAGAAGGCCTGGAATTGCTAAATGAAGTGGGCGACATCTACCGCAATGCGGGATATAAAGTTATCACCGGATCGGCGGCCACGGGGCAGGGCGTGGATGAACTTAAAAATGAAATCTCCGGAAAAACCGTGTTGTTTGCCGGACACAGCGGTGTGGGCAAAAGCACCCTGCTGAACTGCATGTTTCCCGAGGCCGAAGCCCGCGTAGGTATCATTTCCGAGGCTCACGAGAAGGGCAAGCATACGACTACGTTTGCCGAGATGCATATGTTTGCGGGAAATACAGGCATTATCGACACCCCCGGCATCCGCGATTTCGGCCTGGTAGACATTCTGCCCAAAGAAAGCGGGCAGTATTTCCCGGAGTTCAGGCCCTTTTTGCAACAATGTAAATTTAACGACTGCAGCCATACCAACGAGCCTGATTGTGCGATCAAAACGGCCGTGGAGGCTGGACAAATACCAATGCAGCGTTTTTATTCCTACCTGAGTATTTTACAGGGTGAGGATGTGTTTAGTTAAATAAAAAAAGGCGGTATCGCGCCGCTACAACCCGCTGTCCTTGCTGCCTTCCGGCCCTGGGGAATTGAACGGGGAGCTGGCCGTACCGCCGGTACAAAGATAGGGGATTGGCGATTATTAGTCTAATGGTTTATTTGTCTCATTGTTGTTTATTGGGAAACAATACCATGCCCGCCAAGGTCTCAAACCATTGACACGGTTTAAAACCTTTGGCTATATTGATTACAGGGAGTTTACCACCACAACTTT
>CAYSIK010000118.1:0-6812 GCA_964431045.1 uncultured Flavobacteriaceae bacterium
GACGATGCCCTGGCCAACGCCCCGGACGATAAGCGGTTCACACTGGTAAACCACAACTTTCGTTTTTTAAAACAATTCATGCGTTATGGCAAAATGCTGCCTATTTCAGGCATCCTTGCCGATCTGGGCATATCCTCGCACCAGATTAATGTGGGCGAAAGAGGGTTTGCCCACCGACTAGAGGGTCCGCTGGATATGCGCATGGACACAAAATCACTTCTCTCGGCGGCTGATATTATAAATACATACTCTGAAGACAGACTGAAACACATTTTCAAAATGTGGGGAGAAATACCCAATGCGGGCCGCCTTGCCTCCCTTATTTGCCAGAGTCGCGCAGGCCAGCATATCATTACAAACGAGCAATTTAAAAAAATCATAGCACCGTGCACACCCAAGCAAAGTCCGGCCAAATACCTCAGTCAGGTTTACCAGGCCCTGCGCATTGAAGTCAACGGTGAAATGCAGGCACTTGAATCACTGCTCAAAGCTTCGGCAGACTGCATTGGCAAAGGCGGTCACCTTGTCATCATCAGCTACCACAGCCTGGAAGACCGAATGGTAAAGAACTTTCTGCAAACCGGAAACCTGGATGGCATCAGACAAACCGATATCTATGGAAATGTAGAACGCCCCTTTGACCCGGAGCCCAACAAAGCCATTGTTCCTGATGAACAGGAAATCGCTGCCAACAAGCGGGCACGCAGCGCAAAAATGAGAATAGGAGTAAAACGATGAACACAGAAATGGAATCTTTGGAGCCCACAGAAGAAACCCCGGCCCAGCCCCAGCAAGAAACCACCGAGCAGCAGGAATCAGCAGGTATCTGGTCATGGGTAAAGTTCGGACTCGTGGCATTTGCACTCATGTTGTTTTACATCTACAACCAGCACCATGCGAATAAGGCACTCAGAACCAAAGACAAACTGATTAAAGAACTGAAGGAACTGCACAGCGAAAAAATCAGCCTGGAAAGCCAGATTACCAATGCCAGCAAGCAAAGTGAGATTGCTAAGAAAGTTGAGGCCGGCGGTTTAAAGGAGTTGAATGTACCGCCAGTAAAAATTGAAAACCATGTCAAAGCAGGAAAACGCTAAAGTAAATACCCGCAGGGCCATTCTGCTCCGCACCTATCTCGTTTTTGGGATTGTGCTGGTATTTGGGTTTTCCGTATTGTTTACCGCTGCCAAGCTCCAACTGGGATCTGACGAGGAATTCAGCAAGGAAATGCAGCAGAAGAACACGCGCACGATTGATGTAAAAGCCATCCGTGGCAATATCTATGCGGCAGACGGCAGCTTGCTTGCAACTTCAGTTCCCCGCTACAACATGGTATTTGATGCCATGGCAGACGGCCTAACCAAAGATACATTCCGAAAATATATCGACAGCCTTTCACTGCTGATGTCTACTGAGTTTAAGGAAAAGAATCAGGCCGGCTGGAAAAGCTATTTTACAAACCTTAGAAACAACAAATCAAGATATGCCCTAGTGGTAAAAGACCAGGGGTATGACATTGTGAAAAAGATGAAAACCTGGCCCCTGATTCGCAAAGGAAAATTCAAGGGAGGCTTTTGGTTTGATGAGCAGGGCAAGAGACTCTATTTCATGGGCGATCTCGCCAAAAGAACCATTGGATACAGCAAAGATGGTGTTTACGTAGGTCTGGAAGGCGCATTTGACAGCCTGCTGCGGGGTACCGACGGACAGCGCATGGAGAAACGCATGCCGGGTAACATTTGGAGACCGATGCAGAGTGCTAAGGTTAAGGACCCCGTAAATGGCTATGACATTGTAACCACACTTGACGTAAACCTGCAAGATGTAGCGCAAAATGCACTGCAAAGGGTACTGACTGAAAACGAAGCCGATCACGGATGTGCTGTAGTCATGGAAGTAAAAACAGGTGCCATTAAGGCCATGGCAAACCTCAAACGCAATGAAAAAGGCGAATACATGGAAGTATTGAATTACGCCGTGAATGAATTTGAAGAACCCGGCTCAACATTTAAACTGGTTTCAACCATGGCATTGCTTGAAGACGGGTATGCTAAGCCTACCGATAGTGTGAACGTGGAAGGCGGAGAGGTAAAAATGTTTGGCGAAACCATGGTTGATGCCACCAAACCTAATAAAAATATTCTTACTCTTCAGGAAAGCTTCGAAAAATCGAGCAACGTAGGTATCAGCAAACTGGTGTTGAAACACTACGGCAAACAGCCGGAAAAGTTTGTCAATCATGCCCTAAGGCTGGGGTTGAATTTCAAACCCGAATTCGACATACAAACGCCCAATCATCCGCTCATTAAAACCAAAAAATCCAAAGAATGGTATAACACAACTTTACCATGGATGAGTATCGGGTATGAAACCAAAATTTCTCCATTGCAGATGCTTATGCTTTACAACGCGGTAGCCAATAACGGCAAGATGATGAGGCCATATATGGTGAGCGAAGTTCGCCATGAAGGAAAACTTATTAAAAACATCGGTCCCGAAGTTGTCAATGAAAAAATATGCAGCGACAAAACCCTCGCCACATTAAAAAGCATGATGGAAGGTGTGGTAGACCATGGAACGGCCACAAACTTAAAAAATGATAATTACAAGGTAGCCGGCAAAACAGGCACAGCAAAGATTGCCAAAGGCAAAGCCTATGAGGAAGGAAGTTATAAATCATCTTTCGCAGGTTATTTCCCTGCCCAAAATCCTCAATACAGCATCATCGTGGTAATAAACGAGCCAAAAGTCAATTACTATGGTGCAAAAGTAGCCGGCCCTGTATTCAAAGAAATAGCCGATAAAATCTATAGCAGTTCACTGAAAATACAGCCGGTAGCTGCAACAAGCGGCGATCCTCAGATGCCATCCATCCTAAAAGGAAACTGTGTAAAAACCCGTCAGGTACTGAATACTTTAAACATTAGCTCTTCACTGGACAGTGGCAAACAAAGCGAATGGGTAACCGGTGAAAAAAAGGGATTTTCCGTATTGCTTAAGTCTTCCAAGATCCGCGAGGGTCAATTGCCTGAGTTTAAAGGCATGGGCCTGCGCGATGCCCTTGTTTGGCTGGAACAACATAAAATAAGCGTGAGCAGCGAAGGTTACGGCCGCATTGTATCGCAGAATGTGCCCCCAGGAACAGCTCTCTCTAAAGTCACACAAATTCACCTAAAACTGGAACCGTTTTGATAGTTAATCTGCAAGATATCATCAATAGGCTGAAACCGGTAAACGTCATCGGAAAAGGTGATATAAACATCGAAGGTGTTTGTATTGACAGCCGCAAGGCAGAGAAAGGCTTTTTGTATGCAGCCATGCCCGGAACCCATGCAGATGGACATGATTTCATTGGAAAAGCCATAGAAAACGGAGCCATAGCCATTATTGCAAACAGAATTGAAAATCCGCAGGATGGCATCACCTACCTGCAGGTGGAGGATGTGCCCGAATCCATGGGAATTGCATGTCATCTGTTCTACGGTGAACCCACAAAAACCCTGAAGCTGGTGGGTACGACCGGCACCAATGGAAAAACCACCGTAAGTACCATCCTGTTTGAGTTGTTTACCGCCATGGGGCATCGCTGTGGACTGGTATCAACAGTTGAAAATCGTATTGGCAGCGAAACCATACCAAGCACCCACACAACCCCCGATGCAGCAGGATTAAACCAACTGCTGGCTAAAATGGTGGAAGCAGGCTGCGAATACTGCTTTATGGAATGCAGCTCTCATGCCATCCACCAGCGCCGTATAGCGGGACTTGAATTTACCGGTGCCGTATTTACCAACCTAACCCACGACCACCTGGATTACCACAAAACTTTTGACAATTACATAAAGGCAAAAAAGCAATTCTTTGATGATCTGCCATCAGGCGCCTGGGCGCTCACCAATAAAGATGACCGAAACGGTATGGTGATGCTGCAAAACACCAAAGCGGCCAGATACACCTATGCCATGAAAAGCGGCGCCGATTTTACCGTTAAAATATTGGAAAGTGATTTTCAGGGGATGCAACTGAGGCTGGATGGAAAAGAGGCATGGGTGAGCCTTGTAGGCGCATTTAATGCCTATAACCTGGCAGCAGTTTACGGAGCCGCGTTTTTACTGACAGCCGGCGAAGAAGACATTATGCTTCCGCTTACCAAAGCCGGCAGGGTAAACGGACGTTTTGAAGCCATCAACGGCCCTGACAGGGTTACTGCCATTGTAGATTATGCCCATACACCCGACGCACTTGAAAACGTGATTAAAACCATAAACGACATTAGAGGCAATCACGCCCAACTGATTACTGTTGTGGGCTGCGGTGGAAATCGTGATGCAGCCAAAAGGCCCGAGATGGGCAAAATCGCTGCCAGACTCAGCAACAAGGTCATATTTACCAGTGACAATCCCAGAGATGAAGAACCGGAAACCATTATAGAACAGATGGAAGCCGGAGTGGAAGGACAGTATTTCAAAAAACTGTTAAAAATCACAGACCGCAAAGAAGCCATCCGCACGGCTATTATGCTGGCAGCGCCCGGAGATGTGATCCTAATTGCCGGCAAAGGCCATGAAAACTACCAGGAAATCAAAGGTGTAAAACATCCCTTTGACGACAAGGACATTGTAAAATCCATATTTAACCAAAACAACGGATAATGCTCTATTATTTATTCAAATACCTCGACAGCCTTAATGTTTCCGGAGCCGGTGTATTTCAGTACATCTCATTCAGGGCAAGCATGGCCGGAATCCTGAGCCTGCTGATTGCCCTGCTGATTGGCAAACGCATCATTCGCTGGTTGCAGAAACAGCAGATTGGAGAAGAAATACGAAACCTGGGACTGGAAGGTCAGCTGCAGAAAAAGGGCACACCCACCATGGGAGGCATCATCATCTTGCTCGCCATCATCATCCCCACGCTGCTGCTGGCCAAAATCGACAATGTGTATGTAATTCTGATGCTTGTAAGTACGATATGGATGGGTACCATCGGTGCAATTGACGATTACATAAAGGTTTTCAAAAAGAATAAGGAAGGCATGAAAGCCACCACCAAGCTTATTGGACAACTTCTGCTGGGCGTGGTTATTGCCGTTGCCATTGACTATACCCACAGCCGGGCAAACATTCCGCTGGAAACCAACCTCCCTATCACCAGCCACAGACTGGATTATTCCGGCCTTATACCCGGCGAAAACAATGCATGGTTTATATTTCTGCCTGTAATCGTTTTCATTTGCATGGCCGTTACCAATGCGGTAAACCTTACCGACGGCATTGACGGACTTGCAGCCGGAACAACCGCTATTGTAGGACTTGGACTCGGAGTACTTGCATACGCCGCTGGCAACGTAAAACTGGCAGAATACCTCAACATTATTTATGTTCCACAAAGCGGTGAAGTCGTGGTTTTTCTGGCAGCGGTCATAGGTGCCTGCCTGGGATTCTTGTGGTATAACGGCTTCCCCGCACAGGTATTTATGGGTGATACCGGAAGTCTCGCGCTGGGAGGCGCGATTTCGGCTGTGGCAATCATCATCAAAATGGAGCTTCTTATACCCATTTTGTGCGGTGTATTCTTTGCTGAAAGCCTCAGCGTAGTGCTGCAGGTGGGCTGGTTTAAATACACCAAAAAGAAATATGGCGAAGGCCGCAGGATATTCCTGATGAGCCCGCTGCACCATCACTTTCAGAAACTCAATATACCTGAGAGTAAAATCACCCTTCGTTTCTGGCTGGTAACCATCATCCTGGTGCTCGTATCCATTGCATTGCTGAAACTGCGTTGAGTAAGAAACTTGTCATATTGGGAGCAGGCGAATCGGGCACAGGAACCGCTGTTTTGGCCAAGGCCAAAGGCTGGGATGTGTTTGTTTCCGATATGGGCAAGATTGCAGAAAACTACCGCAAGGAACTCGAAAACATCGGTGTGCGCTGGGAAGAAGGACAGCACACAGAATCAGAAATACTGTCGGCCGATGAAATGGTGAAAAGCCCCGGCATACCTGACAAAGCCCCAATGGTACAAGCCGCACTCAGGAAGGGAATTCCCGTGATTTCAGAAATTGAATTTGCCGGGCGCTATACCAACGCCAAAATGGTATGCATCAGCGGTACCAATGGCAAAACCACCACCACGCTCCTCACCCATCATATCCTGAAAAATGCCGGACTTAATGTAGGGTTGGGTGGCAATATCGGCAAAAGCTTCGCAAGGCAGGTAGCCGAAGAAAACCATGACATTTATGTGCTGGAAGTGAGCAGTTTCCAACTGGACGGCAACTTCAACTTCCGCTCGCATATTTCCGTGCTTACAAACATCACACCCGATCACCTGGATCGCTACGAATACAAACTGGAACTTTATGCGGCAAGCAAATTCAGGCTTACCCGCAACCAGCAAGCCTCAGACTATTTCATCTATTGCTCCGATGACCCCATCAGCATGGAGTATTTCAGCCTGAAAACCGGCAATGCAGTGGCCCTTCCCATTTCGGTTGCCCAGTCCTGCAATCCGGGTGCATACGTAGAAAACAACACGCTCTTCATCAATAACAACAAACAAACAATCACCATCAATATGGAAGAAATCTCACTGCGTGGAATTCACAACACGTACAACAGCATGGCTGCTGCCGTGGTAGCCAGCCTTCTTGACGTTCGCAAAGAAACCATTCGCGAAAGTCTTTGCAATTTTCAAAATGCGGAACACCGCCTGGAGCCTGTAAACCGCGTGAACGGCGTGGAATACATCAACGATTCCAAAGCCACCAATGTAAACAGCGCATGGTATGCACTGGAAAGCATGGACAAACC
>CAYSIK010000119.1:0-5779 GCA_964431045.1 uncultured Flavobacteriaceae bacterium
CCCTGCGCTGCCGCTCCGGGTTTGGGATGTGCGACCCCTCCGGGGTCGGAAGGCGGCATTAACAAACGGAATAGGCACCCCATAGCCACAAAAAAAGCCCCGTTTCCGGGGCTTTTTAAATATACTTACCTTAAATGATTGTTACATAATCAGCATGGCATCTCCATAGCAAAGGAAACGGTATTTCTCTTTCATGGCTTCCTGATACACGTGGGTCATGAATTCATGGCTGGTGTAGGCACAGGCCATCATGTACAAGGGGCTCTCAGGCTGATGCAGGTTGGTGATGAAGGCATTGGCCACACTGAAATCGTGGGGAGGGAAAATGAATTTATCCGACCAGCCCGCACCGGGGTTCAGGGTTTTGGTAGAACTCACGCTGCTTTCCATGGCACGCATTACAGAACCACCCACAGCCACTACGCGTCTGCGCTTCTCAATAGATTCGTTTACGATATCACAGGCCGTTTGGTCTATGCTGTAGAACTCACTGTCCATCTTATGCTTGGTAAGGTCTTCCACTTCAACCTCGCGGAATGCACCCAGACCGAGATGCAGCGTAATTTCTGCAAACCTGATTCCCTTGATGTCAAGACGCATCAGCAACTCGCGGGTGAGGTGCAACTGCGCTGCAGGTGCGGCAACAGCGCCCACATGCTTGGCAAACTGGCTCTGATACCAATGTTCATCCTCCGGTTTTACCGGGCGGGTGATGTATTTGGGAATGGGCGTTTCACCCAGTTTCTTAATCACACGGGCGAATGCTTCATCATCACCGTCAAACAAGAAACGTATGGTACGGCCGCGGGAAGTAGTGTTGTCCACCACCTCGGCTACCAGGTCGTCATCGCCAAAATACAGTTTGTTGCCTACACGTATTTTGCGGGCCGGATCTACCAGCACATCCCACAAACGGAAATCGTGGTTGAGTTCGCGCAACAGGAACACTTCAATCTGTGCACCGGTCTTTTCTTTTTGTCCGTACATGCGGGCAGTAAACACCTTGGTGTTGTTTACCACAAACGTGTCGTCTTCGTCAAAAATATCCAGCACATCATGAAACATTTTGTGCTCAATGGTCTTTTCCTTGCGATTTACCACCAGCAGGCGGCTTTCGTGACGGGTTTTAAGGGGTTCCTGGGCTATCAGCTCTTCAGGAAGTTCGAATTTAAATTGGCTTAATTTCATGCGGTTGCAGCGCGCCCGTGATTAATTAAAACGCGAATGTACTATAATATGAAAGGAAAGTCAAGGAAATACGACATAACCCTTATCCATAAAGGGTTTCAAAGTGTGTTATCCGTAAAAATACCGGCTATTACCTGCTGAATTTCGGAGAAACCACCAGGTCTTTGGTACCGTGGGAATAATCGTAAAATCCACGCCCGGATTTAACGCCCAAATCGCCTGCCGTTACCATGTTCACCAGCAAATTGGAAGGTGCATATTTGGGATTTTTAAATCCGTCGTGCAATACATGCAAAATGGCCAGACAAACATCCAGACCAATAAAATCTGCCAGCTGCAGCGGGCCCATGGGATGAGCCATTCCCAGCTTCATGATGGTATCAATATCCTCTACACTTGCAATGCCTTCCTCCAGGGAAAGAATGGCCTCGTTGATCATGGGTATGAGCACACGGTTGGATATAAAGCCGGGGTAATCCTGCGTAACGGCCGGTACTTTGCCAATCGCCCTGGTCAGTTCCACAACGGTATTGAGGGTTTCCTTGTCGGTTTTATAACCGCCAATAATTTCCACCAGCTTCATCACAGGCACAGGGTTCATAAAGTGCATACCGATTACCTTCTCGGGACGGCCCGTAACCGAACCGATTTTGGTGATGCTGATGGAAGAAGTGTTGGAAGCCAGAATACAGCCGGGTTTGGCAAAACTGTCCAGCTGACGGAAAATATTCAGCTTAATCTCGAGATTTTCAGTAGCGGCTTCCACCACCAGATCCGCACCCTCAACGCCATCTGCAATATTGGTGAAGGTTTTGATATTGCCCAGTGTAGCGGCTTTTTTATCTTCATCAATAGCGCCCTTGGCTATCTGCCGGTCGAGATTTTTGGTAATGGTGGCCAGGGCCTTTTCAAGTATTTCGGGTTTAACGTCAATCAAAGAAACCTGATAGCCGTTCTGTGCGAACACGTGCACGATGCCATTTCCCATGGTACCGCCGCCGATTACTGCAATTTGCTTCATAAGTGGCTGCAAAAATAACCTTTTAGGCCCGAATTTCTACTTTACTGCCTTAGCAATACCTTTGTGGCATGGTTCAATTCCCCACTTTGCTGCTGGCTTCCAAAAGCCCGCGCCGCCACCAGATTTTCCGCGAGGCGGGACTGCACTTTGAGGTAGTGAATATCGAAGCAGAAGAGGATTTCCCGGATTATTTGCAGCGGGAACAGGTGTGTGAATTTCTGGCTTCCCACAAGGCCGCGCACTTTACTGAACCCTTGCAAGAAAAAATACTGGTAACGGCCGACACCATCGTCTGCCTGGGCAACAGGGTCATCAACAAGCCGGCTACGAAGGAAGAAGCCACAGAAATGCTGGCATCGCTGAGTGGCAGAACCCATGAGGTTTTTACGGGTGTGTGCATGCGCAATCACCAACGGCAGCAGGTCTTTCACGAACGCAGTGAAGTGGAGTTTTATCCGCTCACAGACCGCGAAATTGAATACTATATTGATCATTTCAAACCCTTTGACAAAGCCGGGGCTTACGGGGTTCAGGACTGGATGGGATACATGGGTGTAAAGCGCATCAACGGTTGTTTTTACAACGTTATGGGCTTCCCGATGTCCAGATTTTACCGCGAATTGCAGCGGTTTGTGCTGTAAACTTATTCCGGTTTGCGGAGTATCTGCACGGTTCCTTTGTAATAATGATTCCGCCCTTTGTGGTCTTTCAGCTCCATCAGCACCACATACACACCTTCGGGCACGGGTTCACCGTTGTAAGTGCCGTTCCAGGGCTTGCTTTCGCGGGTATCGTATAACTTCTCGCCCCAGCGGGAATAAATTTTCATGGCATACCATTTAATGCCCATACCGTAAGGACCAAAGCCTTCATTCAGGTTGTTTCCGTCAGGGGTAAATGCCGTGGGTACATGCTGGGTGTACATGTAATTGATAACAACCTGCTTGGTGAATGAATCACGGCAACCAAATTGTGTGGAAACGAACTGGGTGATATTGAAAATACCGCTGTCGGGGAGAGAATGGGTAAAGTTGCGGGCATTGGTTTTATAACCCGTGCTGAAGACATACCGAACCGTATCGGCACCCTGGCTTTTGTCGGTAAATGTTATATTCGGATTTACAATGGTTCCCTGATCCGGATCGTGGGTGAAATAGGCCAATGGCTTGGGATGTACGGTAGTGGTTTTGCCTGTGGCGTAATTGCAACCGGGAAGGGTGCTGATTTGCAGGCTGGTGTTATAGACACCGGGCATTTTGTAGGTATATGCCGGATTGGGTTTGGTTGACTTCACGCCATTTCCAAAATCCCAGTTCCAAAGATTGATAGGCTGTACACTATAGGAGGAATCGGTAAACTGCGTAGTCTCTTCCAGACACACATCATTTACCGAATATTTTACAACAACCTTCTCTCCCACCATGTAGGGCAATGACAGCGAATCCATACAACCTTTGTCGGACGTGTGCTTCAGCTTGGCCGTATAATTTCCGGGGGTGCTGAAAATGCGCCGCACCGGACTTCCTGTGGCAGTTTGGCCATTGCTAAACGACCATTGCGGCACACCGGCGCTGCCCAGCGCTATGCCTGTCTGTGCGGTAAACACCAGGCTGTCATCCTTACAGGGATTGACGGCTGTGAACGCAACCTGCGGAAGCGGATGCACAGTAACGCTTGCTGAAGAGTCGCGTATACAGCCTTTATCGGTGATGATGCGCACCCTTACACTGTAGGTGCCAAAATTATTGTATGTATAGTTCAGTGCTGCAGATGAGACACTGTCTCCATTTCCGAGATACCACTTGTATATCAGTGGTGTTCCGACACCGCGGCTGGTGGCTGTGCTGATCAACTTTTGACGCAGACAAAGGTTATTTATGGCAAACACCGGCCATGCAGGCGCAAACACTGTTATTGTATTTTTTACGCTATCTACACAACCCTTGTCAGAGGTGGCTTTCAGCCCAACAGTATACAATCCCTGCATTGCATAAGCATTTGAAGGCGTAACTACAGTGGAGGTATTGCCATCGCCAAATTGCCAGTTGTAGGCTGCTATGCTACCCTGTGGGATTTTGGTGGTATTGACAAATCGTGTGGTAAGCCCTTCACAAACGGAATCTGCGGTGAAAGCCGGCAGCGGCAGCGGATAAATCCTGGAGGTGTCTTTAGCCGTGTTTTTGCAGCCATGAATGGTCTCTATGCTGAGTGATACCGGGTATTTCCCCCATGGCTTCACAAGCCTTTTCAGGCTGCTGTCAGTGGCCGATCCCATCACACCCAGGTTCCAGGTGCGCATTTTCAGGGTGTCGCCAAAGAGTTTGGATACATCCGCAAAGGCAAAGGAATCGCCCGAGCAAACGTTGTTCAAGGTTAAGGCTGCCGTCGGCACCGGAAACACGCGGGCGGTTTTGCGCAGGGTATCGGCACAGCCATTGTTGCTTTGGGCGGCCAGCATCACGGTTCGTATTCCTGTATCGGCATAGCGGTGTACCGGATTCTTCACGGTGGCGGTTTTTGCGTCACCAAAGTCCCAGCTCCAGGCGGTAATGAATCCGCTGTCGAGGGTGGTTTGGTTGGCAAACCTGCTGGAATCGCCATTACAGACATAGGGAACGCTGAAAGCCACTTTGGGAATGGCTTTAACATCCACGGTTTTTGTAAGGGTGTCGCCGCATCCTTTGTTGGTGTAAACCATCAAGGTCAAAGGAACCTTTGAGCGGCCATTCATGTTGAAGTTTAGCACCTTCAGGCCAAAGGTATCAAAACCCGTGGAGCTCCAGAGGCGGCTTATAATGGTATCGCGGAGTGTATTGCTGCTGTCAGAAACTACCACGGGCCTTCCGGCACAGGTAACAGGCCAGAAGAATCTTGCCACGGGTTTGGGATTGACGGTAACGCGCACGGTATCAGCTTTTGCACAGCCGAATTTATCTGTAACACGAAGTGTGTAGCGTATGCCTGTTTTGGGCTTCGCGAGGGGTGCAGCAGCGGTGGTATCCGACAAACCCGTAGCAGGCGACCAGCGCCATTTATAGGGCGAAAATCCGCCGTTTACCGAATTGGATAAAATGGCAGAGCCCCCTTCACAGATGTTGACGGATTTATTGCTGAAAACGAGATTGGGTAAAGGCTGTACGATGAGCCGCACGGTGTCTTTGGAACTGCAAACCCCGCGATTGGTAGTTAGCAAAAAGGACACCGTATCGGGCACACTCCCGGCATTAACAGGCTTACAGACAGGATTTCCTATGTTGGCACTATCCAGCAAATCGGGTCTGCTCCAGGTATATTTATACCATTTGGATGCAAGGGTTCCCATTTTCCATGGAGAACCGGAGCATACAGCGGTATCGCGTCCGGCATTGGGATAGTATGCTGCAGGGAAAGCCGTTTGCCCAAACTTACAGGCGCAGGCTGCACTGTCGATAACGGCCAGCAATGCACAACTTTGTCCGGCCCTGACCCTAAGGGTTCTGGTTACCCAGAAAACCGAATCCTTTTTCAGATTTCTGCGCAGGGTGTCGGTGGCGAGTCTGGCATCCCCTGCACTCCATTTGCCGTTGCCGT
>CAYSIK010000119.1:5789-6792 GCA_964431045.1 uncultured Flavobacteriaceae bacterium
ATAGGAGTGGTGCTGCTGGTGTATTTTCCAAGATTTATGATGCCGTACTTTACAATTACCTGTTCGGTATCAGACTTTAACAGACGGGCTGCGCTGATGCTGATACCGGTAAACTGAAGGTTTCCTTTATCTACTGCCGGAGCGGTAAGAACGGAACCTGTCACAATTTTGATGTTGCAAATTTTATTGTCCGGAACGCATTCTACTTTTTGGCTGGCAACTGTTCGTGACAATATATCGGCTGTTCCGCAGCTGAGCTGGGCGCCATTCGACAACAAACGGATATCAAATTCCAGTGAGTCTCCGGGTTGAAGTTTGCGGGGCGCGGGCCATGAAAGCAGGGTAGCTCCATTGAAATTGCTTACCTGCACAGAATCCTTATTGGGCGCATTTCTTACAGCCTTAAAGTACGTTGCATCCCTCGATATGCCGGGGGGTAATATTATCTCCACCCTATCATTGGAATCTGTCTCCCTTGGACCCAAAACGATCACCCTGATTTTGGAAATGGCGGGTTTTTCGCAGGGTAAAATGGAATCTGTCCAGTTTTTAACCTGCGTATACAGGGTTTTAACTACGCCTTTTATTTCCAGCGGATTCGTATAGGAAGTATTGGCCGGCACGGGATCCCCGCATCGAATGTTGGACGAGGCCCTGGCTGAAATAAAACTGCCCGATGCATAATCGCAGTTGGTCTTCACCCTGAAGGTGATGATAATTTTGTTTTTGTTGGTATCGGCAGTTCCGGGAAATCCTGCAGACAAACCTGAAATAAGTTTGGTCAGATCCCATTCCCAGGTTGTGCCTGTGAGCAATGTGGGATTGGACAGCTTCACTGCAGCGGATTTGTGGGGGTAACGGATAAAATTGTTGCCCGAAATCATATCCATACCGATGGGCAGGGTAATGCGTGCCTTGAGCTGATGCGCAGTAACAGACTGTACGTTATCTATTACCAGCGTCATTCGGTTGGGATAACAGAGATCAAATTTGCTGAGCGAAT
>CAYSIK010000120.1:0-2175 GCA_964431045.1 uncultured Flavobacteriaceae bacterium
GGCCTGATTAACAAAGACAAGTTCGTTGTATGCAACGGCTTTAAGCGCGAGCAATACATTGAAAACATTGCCAACCTGATTAATACCGGCTGGACCAACGTCATTCCGGTTATTGACAACTACCGCGAAATAGAACAACTGGAAACCCAGGTTAACGCCCCGTTCACCTGTGGTATACGCATCGCATCGGAGGAAGAACCAAAGTTTGAATTCTACACATCCCGCCTGGGCATTGGCTATAAAGACATTCTGCCTTTCTACCGCAGCAAAATCAAAAAGAACAAGAATGTGAACCTTAAGATGCTTCACTTCTTTATCAATACAGGCATCTATGACACTGCTTATTACTGGAACGAACTGCATAAGTGCCTTAAAGTATACTGCGAGCTAAAGAAAGAATGCCCAACACTCGACACCCTCAATATTGGTGGCGGTTTCCCCATTAAAAACTCCATGACCTTTGATTACGACTACGAATACATGGCCACAGAAATCGTATCGCAGATTAAACAGGTTTGCACAGAGAACGGCATACCCGAACCGGATATTTTCACTGAGTTTGGCTCATTTACCGTAGGCGAATCCGGGGGAGCCATCTTCCGTGTTTTGGACCAAAAACCCCAAAATGACCGTGAAAAGTGGAACATGATTGACAGCAGTTTCATGACCACATTGCCTGATGCATGGGCTATCAATAAAAAATTTGTAATGCTGCCCATTAACCGCTGGGAAGAAGAATATGAGCGGGTTCTGCTGGGTGGAATTACCTGCGACAGCGATGACTATTACAATTCAGAGCAACATGTAAATGCCATTTACCTGCCGCAATACGACAAGGAGGATCCTTTGTACATCGGATTCTTTCATACCGGCGCATACCAGGAAAGCATTGGCGGATACGGTGGCATACAACACTGTCTTACACCTTCACCCAAGCATGTAATCATCGACAAGGATGAAAATGGCGAATACTACTTTAGGTTATTCAGCAAAGAACAGAGCTATAAAAGCATGTTGAAGACGCTGGGATACATGTAAACCTGCACACTGAACGTAAGTATCAATCCTTTAAAACAGAATTTCTGATGGCAGCAGGCCTGCGCATTGCTGAAATTATTTTGGCATTTTGCCTGTAAACATCCCGATAAACCGACAATCCGTTCTGCTCTGTTGAAACCGCGGTGATATAAACCAAGTACACCGGAAGCATTGAATCAAGGTAAAAGTACTGATCCTGCTTTGGCTTCTGAACAGATGTATCGCGCATTGGCTTTTCCTTTTCCCATTTTTCCAGCTTCTCCTCATCATGCCTGGGTGGCAGGCCGGCTGTCATCAATACTTCATCAAAGCGGTCCTTTTTATTGAAATACATCAGAAACTCAACCAGATCGAAAGGTTTCTCCAGCCGCACGCAGCCATGACTCACATGCCTTTCTGATAGTGAAAATGCCCATTTATGCGGTGTATCGTGCAGAAAAATACTATACGCATTGGGAAAGTGAATAACTACCTGCCCAAGACTGTTATCGGATCCGCTCAATTGCTCTAACTTATATGGCACCCTGTCCGGTGAAACCTTCTCCCAGTTTACGGATAATGGATCTACCTCTTCACCGCTGCTGTTTTTCAGCACATAACCCATTTTCCTGAGAATTTCTGGATTCCTTTTTATTTCAGGAAGCATTTCCTTGGTAAGGATATTGCGCGGCACATACCAGGTAGGATTTACAACCAAATGGCTGGTTTTTGCCTTAAACTGAGGTGTCTCGAGGTTGTCAGGCGGCAATACTTTGCTATCCGGCGCACGGCTTTCTGTAAGTCTTCGGTAATATCGGGGTCCTCTGGGAGTGCCACTGCAGGTTCGCATCTGCAATAGCAAACTATCATTGCGGAAACCATAGAGTTGATTGGCTGCGAGATTTACCCAAATGCGATTCCTTTCATTCACAGGCCCCAGCCAACGCCATTTTTCCAGGCTTGCCGCAACAGCGTCCTTCATTTTTGAATATGGCACATTAAGAGCCTGAAGTGTTTCATCGTTTAGGGTTCCGTCATCGCGCAATCCCATCCTTTGCTGAAAAAGCTTTATACACTTCGATTGCTTCCCTGTAAACGTGTCGGTTTGCCACAAAGCCGTATCTCCTTCCTTGCAAACACCCCTGAGCCACAAGGCCC
>CAYSIK010000120.1:2185-6728 GCA_964431045.1 uncultured Flavobacteriaceae bacterium
CTCATCAACTGCGAGTTCGTCGTCGTCGTCATCTAGATCCTCATCATCGGATTCATGTACATCCTGATCGCTGGATGTGCGTCCGCTTGCAGCTGCACGAGCAGCAAACGCCTGCCGGGCTGCCGGGGTTGCAAACACCCATGAGCCACAAGGCCCTTCCTGCAGCCTGCAACCATTTTCGGTTTGCCGGCTTACCGGGTTTAATGGCTTTCTCTACAACAGGAAATATAAAGCCTGCTGTGTCTTTTAGATTTTTTAGCCGAGCCCATTGTTGCTGCAAACCCAGATAAGCGGACCAGTCGGGCGCTACTTGCAATATTTGCAAATGGGGATCCTGCTGTTTTAGTAAATTTTGCAAACCAAAATGCCGGCGGCGCGGCAATTTGTATACACTGCCAAAAGCGGTTGGTTCCAGACGCCCGTTCCCAAGGTCATGATGCATCCCCAAAAAGGCATCTGCGGAAAGCAACACCCAAAGCGAAATACTGTCATACGGGAGAGATTCACCATTAACCCAACCCTGACTACCCAATCGGTTGAGACAGTGATGCAAATATTTGCTATGGTAAAATTCAGGATCCAGGGCATGCGCTTCCATACCGCGCAGCCGGGCATGCAAGCCATTTAATACGGAATCGGACAGGATTTTTTCATAGAAATGAGAAAGTTCCGCTGCACTGCGGAATGCATCAAACAAGGTGTCGGGCTGATTTAGATAAATACCATTTAACGTACCGCTGTCAGAAAGTTTTTCACGCCAAAGGCTGAATGCACGGTACAAACTGTCCTTATCGGTTCTTTGAAAAAGACTTTCATGTTCCCGGGATACATTACCCTTGTTTCCACATCCCGCCAACCAGTGGATGAGCAATCCGCAGAGAAGCAAATGTATGAAACGGAGCATGTTACATACAAAGCTATAGATTTAGCCCAATTAATCAAGTTTTTCTGTTAGGGTCTTGTCCGAAAACAACCACAATCCCGCAAAAACAAGAATTCCGTTGATGATGATAAGCTCAGGACCCATTTTATATCCGTTAAACAAGCTTTCGGACAAGGAATTCAAACCCAGTGTTACATGCAGTTTCTGCTCATAATATGCAGGATTGCTCAGCAAATCCAGCAATAGCGTCAAAACCGGTCCAAGCAGGCATGCAGGCCATAAAAATGACTCCCGTACCTTTCGGCTTGTGAAAATGCCGAAGGCAAAAAGCCCAAGCAGCGGACCATAGGTGATTCCGGCAAACTTGATAATGAACTGAATAATGGATTTATCGTTTATGTACCGGAAGAGAAATACCATCAGCAGGAATAAAACAGCAAATGCAAGATGCACGCGCATTCGTTTTCGTTTTCGGGTGGCTTCATCGGCCTTTGTTTCCTGAATATTCAGAACGTCTATGCAGTAGCTGGAGGTAAGTGAAGTGAGCGCCCCGTCAACACTGGGAAACAATGCCGATATGAGTGCAATTACAAAGATGATTCCCAGTCCGCCGGAAAATGCCTCACTGAGTGCCAGTGCAGGAAACAAATCATCGCCGGCGGCAACGGTGCCATTTCCCAGCAAAACCGGATTCTTTGCCTGATAAATGTGCAATACCGCACCCAACAGCAGGAATAGTGCATTCACACCCACCAAAACAGCGCTCATCAACATCATGTTTTTCTGTGAATCCTTTAAAGTTTTTACTGAAATATTCTTTTGCATCATTTCTTGATCCAGCCCTGTCATGGTGATGGTAATAAACATTCCGCCAAGTATTTGCTTCAGAAAGAAACCGGGCTTACTCACATCCATTACCCAAAATTGTGTGAGTTGGTTTTCGGAAGCCATTTGCCATGCTCCGCTGAAATCAGTATTCAGTGCCTTAACAACAGCCACCAAACACAGCACCAGACCCAGCAACATGCCTGTGGTTTGGAGTGTGTCCGTAATAATGATGGTTTTAACACCACCCTGAAAAGTATACAGCAGAATCAGCAACAAAATCACCATTGCGGATAACCAAAAGGGGATGTGAAATGCGGAAAAAACAAACACATCCAGAATACTCACCACCAGATACAGCCTGGCTGTTGCCCCTACTGTTCTTGAAAGTATAAAAAAGAAAGCCCCTATTTTATGGGCTTTTTCCCCAAGCCTTTTACCCAAAAAACTGTATATACTGGTAAGATTCAGTTTGTAATACAGCGGCAACAACACAAAAGCAACAACCCAGTAGCCCAGCCAGTATCCCAGTACCAGCTGGAAATACGTAAAGCCGCTTTTACCCACATCCCCGGGAACACTCACAAAGGTTACACCCGACAAGGAGGTTCCAATCATTCCAAACGCCACCAGCAGCCAGTTGCTATTTCGGTTTCCAATAAAAAAGGACTCACTGTCGGCATTGCGTGAAGTGTAGAAAGCGACTCCAAGCAGTAAAACGAAGTAGCCTACAATAGCAATCAGTATACTTCCTGAAATCATATTATTTAGCTCCTATTAAAGACTCCAGTTCTTTGATGGTCTGGATTTGTTTTGGTACTTCTTCCATGGGCAGAAAAATCAGGGAATTGCTTTTAATGCCCATGGCACGGTATTTTTCCGGACTAAGGTAGTAAATTCTTCCTGCCTGATCCTTTGCGGCAATGTAGGCAAGATTTGCAGGGGTGATATTCATTGCGTAGACACCGGCGGAACCAAACCAGCGATAGTTAAACGGCTTGTAATGCGCCACCCATGCCTGTTTCACATCGATAGGAATACCTTCCTTATTGGTAAACTTTACGTCTACCCTACCGGTGTCGGAAACCGCTACAGGACGGGCCCAGGCAAAAGTACCGGTACTTCTGATATTGAAAGAATAAGCGGACTGTCCTCGGGGTTTTACCTGTCCGTACATCAGCATACGTTTGGCCTGCTGTATCCCGGCTTCTTTATATTTGGAGTGGTATGCGATAATTGAAAGTTCTTTTTTCTGCCTTATCTCCGCATATTTGTTCATCTTAGCCAGAAAGTCCATTTGCCTGGCACGTGACTTTGCATTTGATTTTTTAACCTTGTCTTTGGGTTGCAACAGTGTAAATCTCCAGTATCCTGTTTCTGTGCGCAAATCCATAAACCATGCGCCCCCTGAGTTGCTAAACCGGATATCGGCATAAACGCCTCCGCGAATAAACAGCGCACTAAATTCCCTGCTGCTCATGGCACTTTCAATTTCCAAAGGATAATTCTGTAATGGCTTCAACTCCGGAAACAGGGTTTCGGATTTATCGTAAACGCTAAACCTAATAATATTTTTCTCTTTTTTCTTGTCTACATATTCTTTCCGAATACCAACCACGCCCCTGCCCCGCCTCAGGGTATATGCGCCCATGGCGGGCGCCCGGTCTTTTACGGGAGCCACCCAGTATCCGCCCGAATTTTCAAGGCTCACCTTGTTAATACCCGGATCCAGCAGGTAAAAATACCCCTCCGTTTCAAACCGGTTTTCCTGAGTGGCGTTGTCTGAAGGGTAAATTTCCACAGCTGTCTTTTTGCCTGCATAGAAGGCATAAAAATCAATGGGCTTGTTCTTGGAATCGTCAAAATCGTAGTCGTAATCGTAAAAATGCTGCCATTTTTTCTTTGACCCATTAAACGCATAGAAACGGTGCGCCGTATCGGTCTGACTCAAAAACATCAGCCTGAGGGAATAACCTTCTTTTATCCGCAACTCACGATTGTCGCGCATGGCACGAACATGAAACACAACACCCGGTGCCAGGTTATAACTCCTGCCGGCACTGTCGTAATTCAGCGGAAAACCATCGCACATAAACCGTGATGTTTTGTTGTGAAGCGCGCACTTCAGCTGATAGTCCTTTTCTACCGGCTTTCCCTCCGTTGTTTCCAAAGCCCCTTTCGGAACCAGCAAAGCAGCTTCTGCATTGAGATAATAAACCCTGTCCTGCTGGTTATCGCCCTGAAATAAATAAGTTCCACTCTCCAGCTGTGGCATAAAGCCTGAAACGGATAGTTTTTGCAGCCTGACCGATTCATTGGGCCTGCATGGAATGAACTCGGAAAATTGTCCCAAAAGGGTAGTATCGCCGGAAACCCCCGACCAGGGCGCCATTCTTGCATTGGGAAATAAAGACGCCAGGTGTTTCATCTCCCAAGGCATCAGTTCGGCCTCCTGAGCCTGGTAGAAAAATGCGATGGACCGCATTTTGTCATTTTGGGATGTTTCTATGTTCTGCTTTAGTAAAGGCAAATCGTCCGGATATTTTTCAGCCATCCAGCTAAAATTGTCCGTAACCGTTAATTTCTCCAGACCTGCGATTGCTGCAATGTCGGCAGGCAAATCGGTTATCGCATCCACACTGATTCCAAATTCTTTCAGCCCTTTGATATGTGCCGCAGCGCGGATGGCGGAGGGTATTTCCTTTTTAACAAAAGGGGCTATAAGCCTCAATCCGCGGACCTTCCAGTTCTGCATGAAATCGTAATTGTCGGGTACCACCTCAAAAATCAGCGTGAGCCTGTTCAATTTCCCCAACCTATCATTAAATAAAATCT
>CAYSIK010000121.1:0-6661 GCA_964431045.1 uncultured Flavobacteriaceae bacterium
CTGTGGATTGTGACTCTGTTACTGCCATTATTAAAAATATTTCGAGAATAGCCCAGAACAAAGTAAAAAATATTACCTGGTACTGGGGCGACGGAACCACAGGAAACCAGTGGGGTCCCAACATTACCAAGAAGTTCTATAAGCCCGGTGTTTACGATATCAAAATGATTATCGAGACCCTTGACGGATGTAAAGATTCATTTGAGATGAAAGCTGCGGCTCAGGTGCTCAAAGGCGAGTATCAGATTGTGGCCGACAAAGATTCGACCTGTATTTCAGAACCCGAAATCAAATTCAGTCTGGTACCCCAGCCTGTAGTAGGTATTTCGAGCTTTATGTGGAATTTTGGTGATCCACCCACAGGCCCTCAGAACGTTAATAACCGTTCTTTAGCACCTCCGCATTCGTTCTCAGGTCTGGGCCCATACCAGATTAAGTTTACCTATGACATCGTTTGCGGTGGTATTACCCGCAAAAAAGTGGCCTATGACACCGTTATTATTATCGGTCCGCAGTCTACCATAGAGATTCCTTTCAACCGTATTGCTGCATTTGAGGTTTTCCAGTGTCCTAAAGATGTTCAGGATACTGTTCACTTCAAGAATTTTTCCAAGTTCTATCACAATGACAAGAACATGTGGAATGATGACAGTACGTTCAAGAAATGGACAGGCAATATTCACCCCGGTCATGTATTTGATAACAACCAAACATGGGTAAAGCCCAAAGGATTCGTAGATCCGCTTTTCCGTCAGCGTGTATGCGCTGTGCGTGTATGGGACTTTGGTGATTCGTATGCACCAAAGTGCACAACAGACCGTCTTAACAACAAAAACGTAAACGTAAATTGTCAGTACAGCAACGATTCACTGCCAACTCACTACTATAAGAGCTGGGATTTGGTGATGCTTTCCGATTTCAAGAATGCGCCCATGGAGGATGCTATCTTTATCGAGAGTACAAAGTTGTGTAAGAAGATTAATGTTTGGCCTTCCGATACCAACTGGATTATTGAAGATACTTTACTTGTAATCCCCAAGAGCAAGGCAGACAGTTTGCTGGCCAATCAGTCAAAGTACGCTTTGAATAAGACCAAAACCTATTTGTGGGAGAAAGGAATTCGTGGGCCTGCTGAGCGATTCATTACTGACAACGTTGATGTGCTGTTAAAAACAGGAGATACTGCTTTTGTGGGGCCTCAGGGTGGTCCTTACACTCGCCACATTGGCCCTAAAACACTGAGCCTTACCCCCAAGCAGATTATTAAATTAACCAGTAATACAGATTCATTCCGCTTCTTGTTTACTGTATTCCTTAAGAAAGATACCTTGCCGGCTCCATTGCTGAGAATTCGCACGAAGAAAGGCGAGAACCCCAGAATCATTGGATTTATCAAGCGTACATTCCCCGGCACGGCAGGTCTGGATTATAAAGTGGATTACAAGCGCTGGAGAGAATTATACTATGCTAAAATACCCCAGTGTAATAATGTTAAACTGTTGCACGCCGATACCTGTCATCCCCTTGCCTGTACATCAGAAGCCATCAAGCAATTGTCCATGCTTCATGCCAATGCAGGTGGTGTCGGTTCCGGTTTGGTAAAAGATGCGATTGAGTGTCTGGGAGGCAAGAACCCTCAGTACGGTATCACCTTTATCCTAAGTGATCTCAAACCCGGCTGTACTTTCTCTTATGTGGGAATAAACTACGATACTTTCTGTAAGCCAACAACCTGGACAACCCTTACCACCGGTTTAACACCCGGTAACCGTCCTCCCGGAATGCCATACATGGGATACCAGATTGCATCTAATCCTCCTTCACGATATTCCAAGCAGTACAGCGCCTCAGAGGTTTGTAACCCTAATGGCTGTATCACTGTTGGTATCATAGTAGGTAATGGTGTTAAAAAAGGCGGAACTGTGGGTGATCCTCCCCTGTGTGCAGACACTCAGTATTATGACAAGTTTGCCTGTTTCCCCATGATTGACCCTTCATTTGAAGTAATTACCCCCACACCTAACCCCAACGGCATCCGCAAAATTTGTAAGTATGACCCCGTTGTAGTTCGTCCCATAGCCGCTAACAAAACCCGCACCGATGACCTGAAGAGTCTTCGCTGGGAATTTGCCACAGGCAATGCCAGCCCCGCATACAGCAAGCAGTGGGGTTATCAGATCCAGGAAGATTACTTCCGCGGTGTGTATCTGAAAGACTCCGGAACCAAGAAAATTTATAACTACATGGTTCAAAGCCGTTTTGAAGTGCGTCCTGAGCCTGTTCCCTGTTCTACCGACTGGCAGGATGATTCCCGCAACGACCGCTCAGTTGCCTGGGATGACGGAAAGCACGGTGGCAAACTCGACAAAACCCCTGATACCATCATTACTGCTATCATCAGTAAGTGGGATACAGCTGCCGACGTGTCGGCGGTTTGGGACAGAATCAAGGAACGTCTGGAAGCCCGTGGATTTGATCCCTTTGCCCTGGATCCTGCGCAGATTACCCGTATGATCTGGAACAATAAAGGTATCATTGGACAGCCTGCGACAGGTGCTCTGGGTTGTATTGATACCAACGGTTTTGGTCGCTTCATTAAATTCTACCTGCGTCCTGATCCCAATTTTAAAAAGATTATTCACGAGCGTGATACCAATATCCGTCCGCTGGATTCTACCATCGTAGGTAATAAAAAGTACAGAGCCTACACTTTCCGTTCGCCATGGGCAGGATATCACCTGGCCAGCATCAGTATGACATCGGCCAACGGTAAGTGCGACGAATTTGCAGCATACCCCGTAATTGTAGGCTTTGCAGCCATGATTGAGCTCCCGGATTCTACGGTATGTCAGGATCAGGCTACCAACCTGCAGGCAAAACTGGATTTGCGATATTTCCACCCGGATCCGCTAAACTTTGGTACGTGGGATACCTACGACTATTGGAGGGATGCACAAAGACAGGCCGACATATTTGCCGGTGTTAAAAACCGTGAGCCCTTTACCCGCTGGGATTGGAATAAAAAGGATGATGATCCCAACAACCCCACAACCAAGTTTGGTGGTGCTCCTTATGGTGCTACCGGTGTGGGAACACCCTGGTTCCAGCTGGGTGGTGGTCCGAACGATCCCAAAACCCTGTATTATAAGAATGACTCCGGTGTGTATACGTTCCGCGTAGCGGTTGGTGACTCCACAGGTTGTCGTGATACCATTGCCAAGCGACTGTTCATCAGCCGTCTGGATGTGAAATTTGGACTTAACCTTGCTGTTCCTTCCTGTAACTCTATCATAGAATTATACGACAGTACAAAACTGTTCGATCCCTGTAACTGGGCTATCAGGAACTGTAATGGTCCTGCACCCATCGAGTGTGACTTTATCCGTGAATATTTCATAGATTGGGGTGATAGCAAGACCAACTACTTCTCGCGTGGTAAATCATCCGATGAATTGTTGCCTCCAAATATTGCGCACAAATACACCCGCAACGGCTGGTTCCAGATTACCATCTTTGCCAAAACCGATCAGGGTTGTGCCGATACCATCAAGCGCTGGATCAAAATCCCCGGACCTCGTCCCAAGTTTGAATATGCGGATTATGCAGGTTTTGACATTACCATCTGCGAAGGTGAATCTGTAAGGTTCAAGAACCTGACCGATTCAGCTACCGGTGGTGCTGACTGGACCTGGTTCTATGGAGATGGAAACCTGACCAACAAGAAAGATACATTTGTAACGCATACATACACCAAGCCCGGTAAGTACTTTGTATTCCTGGAGCAGTATGATACGCTGTTCATTCCGCCCAATCTGAAGCGCTTCTGTCCCGCAACTTTCCCCGATACTGCCGGTGGTCAGCGTGCCTTCACCGTAACTGTAATCAAGCGTGATACCGTGCGAGGCTTTATCGTGAAACCTTCTATCTGCCCCGGTGATTCCAACGAATTCGTGGATAATTCAGATACACTCTTCAAATCCTATAAGTGGAGGTTTGAAAACCTGAGTACCGGTAAAGTAGATACCGTAACGGTAACAACTAAGAATTATAAACGGGTATTTACGGTTCCCGGTCAATACAAAGTGACGCACCTGGCCGATTATGGAAACAACCATCCAAGGCCCTGGTGTCCTACGCCTCCGGTAATTGATACCTTCCTGGTAGACAGTGTTGTGGCCAATTTTGATATCGATTCCAGTGGCAAGCCGGACTTTGTGTTCACCCGCACGGATGTTAACGGAACCGAATGGAGATGGGGCTTCGGACATCAGAATGATATCAAGAATACCCTGCCCAAGAATTTCCTTGAAGACCTGAAATCCAATGACAAACAAGTGAAGTGGTCTTATGACAGCAGCGGTAAATACTGGGTATGTCTGATTGCCAAGAATGCGACAGGATGTTCGGATACCATATGTAAGCAAGTAGTGGTCGATCTGTTTATCTATCTGGCCAACGTATTCACGCCCGGAACAGCCGATGGCAAGAACGATACCTATCGTGTACCGATTCAGGGTCAGGATCTCTTCGAGTTGAAGATCTTCAACAGATGGGGTGAGCGCGTGTTCCAGACCGAGAATTCCAAAGTGGGATGGAACGGCCGCGTAAACAACGACGGACCTGAAGTTCCTGAAGGAACCTACTTCTACCAGCTTACCTACCGATTCAAAGGCAAGCAGCAGAAATATGTGACCGGTTCGGTGAATTTGATCAGAGCCAATTAATTAATCAAGTATCAATTGAAAGCCCCGGCCTTTGGTCGGGGCTTTTTGTTTGTACCTTTGCACCATTGAAAAATAGGCAGGACATTATCGTGGCAAGGGCAACTCCCCCAGGGGTGGGCGCTGTGGCGGTGGTGCGTGTGAGCGGCCCAGGTGTTTTTGCGCTGGTGGATGGGTTGCTGAAAAAGCCGGTCTCATCGGCAGATAGCCACACGGCTCATTTCAGGGCTTTGTGGGATGAGGAAGGGCTTGTGGATGAAGCGTTGCTCACGGTTTTCAGGGCACCGCACGGTTATACCGGCGATGATACTGTCGAAATCAGTACGCATGGTTCACCCTATATTGTAGATAGGCTAATACAGGCTTTGTGCAGGCAGGGTGCCAGGCCGGCGGAGCCCGGTGAATTTACCCTCAGGGCTTTTCTCAACGGCAAACTCGATTTGGCGCAGGCAGAGGCAGTAGCCGATTTGATTTCATCTGAGTCAGCGGCATCACACAAGGCAGCCTTGGGACAGTTACGCGGTGGTATATCCGAAGAAATATCCATTATGCGCACGCGGCTGATTGATTTTGCTGCACTCATAGAACTGGAGCTGGATTTCAGCGAGGAAGACGTAGAATTTGCCCGCAGGGATGAACTGATTGCGCTGGTGAACGAAGCAAAGGATAAGATCAAGGCCTTGCTGCAAACCTTTGCGCAGGGCAATGCGGTGAAGGAAGGCGTGCAGGTGGTGTTTGCCGGTAGACCCAATGCAGGCAAAAGTACCCTGTTTAATTTGCTGTTGCAGGAAGAACGGGCGATTGTTTCGGATATAGCGGGCACCACCCGCGATGCACTCGAGGATGTGCTGTTGGTAGAAGGGATGCGCTACAGGCTGATTGATACGGCCGGCATTCGGGAGGCTACAGATACCATTGAAAAGCTTGGGATTGAGCGTACTTTTAAGTATATGCAGGGAAGTGCGATGGTGCTGTATGTGGCGGATGTGTCTGCATGTGCGCCTGAACAGTTGATGCAGGATGTGAAGGAGCTGGCCGATACGGTGCAGCATTTGTGGGTGGTGGGCAACAAAACCGATTTGGTGGATGGGTTTGATGAGGTGGCCTGGCAAGCAGCCGCGAAGGCCGGCGGAGCGGGTGGTCTTATCGGCATATCGGGCAAGCGACCTGAGGACAGGCAGCGGTTGCGGGAATATTTACACCACAACACAGCATTTAAAGCCGTTTTAAGCGACCAAACGCTGATAACCAATGCTCGGCACTTTCACGCCTTTTTAAAGGCGGAAAACGCCCTTCAGCGCGTTTTAGAGGCCATTGAAGCCGGTATATCCAAAGAGATGCTGGCGTTTGATTTGCGTGAGGCACTGGCTGCGCTTGGCGAGGTTACGGGTGAGATTACCACTGAAGACCTTTTGGGGAGCATATTTGGAAAGTTTTGTATCGGAAAGTAATTGCATAAAATAGTTATTTTAGAATGGCTAAAAAATGCATTCTGTGTGCGCGTTCTTTCAACTGATTTATATATTCTTTAATTTAAGTAAAAACTCTCTCTCTATTTTTTGGCTTTTATTTCCTCATCTTTGCAAGGATGATTCAAAGCAGGTTTGATGCCCTGACCGGTTTTAGAGCGTTGGCTGCGAGTATGGTTTTTATATACCACAACCGAAAATACTGGAGAGCACAACTGCATCCGGAAGTATTGCGGTTGTTCAATGAATTTCATGTTGGGGTTGCTTTGTTTTTTGTTTTGAGTGGTTTTTTGCTGGCCTATGGTTATAGAGATACGCCGGCCCAGTCAATTGGCGGTTACAAACGGTATATCATAGGAAGAATGGCAAGAATTTTTCCGCTTTACTGGCTGGTTTTGACCTTGTATTATCTGGATCCCCGTTTCGGCAAGATGGATTTTTCCATATTAACTTATACGCTAACGCATGGAT
>CAYSIK010000122.1:0-6648 GCA_964431045.1 uncultured Flavobacteriaceae bacterium
AAACTGCGCATGCTGATACCACCGTACTCAACGCTTTCATAAAATGAACGAACGGATTCACCTTTTCCGGCAAGCCCAAGGCTGTAAAGCATAGGAATGTAGTGATCCGGAGATGGAACGGACAGCGAGCCTATTTTTCCGGCACCTTCGTAATTAGTAAGCTTTAGGTAATCTCCGTTTTGAAGGGCATTTCCTACCCAGCTATCAAATTCAACAGCCCAGTCAAATGCAGATTTATCCCCGCGACCCAGCATGGGTATGCTGACCCCCAGGTTGTGAACAATGTTACCACTTCCAACCACAAGCACTCCCCTGTCGCGAAGCTTGCTGAGCATTCCGGCCAGTTCAAAATGATGCTGCATGGGTTTCCCCCAGTCAATGCTGAGTTGAAAAGCCGGAATATCGGCCTTGGGAAACAGGTGCTTTAAAACCGCCCATGCTCCGTGATCAAGCCCCCAGTCAGCCGTGGGTTTTGCCTCAGGCAGCAAACCTGCCGTTTCGTTTGCAAAATCCGGTGAACCCAAAACGGGATACTGAACCTTATACAGATCGTCGGGAAAACCACCGAAATCATAAATAATTTCTGGCTTTGGTGCAACTTGAACAAAAGTTCCGCGGGTGAGCCAGTGGGCTGAAACCACAAGCACTGCTTTGGGTCTGTTTTTCTCCAGTATTCCGGCTCCCATTGCCTGCAAGGCTGCTGTATAAGGATTGGTTTCAATGGCATTCATGGGACTGCCATGACCTATGAATAAAACCGGCTGACGGCCTGTGGCCGGCTTTTCCTCAATCCATTTGCCCAAAAAATTCAAATCTGTTACCATACTGCCCAATGGAAGCGCACAAAGCGAGTGAATGAATGCACGCCTCTTCATGTTTGTTTGAACAAATTTACAAATATTCATTCAAAAATACAAACATTTTTTGGGCATGAACTGTGCAAAAGTGTTTTGCGGGCGGCAGGAAAGCATGAGTAAATTTGTGGTTCTCTATGCGCTGGCCCGACCAAAATGAACCCGATGACATTCCGCCATACCTGGAAAAACTGAATGACCCGCAAAGGCAGGCAGTAACCCATACCGACGGACCTGTTATGATCATTGCCGGTGCAGGATCGGGGAAAACGCGTGTGCTCACCTTTCGGATTGCCCATCTGCTCAACAAAGGCGTGGATCCTTTCAGCATTCTTTCACTAACTTTCACCAACAAAGCGGCCCGCGAAATGCGAAACCGCATTGAAAACCTGGTTGGGCCTGCGGCCAAAAGCCTTTGGATGGGCACATTTCACAGTGTTTTTGCCAGAATATTAAGGCAGGAAGCCGAAAAACTGGGCTATCCGTCCAATTTCACCATTTACGATACAGATGACAGCAAAAGCCTGATAAAAAGTATTCTGAAAGAGTTAAACCTGGACGATAAAACCTACAAGCCGGGGATGGTGCTGGGCCGCATCAGCATGGCAAAAAACAACCTGATTACAGCAGCCGCATACAGCCGCAACGAAGAGTTGAACCAACAGGATAAAAACGCCAACCGCCCCAAGTTTGGAGATATTTTCGCGGCTTATTCCGAGCGTTGCTTTAGGGCCGGCGCCATGGATTTTGATGACATTCTGATCAACACCTACATCCTTCTTGAAAAGCATCCGGATGTTTGCCACAAGTGGCAGCATCGCTTTAAGTATGTTATGGTGGACGAGTATCAGGATACCAACACGGTGCAGTATATGATTACCAAGCGCATTGCGGCCGTGCACCAGAATATTTGCGTGGTGGGTGACGATGCACAAAGCATTTATGCTTTTCGCGGTGCCAACATCCAGAATATCCTCAATTTCAACCGTGATTATCCCGATGTTTTTACCGTAAAACTGGAACAGAACTACCGCAGTACCCGCAACATCGTCAATGCAGCCTCCAGTGTCATTAAAAACAACCGAAAACAACTGGAAAAAGAGGTTTGGACTGCCAATGAAACCGGTGATAAGATAAAGGTAGTGCGTTCCGCCACAGACAGCGACGAAGCCCGATTTGTAGCGCAGCAAATCATTGAACAAAAAAACCAAAAACACCTTCCCAACAAGGCCTTTGCTATTCTCTACAGAACCAACAGCCAAAGCCGGAGTTTTGAAGAAGCATTAAGAAGGCAAAGCATAGATTACCGCATATATGGGGGCACGAGCTTCTACCAGCGTAAGGAAATCAAGGATTTGCTTTCATACCTGCGATTGACGGTCAATCCCAACGATGAAGAAGCGCTGAAACGTGTTATCAATTATCCCACCAGAGGTATAGGCGATACAACCATCAACAGACTGCTGTATCTGGCATCCGAAAACAAAACCGGTATCTGGGAAATTGTAGCCAACGCACGCAACTATCCGGACCTGGGAACCGGTGCACCACGGGTGGAGAATTTTGCTATTATGATGAAGAGTTTTATGGCCATGACCGCAACGCACAATGCGTTTGATCTGGCTATGCATGTAGCAAAACAAACTACCTTACTCAAAACCCTTTACGACGATAAAACGGTAGAAGGTATCAGCCGGTATGAAAACGTGACCGAATTGCTGAATGGTATTCAGGAATTTACGGAAGATGACGAAAGTGAAAAAGACAAAACGCTGGCGAATTTTCTGGAAGAAGTGGCACTTTACACCGATGACCAGAAAGATAAGGACCCTGACCGCGACTGCGTAAGCCTCATGACCATTCACAGCAGCAAGGGGCTTGAGTTTCCGCATGTGTTTATTGGAGGACTGGAAGAAAACCTTTTCCCATCGCAAATGGCATTGACCTCAAGGGCGGATCTGGAAGAAGAAAGAAGGTTGTTTTATGTTGCCATAACCCGGGCTGAAAAAGCCCTGACGCTTTGCTATGCCAGCAGCCGTTTCCGTTACGGAAGCCTCACCCCCTGCGAACCCAGCCGTTTTATTGATGAAATAGACAATCAGTACCTGGATATGAATCTGGCCGGACTAAAGAAGGAAAGTCCGCTGAATGCTTTGTTTGAAAGGCGCGAAAACCGCCAGGGAACAGGCAAAACACCGGTTTCAACATTGCTGGGAACAAATGCGGCCCGAAACACCAACCTTCCGGAACCGGATCCCAATTTTGAAGCCGGCGACATCAGCGGCCTGAAAGAGGGCGACAAGGTTCAGCATCAGCGATTTGGTAATGGCACCGTTAGCGCCATTGAAGGAGAAGCAGACAACAGGAAGGCAACGGTAATATTTGAAGGCCTTGGCGAGAAAAAACTGGTGCTCAAATTCGCCAAAATGCGCATCATTATTATATAGAGGTGGGGTCGATGGGGGCCGCTTTTCCGCCGCCGCTACCTTGATTTCCGGAGCCAACCCCGCGGCTTTTTGCCCGGCCCATGGTAAAATTCCATCCCACCCTCACAGAAGAACCTCGGGCACTACCCGGCATTAGAGGCGCCAAAAAGTTCTCGGAAGCAAGATAAGTTTGAACAGCACCCGCATTGAAGGCCATGCAGAAACCCGGATTTAGCCATGCACGCCCGTAAAAGGTATTGTTGAGGCTCAAACTGAACATTTTCACAGGACGCCAGAACAGGCCAAGCGTTAAGCCGCCCATCAGTCGCTTATTATAAACATCACCATAGAATAGGGCATTCAACTTCAGATTTTTGCGCAGTGCGTAGGATGCACCCAGCATCAACTCTGTGCTCAGTGAACTGCGGAAAGACCTGCGCAGGGTATCCAATCCAAACAATCCGCTCAGCGAATCGGCAAGCTTATCAAAGAACAAATCAGCATCAACGGCGGTATCTGAAGAAGAGATTTTAAAACCATCGTATACAAAAGTGGCGGCAGGATTGGCAGACACCAGGCTGGCGGTATTTTGGACCCATTTAATGGAACCCAGGTCAATGAGACCGGCAGAGAGTTTCAATTTATCGGTAGCCGCGTATTCCGCACCCAGATCCAGTCCCCAACCCTTGTTTTTAATGCCTTTATAAAGTCCTGCCCCATCCATTACCGGTGAACTTCCGTCTGCAGTTATGAATTGCCCAAGTGAGCTGGCCACATTCAATTCAACATTGCTGCTCACTTCAAATGCATAATCTTCAGGGCGGGTGCGCACTTTCAGGGATGCTTCCTTTAGCTCTATCCTGCTGATGCCCCGTAAATACTTAACCTTGGCCCCAATGGTAAGTTTATTGTTCAGTTTATACGCATAACCAATACCATATTCTCTGTAATGGTAAGCATCTGCGCTAAACCTAAAATCAAAGGTTTCGCCCAGATTAGGCCCGCCGTTTCCATCAATGATAAACCGAAACAAATCTTTGGGATAGCCGAATTTGAAACCTGCCTTATCGGTCACGTTGGCAGAGAAGAAGTGTTTCTTGGCCCGGAATCCGAAATGAGCCCAGGTCTGATCGGCCTTAAGGCTCAGATAATTCTGACGTGAAAACACATCCAGCATTGCATTCAAATCCAAAAAATTCCCATTGGGTTTCACTACAATGGCATTGTTTATTGCATTCAGGTTAAAACCACTGTTGGTAGCCTGAAACCCAAGGCTGTTAAAACCCGGAAAACCTACAAACCACTTGCAGTCAGGCAGCAGTGCCGGATTCAGTGTACTGCGCTGAGGCAGACTTTCCATATGGTATAAACTGAAATTTTGCTGAGCCGACAATCCGAACGAGACCGCAAGCAGAGCCGCAAAAAGGCAAAGGCACTTAGAATTCTGCATCGGCGGATAGTTTAATTTCTGCACCCAATTTAAATTTTAGTTTCTGGTCTGTGGTAATCCTCACAGGAACCGGATTGCCGTTAAATGAGGAGGTCGGAATCCATGCCCTTGTTCGCAAACGGGTTGCCTTCAGAATATTGGATATACGCGGTCTCTCAAGTACAAGCTCCCACTGGTCTTTTGAGGTTGATATCACATTTCCTGATGCATCTACATCGGCTTGTTTCAGTATATAGCGAAATGGCTGAAAAAGGGAATCCAGCACTTTATTGGTGGCATCCATAAAATAGCATTGAACGCCGGCACCCAGCGGTATCCCGTTCTCAGCGTTTGCTTTAAATTTGATCATTTCCACATAATCTCCTTCCTTGCCTATACCCAAATCCAGGTCTGAGGTATCTTCCAGCACAAGATCTTTGGTGCTTACCAGCATGGGCAGTTCAACCGATACAGTAAGATCAAACGTACTATTGTCCCAAATGTAACCACGACCCATAACCGGCGCTATGCCTACGTTGTAGGCAAGTGTAGGTGGCTCGGCGCGAATGACAGCTGCAACATTGCTCCCTGAAGCTTTGGTGATATAAAGAGAATCGGCAATCCGGGTTTCTGAGGAGTTATCCGGAGCGGCTGCAACATTCCCTGCTGCATTGTAGGAAGTTACGGCAACAGGAGTTCCGTTTTTAGACACCAGATAAAGCTGCTGCACCTGATACTGAGACTTCAATCCTGTTCCGTTGTTGAAATGTAATTTAATTCTGGAGTCTTCAAAAATGATATTGCCTTTCAAAATATTGTTGGAAAACAGGGTTAAGTCAATGGAATCCTGCACATTTAAGAGTCCCTGCTGTCCGAGATTTCCGTATAATTTCCTAAACTTCAGCCCTTGCATTGCCAGATTGAACTGCAGATGCTCGTTGTTTCCCACTACACCCGATTTGGTCAAATCCCAGGTTACTTTCACACGAATCTGATTAAATCCCTGATTGCCTTTGGTGAGATCTAATGACTCAATCCCAGCCACCTTGTGAGAAGGACTGAGGCTTAATGAGCCGCCACTGCTCCAGTTATCTAAAAATGAAACAGGAAGTCCTGATGACTTAAACTCAGGACATTCCACGGTCAATTTACCCTGATGATTTGTATTGATCGCCATCTGGTAAGTAAAAACACCATCCTTCAACCAAACAGAATCAAACTGCAATCCTGCACCTGGCGCCATATCAAAAACCAGGTTTCTTACTACAGATACAGTTCCGGAAGTATTGAGTATATTGAGTTCTGAGGAAGTTGGAACAATATCTCCGTTAAAGTATCGGTCATACAAAGCATACAACTCCTCTCCTTTTTTTGAAAAATGCTTTTTGTCGTAATGAATAACTATTGTTTTATTGGAAAATGAATTTACCCAATCTGGATTTACCAGCGCGACAGCGTCTTCCAGGTTTAGCTCCGCATTCACCAAAGGAGCGGCATAATCACCTTTCCAGCTAACACCGCTGATGTTTTTAATATTTCGCAGAGGATCTTTCATACATGCCGAAAACATGCTTATTAACACCAGCGAAAGACCCCAATTTTTTAAGTTTTTATTCATAAGTAAACTAAGATTTTTCAAAGAGATAGCCAATGGCATGTTGTTATTTACAACATTTTTCAAGGCAACCACCAAAGACCTCGAAATTAAAGCAAAACCACTTGCATTTCAAGAATATTTGTATTTATTTTGCACCCCCGGATTTAGGAGACCCGGGCATAAATTAAAAAAGAAAAAAATGGCAACTAAAATCAGATTGCAAAGACATGGCCGGAAGAAACGTGCTTTCTTCCACATTGTGGTGGCGGATTCGCGTGCTCCTAGGGATGGCCGTTTTATCGAGAAAATCGGTACTTACAACCCTATCACCAATCCTGCAAC
>CAYSIK010000123.1:0-6587 GCA_964431045.1 uncultured Flavobacteriaceae bacterium
GTGATACCTTGGGTTTTACTTACCCCTGCCTTGAATCATAATCAGTGCTGTGTAAATCATAATTTTTATATCCAGTCCCAGACTCATATTCTCAAGGTAAAGAATGTCATATTTCATACGTTCAACCATTTCATCTACATTCTCTGCATAGCCGAATTTTACCTGCCCCCAGCTGGTAATGCCCGGTTTGATACGGTGAAGTCTCACATAATAAGGAGCCTTTTTAATAATCTGGTCAATGAAATATTGACGTTCGGGCCGGGGACCCACAATGCTCATATCGCCCTTTAGCACGTTGATAAACTGCGGTAGTTCATCCAGTCTGGATTTGCGGAGAAAAGCGCCTACTCTGGTTCTGCGAGGGTCTTTTTCACTGCTCAGTTGCGGTCCCAATGATTCAGCATCATTTTTCATACTGCGAAATTTGAATATCTGAAAAGATCTTCCTTTAAATCCAATTCTCTCCTGACGGAAAAAAACAGATCCTGCGCTATCCAGCTTTATCGCTAAGCCGATTAATATAAATAAAGGTAGCCCAATAATGAGTGCAATGAGACTTATCAAAATATCAAAGATGCGCTTTGCTGTTTTCTGCCATTGTGGCATAACCTCAAAATCCACTTCCACAAGCATCGCACCCAGAATATTGTTCATTTTTACCATGCCCAGCACCATTCCATAGCTGTCGGGTAATATTTTCAAATGAACTTTTTCGTTCTGAATCTGGTCTACCAGACCGGGCACCCAGTCGTGCTCTTCATCATCCAGACAAATGATAACATCTTCAATTTCATATTTTTTTATAACCTGGGAAATCTGTTCCCTATTACCCAGACAGCGAAGGTTTCCAATCATTTTATGTTGATCATTCTTCCCTGCAATAAATCCCTCAATAAAAAACCCTTCCGATTTTTTAGCACCGGACAACTCGCTGAATAATTTTTCAGCATTGCTTCCATTGCCTACCAATAGGGTTTTATAACCCCATTTTCGGTGCTGTATCATATAAATAGTTCTGCTAACCACCAAAAGTCTTAGCAATAGCGTTATACCTGTATGAAGCGAGAAATAAACAAAAAGCGACTTGTAGTAGTCTTTGTAATTGCCAACACTGTCGTCAAGTATGAGCAAAAAGAAAATAACCAGACTACCCGCAATACCGGATATAAAGGTTCTCTCAACCTCCCGCAATCTGCTTCTTCTGAAAATGTTTTTATAGTATCCGCTTCCCGCATATACCAATAGCCACATGATGGGTATGGCAATCAACCCCGCATATAATTTCAGGTCATTGTTTACAGGAATATCATAGCCATGTTTTACAGCTTCTACGATGTGTTTTCTGTAAAGAAAAAACAAAAGCCATGCCCCAGATGCTGATATCAAATCAGCAATAATGTGCAGTGTAACTTGCAGTTTACGGTTCATTTGGGATAGCTGAATCGAATGTTATCAATGAAAATTTCCTGTGAAGCTTTGATTTCTGCCGCTTTTATTGGACTCAGCATCAGTTGAATTTCAGTATCTCCGGGCTGGTTGTAGAGTTCATAAATAAGATTAATGTAAAATCTTTTCCATTCTCCGCCGGTTTCGAATATATACACATAGGGCAGATAGAGCTTTCCTGAACTGTTCTTGCGTATCATTGCCATCTGAACGGGAACAGGTGTTTTTATGTCAAATTCAAACATAATATCTGTACCCATAAGTGGCAGGCTGCTAAAATATTTGAACGATGCCATGTCTACGGTTTTTGCCGTATCTGCTGCACCTATGACTACTTTCATACATCGCGTGTTTCCGGCATAACGTCCGTTTAGTGAAAAAGGTTCCGTGGTGATGTAGGAGGTGTCGCCTGCACTTGAAAACCAGCGAATCAGACTGCTGTTGTTGTCTTCAAAATCTTCCAGCCATGCAAATTCCGTATTGCTTTTATAGGTGAGATTTATGTTGCCCGTTTCAGTAATTTTACCTTCAACAAGGTTGATGGTTGTATCTGTTCTGTTAAACAGGCGGTGAATAACGTGCTGGTTTAACGCACCGTTTAATCGTACAGATGGAATGATGGAAAGTTTGTGCTTGCCGGAAAACAGAACAGGGATCGTACAAGGGATTTCAAATAACCCCATAAATTGTTCGTCCACATAGACATTTACAGCGGAAATTTCGTGAATGGGATTGCCCTGTGCAGCAGTTGTGGAAACACTAACTGAATCAATTTTAATGTAAGCGGGTATGGGCTCAATTTCTTTGTCACAACCTGATACTGCGGCAATCAGTAAGGCGAGCACAGGCAGCAAATAACGAAATCCCATGCTGCGAAAATACAACATGATTATTCGTAACTCAAAAGTAATTTACAGCCCTTAAACTTCGTGGTAGCGCCTTTGTACCTTTTCGGTAATCAAAGACGTGAGGCGGTTCACTTCCAGCATGTTTTCAAGAGAAGTCAGTGGTGTAAGTCCCTTTACAATATTTTCCTCAAAATTGCGGAATTCCATTTTCCAGGCATCAAAAGGAACAACGGGGCGTTGAATAAGTGTCAGTTCCTGTTGCTGTTGACCTTCTGATTCTTCCAAAAAGGTAAGCTGATCTTTGTTTTCAATCTGGCGGTATTCGTTCAGGGTGTTTTCAGCAAAATCAAGAGAGAACAATTTGTCCTGCTGGTAAATTTTCATTCTGTGCGTACCCGGTTCTATGGCTCTGCCTGCAGATATGTGGCAAATGGAATCGTTGTCGAATTCTATGTGGATATTCAGCAAATCCGGATTTTTACCAAATAAAAACAAGGGTCTTGCTGACACATCCCTGATACCTGACTGAGCAGTTCTAATTACAAGGTCAAGATCCTGAGACAATTCCTTGAATAGCCATGACTCAAATTTTCCCGGTGCAGGAGGGCGGCATTCTTTTTCCAGTTTAATAAAACGGGGTTTTCTCAGAAATTGTGAGGCGGTGGTATACAGCGGTTTATTGAAAAGCGTATTGGCGACGTGAAAACAGTTGCCGCTTTCGGCATGTAATCTGAGCAGTTGTTCTGTAAATCCATTGTCTTGTATGAGAAATCCATCAAAAAGTATGTGTTTTCCCAGACGGGTCAGGTTTTCAATTAGCGAGGAATCTACATAATGAACATGCCTGTCTATGATAAATACATCTGCCTTGTCTGCCAGCTCAAGAACGTAGAGCAGATTTCCTGCTCCGTCCGCATTGTCGGAATGGTCGGGATCGTAATAACCACTAAATTGAAATGTGTTGCTGTCCTGAAGCAGGTGCGCAAAAATTTCAGCTTTTCTCTGTGTGCCTAAAATGACAGTTTTCAGTTTCATGTAGATTATTGAGATTGGCTCTCTTATTTTTGTAACCTGCAACAAAATTGCAGGTGTTTATCAAATTTATTTAAAATCGGTTTCTCACACATGTTTAAAACCCCATCCATATCCGAAAGTCCAGTTATGGCCGGAAGGCGCAATCAACTGGTAGCCGAGCTAAGGCAGAAGGGTATTAACGATGAGCAGGTTTTACAGGCCATAGGAAAGGTTCCAAGGCAGTTGTTTTTTCCTAAAGATTTTGAACAATTTGTCTATCGGGATGCACCTTTTCCCATTGGTCACGGACAAACCATTTCTCAACCCTACACCGTTGCTTTTCAAAGCCAGTTGCTACAGTTAAAACCAGGCGATAAAGTCCTTGAAATAGGTACTGGAAGCGGTTATCAGGCTGCAGTTCTCTCAGCCATGGGGGTGCATGTTTACACCATTGAAACAGTACTTCCACTCCTCAGGGAAGCACTTCAAGTGCTTAAAATTTTGGACAACCAGATTCAGTGTTTTCACGGAGATGGAACCCTGGGGTTGCCAGCATCAGCGCCATACGACGCTATCATCGTTACTGCCGGAGCTCCCGAAGTGCCCAAAAATCTTGTCGAACAACTCAAAACAGGAGGTAGGCTGGTCATTCCAATCGGAGATAAGCCCGATTCTCAAACCATGTTTCGGTTTACTAAAAAAGAAGATGGCTCTGTAATAAAAGAATCTTTTGGTCCCTTTCGATTCGTTCCCCTTAAAGGCAAAGAGGGCTGGAACTAAATCCTTAAGAATTCATCAATGTCTCTATTTCATCGGCTTCAATGGGCAAACCGGCCATGAAATCGTGAATACCATCAGCTTTTAGCAATACATCGTTTTCGATTCTAACACCAATACCTTCTTCAGGAATGTAAATTCCGGGTTCTATGGTCAAAACATTGCCAACCTGTAATTCACCAAAACGATGCATCACGTCATGAACATCAAGACCAAGGTGGTGGCTGGTTCCGTGCATGAAATAACGGGCAAATGCACGCTTATCTTTTTTTACATCTTCCATCGTAATCAAACCTAAATTCACCAGTTGTTCGGTCATTACCTCACAAACTTCCTGATGGTATTCGGGTAGTTTTTTTCCGGGCTTTAATAATTGGCCGGCAGCCCTGTGAACATGAAGCACTGCATTGTAAACGGCCTTCTGACGCGGGGTAAACTTTCCGTTTACCGGCAAACAACGGGTTAAATCACCATTGTAATTGGCATATTCTGCACCAAAATCAAGCAAAAGTAAATCGCCGTCTTTACAAATTTTATTGTTTTCTACGTAGTGGAGAACACAGGCACTTGCACCGCTACCGATGATGGGATCAAAAGCAAATCCTGAGGAACGGCGCCGGGTAAATTCATGAATCAATTCTGCTTCAATTTCATATTCCCAAACTCCCGGTTTAACAAATTTTAAAAGCCGCTCAAAACCAGCCCGGGTTATATTTACAGCCTCCGTAATCAAATCGATTTCTTCCTGCTCTTTTACCATACGACACTGAGCAAGAATGGGTGCGCTTCTCAATACCTGATGGGCAGGGTAACGGTATTTTATTTCGTGCGCAAACCGAAAAGCGTTTGCCGGAACCGTATCCACCGAACGGTCATTTTCATTTAAATTCAGATAGATATTTTCTGCAAGTAAAAAGGCGGCATGAATGGTTTTTTTAAATTCATGATACCAGAAAACACGGTCTATACCGCTTACGGTTGCAGCTTCTTCAGGCATCAGCCTGGCTCCATCCCATATCGCAATTTGCTCAGAGGTTTCCTTGATGAAAAGCATTTGCCGGTATAATGGATTCGGACTATCCGGAAATAATACAAGTACGGTGTCTTCCTGATCAATTCCGCAGAGATAAAATAAATCTGAATTTTGTTTAAATTTATGAAATGCATCACCATTTCTCGGAACTTCATCATTGCTGTGAAATATGGCAATGGAACCCGGTTTCATGGAGGTGGTGAATTTTTTTCTGTTTTTTACAAAGAGGGAAGAGGAGATAGGTTGGTATTTCATTTTACAACGCAAAATTAAGTTATTGCTGTTAAAAAATCTTGCCAATTGTGCGCAGCCTAGAAGTTCAGATACAGGTTTTTGGTAATCTTTTCATTGATTGCGATTATCGATTTAATCCATAGTTTGACTGTTTTGTAAAAAAACACTATTTTTGGAGCAACATTTTCGTGGTAAGTTGTGTCAATGAACAAGCTAGCCACAAGAATTGAATTGCTTATGATAAGAAAAATACTGTTTGTAATGGCCCTGTTAGTGGGTCTTTCAACCAAACTTTCAGCTTCCCACATGATGGGAGCTGACATGACGTACCGCTGCCTTGGCAATGGGAAATACAAAATCACAGCCAAAGTATACCGTGACTGTCGAGGTATTTCCTTTAATGGCCCTACGTTCCAGGCATTTGGTGGATTGAATGGTGGTAATGGTTGTGGATTGTACAATTTAAGTATTACCCGCATTAGTATCAGGGATGTTACACCTCGCTGTTCGACAACATCCAAGCCCTGCAATCCTCAAAACGTAGGCGGTACAGGCGAAGGCATCGAAGAGCATACGTTTGAAACAACCGTAGATTTTAACACTTCGCCACTCAATAATTTTAAGAATAAGTCCACCTGTTGCGAAGTAACCTTTGCGATAGGACAGTGTTGCCGAAATGGGGCTATTACGACGGGTCCTGCGAACAATGATTTTTGGTCGACCTGCATGATCAATATTTGTAATATTCCCAAAACAAGAAATAAGTGCAACAGTAGCCCCTCGCTTTCCAATGAACCCATTGGATTCTTGTGTTGTAATCAGGCTTATTACTTCAATAATGGTGCCGTAGACACTACGGACTACGATTCTTTTGGCTACAAACTCGTTGCAGGAATCAACACGCTGCCTACTACCAGTGTTAATTACTCTTCACCGTTCTCGCCCCGGTATCCCATGACTCCCTATTGTATTCCTCCCGGCAAGGTTGACTGTGTTCCCAATACCAGTACCAAACCCCCCCGTGGATTTTGGCTGGATACCAGTTCAGGTGACATCATCTTCACCCCGACCAAGTGTGATGAAGTAGGTATTGTAGTAATTGAAATTACAGAATACAGAAAAGACAGTGCAACATCCAAATGGATAGTCGTCGGAAGAACGCGAAGGGATATGCAGTTGATTGTGAAAGATGACTGCGGATTCAATAAATCTCCCACGATTGAAGGCCCTGTCAC
>CAYSIK010000124.1:0-6412 GCA_964431045.1 uncultured Flavobacteriaceae bacterium
AAGACATTATTGAATCCTATTTTTAAACTGCTGATACCCGTTTTTTCAACCTCACGTTTTTGTATGCTCAATAGGTGGTCCTTACCGCCAAAAGCAATACTGCGCAATTCATCCAGCTCTTTATCAATACCCGGCTTGATGGTTCCGCCTTTGCTCAGCAGGGCGGGAGCGTCTTCTGAAAGGGTAGTTTGTAGTTTTTGAATAATTGTGCCGGCTTCCTGAATAAGATTTGTGAGCTCTCTCACGGCTGCAGGGGCCTCTTTCAGGTTGTCGGTTAATTCACCGATGGCTTCCAGACTTCGCCCCAGTTGCAGCATTTCTCTCGGATTTACCCTGTTGAGGGCAACCTTCCCGATAATCCGTTGCACATCGCCTATTCTCTCGGCAATGGCTCTGCAAAAAGCAAGTTTAGTCTGGTCTTGGTAAAAGTAATCTACAACCTGATGCCTGAATGCAATATCGGCCGACTTCTTCAAAGGAAGAATAAGCCAGTTTCTAAGCAAACGGCTGCCCATCGGGGTTTTCGTCTGGTCGAGAATATCGATTAGTGGTGTACCGCCCGGGTAAATTGGGTACAGCAGTTCAAGATTGCGAACGGTGAATCCATCCAGCCAAACATGTTCACTATCGTCTATGCGGTGTATGCCCTTAATGTGGCTTACATGCGTATGGTGCGTATTGTCGAGGTATTGAAGGCAGGCACCCGCCGCAATGATGGATTCCGGCATTTCGGAGATACCGAAACCTTTCAGTGAGGTAGCCTGAAACTGGCGACACAGCTTATCTGTGGCGTATTCTGTTTGAAAAACCCAGTCTTCCAGGTACTGGCTAAAGATCTGGTCACCGAGCAATTCATTTACTGCCTTTTGCTGACTTTTGGGTGCAATGATTTCTGCAGGTTTAAATCCGTTTATGAGGCGTTTCACCGATTCTGCTTCGGCGGTGGTGGTCATGAATTCACCTGTGCTGATATCCAGAAATGCTACGCCTGCTTTGTTTTGATGAAAGAATAGGCAACACAGATAGTTGTTTTGCCTCGATTCCAGAACTTTATCGTTGTAACTTACTCCGGGAGTTACAAGTTCTGTAACCCCGCGTTTCACAATGGTTTTTGTCAGTTTTGGGTCCTCAAGCTGATCGCATACAGCTACTCGCTGACCGGCTCTTACAAGTTTTGGAAGGTATACATCCAGGCTGTGGTGGGGAAATCCTGCAAGGTCTATTTCAGATGCCGATCCATTCGAGCGTTTGGTAAGCACTATTCCCAGTATTTTGCTGGCCGTGCGGGCATCCTCTTCAAAGGTTTCATAGAAATCGCCAACCCTAAACAACAGCAAAGCACCCGGGTACTGGCCCTTGATGCTGTAATACTGCTTCATCAGCGGGGTTTCTGATTTTTCCTTTGCACACATAATTACAGAAGGTGCAATTTAACCCACCTTCACCGGATTTGATGAACAATTTATCCCTTTAAACCCACAATGTTTCCCCGATTTTGGGAAGAATGAGCTGTCCATTGATTTTGCCTTCTGCATGAGACTGAGAAATCAAACGCATAGGAAGACCTGCAGGTTCGTCGCTCAAATCCAGTGTGCCATGGTGCATGGGAATCATGTGTTTTGCACCGGAATCGTGAAATGCCTGAATGGCCTCTGTTGGAGACATGTGCACAGGTTGCATAAACCATTCCGGCTGAAAGGCACCAATGCCCAGCATGGCATAGTCCAGATTAGGAAACAACTCGCTGAGTTCTTTAAAATGACTGCCATATCCGCTATCGCTGCCGAAATAAAGGGAGCGTGTTTCCGATTCTATGACAAATGCACCCCACAAGCGTTTGTTGGTATCCCGTAAAAGACGTCGGCCCCAATGTCGCGTTGGCAGATATGTTATTTTAATGTTTTCAAAACCCTGAAATTGCTGGTACCAGCCCATTTCTACCATGTGATTGTGACCCCATTTCCGCAGCAACTTTCCCATATTTAAACCGGTTAATAAGGTTGCCCTGGGATTCAGTCTCATCAGTCTTTTCAGTGATTTCTCATCACAATGGTCTCTGTGATCGTGCGAAACCAGTATGTAGTCAACTTCTCCGAATGCATGAGGAGGGTAGGGTTGTTTAATCCTGTGTTTTAGAAATCTGGCACTGAATAATACCGGGTCAATAAGTATAGATATGCCATTCAGTCGTATGAAAAACCATGCGTGCCCCAGCCATACTATGCAATCATCGTTTTTTCTTCGGAATAAACTATCTGGGAGGATATCGGGCTTCCAAAGATCCAGTTTCTTTTCTTTTTTGGACGGTCGCGGACCTGTCTGCCACCTCCACACATCTTTGAATTTAGGAATGTGAGGAAATTCGTGATTGCTAAAACGCCCTTTCTTGTCAAGTGGGTTTCCGTTCCATCCGGGCTTGATGATGGGCAGAGAAGGGTTAAAAATCATTAATGACAGTAATGCTTTGTGGTGTTATCTGTAAAAAAGGCCGCCTGTTGGGGCGGCCTTTCCTTTTATTGGTGATTATCTTTACAGCAGGGCTTTTCATCCTTGCCGATATATTTGCCGTCTTTATCATACATTTTCATGCATTCGGCTTTTTCTTCGGCTGAACAACCCACGCTATCGCAATGCTTAGCGCATTCGTCTTTGGTCATTGTTGCGCATTTGCTCATGTCGCATTTGGTGGCAGTTGCATTGTGATTGCCGCACTGTTCGGTTTTGGCTTTGCAACACTCTTTTTCACTGCCGCCACCCAACACACCGTTACCACCGGCAATGTAAGGTGCAATAATCAGGGAAACGATAGAAGTTAATTTAATAAGAATGTTCATGCTGGGACCGCTTGTATCTTTGAAAGGATCGCCTACAGTGTCGCCGGTAACGGAAGCCTTATGTGGCTCTGACTTTTTGTAATAGGTTTCACCATCAATCTGAACCCCTTTTTCAAATGACTTTTTGGCATTGTCCCAGGCTCCACCTGCGTTGTTCTGGAATATACCCATCAGTACACCGCTAACGGTGATACCTGCGAGCAGACCTCCTAAAACCTCAGGGCCAAATAGGAATCCTACCAATACAGGTGACAAAAGAGCAATAGCACCCGGAGCAATCATCTGGCGAATGGAGGCTTTTGTGCTGATTTCGACGCACTTCTCATATTCGGGTTCGGCCTTGTATTCCATAATTCCGGGAATTTCACGGAACTGACGACGTACTTCCTTAACCATGTCCATGGCCGCAGAACCTACAGCGGAAATGGCGAGTGCAGAGAATATGAAAGGAATCATGCCACCCACAAAGAGAGCGGCAAGAACGGGAGCTTTATAAATATCAATACCTGAAATACCTGCAACACCCACAAATGCGGCGAAAAGTGCCAGTGAAGTGAGCGCTGCTGAAGCAATCGCAAATCCTTTACCTGTAGCAGCAGTGGTGTTACCCACAGCATCCAGGATATCGGTGCGTCCGCGAACTTCTTCGGGAAGATCGCTCATTTCTGCAATACCACCTGCATTATCTGCAATAGGACCAAAAGCGTCAATGGCAAGCTGCATGGCTGTTGTGGCCATCATACCCGCAGCAGCAATTGCAACGCCATAAAGACCGGCAAACATGTAGGAAAGGAAAATACCCGCAGCCAGTGTAATAATAGGAATTACAGTAGATTCCATACCCACAGACAAACCGCCAATAATATTGGTAGCGTGGCCTGTGCCGGATTTTTCTACGATAGAAAGAACGGGTTTTTTACCCATGGCGGTATAATATTCTGTAATCCAGCTCATGATGGCACCTACCACCAAACCTGTTATTATGGCATAAAAAACATCCATAGAAGTAAACTCCACACCACGAAGTGCCAGTTTTTCGGGGAGCAGCATGGTAACTGCGAAATAAGAAGCTATGGCAGTGAGAATAATAGAAGACCAGTTACCCAGGTTTAGGGCCTGCTGTACGTTTCCATTATCATCCTTAATTCTTACGAAGAAAGTGCCTATGATAGAGAAAATTAATCCCATGCCTGCAATTACCATAGGCAGCAGGATAGGAGACATGCCACCGTAATTATCGGTAACCGAAATTTCCTGGCCAAGTACCATAGTTGCGAGAATGGTTGCCACGTAAGAACCGAAGAGATCTGCGCCCATACCGGCAACATCACCTACGTTGTCACCAACGTTATCTGCAATGGTGGCTGGGTTGCGGGGATCGTCCTCAGGAATACCTGCTTCAACCTTACCTACCAGGTCAGCTCCAACGTCGGCAGCTTTGGTGTAGATACCGCCACCTACACGGGCAAACAATGCAATGGATTCAGCACCCAGAGAAAAACCTGTCAATACTTCAATTACGGTTTTCATTTTATCGCCGGTAATGGCCTCGCCACTGTCAGCGTAAAACATATTATAAAAAACAATAAACAAGCCTCCGAGACCCATAACTGCAAGGCCGGCAACACCCAGTCCCATAACCGTGCCGCCACTGAAGGAAACATTTAGTGCCTTGGAAAGGCTGGTGCGCGCTGCCTGAGTAGTTCTTACATTGGCCTTGGTGGCAATGTTCATTCCGAAATATCCGGCAAGGGCAGACAGGAATGCTCCGATTAAGAATGCAACAGCAATAATCCAGTGAGAGTGAATTTTAATTCCGTTTACTTCTTTGATGGTGCCGCTGTATGCAAGCAAAGCAGCAGCGATGATGGCAAAGTAGCTGAGTACTTTCCATTCGGCACGCAAAAAAGCCATTGCACCGCGTGCAATTTTTCCGGCCAGATTCTGCATTTTTTCATCTCCGGCATCCTGTTTGGATACCCAGGCACTTTTAACGGCCATCACAATCAATCCTACCAAACCAAGGGCAGGAATCAGATACAGTATTGAAGTGTTCATATTGAGTTGCTTTAAAATTAGGGCTGCGAAATTACGTTTTTTATCCGAATACTATGTAATTCTGCTTAATAATTAAGTGACATGGTGTATTTTCATACTAATTTTGCAGGGTGGGAATAATCATTAAAACCCCTGAACAGATTGAAGGAATTCGCAGAAGCAGCAAGCTTGCAGGAGAGACGCTGAAACACCTCGAATCCCATATTAAACCCGGCATTACCACCTTGGCCTTAAATAATATTGCCGAAAAATTCATGCGAGACCACGGTGCTATTCCAGCTACCAAAGGATACAAAGGATATCAGCACGCCTCCTGTATTTCACCCAATGATGTGGTTTGCCATGGTGTACCCAATTCATACGAACTTAAGTGGGGCGACATCGTGAATGTGGATGTCACCACTATTCTTGACGGATACTTCGGGGATACCTGCAGAATGTATGTTGTAGGAGAAACATCTGAATATGCCGAAAAATTAATGAAGGTCACCCGAGAATGTTTGAGAAAAGGACTGGAGCAGTGCTTTCCGGGAAATCATCTCAATAATATCGGATATCACATTGCCGAACACGCGCACAAAAACGGCTATTCGGTTGTTTATGAATTTTGCGGACATGGCGTGGGACTCAAGTTTCATGAAGATCCGGAGGTTTCGCACATTGCCGAGAAAAATACGGGGCCGATTCTAAAGCCGGGTATGATTTTTACCATTGAGCCTATGATTAATGCCGGAAAGGCCCGTTGTAAAGTAGACAGGAAAGACGGCTGGACTGCCCGCACCATTGATGGTAAGCTAAGTGCGCAGTATGAACATACTGTACTGATTACCGAAACCGGATATGAGGCTTTAACGGATGTATACGGAGATTTCTGATGAAATGAAACTGCATGTAATTCACACAGGTAACTTTAAACTGGATGGTGGCGCAATGTTTGGGGTGATTCCCAAAGTAATATGGAACACCCTGAATCCTTCCGATGAAAAAAATCTTTGCAATTGGGCCATGCGCTGTTTACTTGTGGAAGATGGCGACAGAAGAATTTTAATCGATACGGGAATAGGGGATAAGCAAAGTGAAAAATTCTTTGGTTATTATTATTTAAATGGTCATTATTCACTCGCTTCATCGTTAAAATACGCCGGATTTTCACACGAAGATATAACCGATGTTTTGTTAACCCATTTGCATTTTGACCACGTAGGTGGTGCGGTTTTTAAAGGCGAAGATGGAATCCTTATACCTGCATTTCCCAACGCTACCTATCATGTAACAGAAACTCAGTGGAACCACGCCTTAAAGCCCAATACCAGGGAAAAAGCATCCTTTCTGACTGAGAATTTTTTGCCTTTAGATGAAGCCGGTGTTTTAAATTTTGTGGAACATGGAGAATGGCTTACTCCCAATATGCGTATCCGAAGTGTAAACGGACATACCATGGGTATGATTACCCCTGAAATTACCATGGGGAATACCAAGATTATTTATTGCGCGGATTTGATACCTTCTTCGGCCCATGT
>CAYSIK010000125.1:0-6390 GCA_964431045.1 uncultured Flavobacteriaceae bacterium
GGCGTTCATTTCACCAAGACCTTTGTATCGCTGCACGTTTACACTGTCTTCCTTGCCTTCACCTGCCAGCAGTTTAATTTGGGCATCACGTTCCTGGTCATTCCAGGCGTATCCGCTTTTGGTGCCTTTTTTAACAAGATACAATGGGGGAGTTGCAATGTACAGAAAACCATTTTCAACCAGCTTTTTCATATAGCGGAAGAAAAGGGTCAGTATGAGTGTACGGATGTGAGATCCGTCAACGTCTGCATCTGTCATTATCACCACCTTGTGGTAGCGAAGGTTGTCGAGAATCAGTTCTTTATCACCCTCTTCGTTGGTGCCAATGTGTACACCTAAAGCAGTAAACATATTGCGAACCTCTTCATTTTCATAGATTTTGTGCTCAAGTGCTTTTTCCACGTTGAGGATTTTACCTCTGAGTGGCAATATGGCCTGAAATTCGCGGTCGCGGCCCTGTTTGGCTGTTCCACCTGCAGAATCTCCTTCCACCAGGAATATTTCGCAAATAGCAGGATCTGTTTTAGAGCAATCGCTGAGTTTTCCGGGAAGTCCCATGCCACTCATGGCGCCTTTGCGCTGAACCATTTCACGGGCTTTACGGGCCGCTGCGCGGGCTTGTGCAGCAAGAATCACCTTGTCTACAATCACCTTGGCTTCCTTGGGATTTTCCTGCAGGTAATTATCCAGCATTTCCCCAACGGTCGTATCCACAGCACCCATAACTTCATTGTTTCCGAGCTTGGTCTTGGTTTGACCTTCAAACTGAGGTTCCGCAACTTTTACGCTGATTACACCGGTTAGCCCTTCACGGAAGTCATCACCGCTAATCTCCACTTTCACTTTTTCCAGCAACTTCTGCTTTTCAGCATAGCTTTTCAGGGTGCGTGTAAGCGCCCTTCGGAAACCGGCTACGTGGGTACCACCTTCTATGGTATTGATATTATTTACGTAGGAATGCAGGTTTTCTGCATAGCCGGTATTGTACTGGAATGCAATCTCCACGGGAATACCGTACTTGTCACTTTCACAATACACAGGTTCAGGAATGAGTTTTTCGCGGGTTCCGTCTATAAAACCAACAAATTCTTTCAAACCACCTTCGCTGAAGAATGTTTCAGAATGAAAATTCCCCTCTTCGTCTTTATTGCGCTCATCGGTCAGCACCAGGCGAATGCCTTTGTTCAGATAGGCTAATTCCCTGAGGCGGTTTTGCAAAGTATCAAACTGATATTCCGTAGCCTGGAAGATGGTATCATCAGGAGTGAAGGTAACTTCTGTACCCCTTTGATCAGATTCTCCCACCACTTTTACATCATAGAGAGGTTTGCCTATCTGGTATTCCTGCTGAAATATTTTGCCTTCACGAAAAACACGCACTTTGAGGTGTTTGGAAAGTGCATTTACACAACTCACCCCCACACCGTGCAATCCGCCTGAAACCTTATACGTGTCTTTGTCAAATTTGCCACCGGCATGCAGTACGGTCATTACCACTTCCAACGCACTTTTCTTTTCTTTCTGGTGCATGTCCGTAGGAATTCCGCGTCCGTCATCCAGCACACGAATGCTGTTGTCTTCCAGAATACTTACAAATATATTTCTGCAGTGACCGGCCAGCGCTTCGTCTATACTGTTGTCGACTACTTCATAAACCAGATGGTGAAGGCCTTTGGGCCCTATATCTCCAATATACATGGCCGGGCGCTTGCGCACTGCCTCTAATCCTTCAAGAACGGTAATGTTATCTGCACCGTAATTCCCACTATTTTGATTGCTCATTGCTTAACTGTAAAAAGTCTCTTTTTAATTGTTTGTAAAAATACAACCAAAACGGGGGAGCTGCTCGGCGGATTATTGCCTAATTTTCCACAATTTGAACACTTTTAAGGCATTTTTAAATGCCAAAACATCAAACTTGTTATAGGTCCTTATGATGATTGGTTTTAGGCGTCATTAAAAGATTCTGCCTATCACCCCTGCAGTTTCGAGATACCGGGTTGCACTTTGAACCTGTTTATATCGGTAATCATTCAATTTAAGTAGGGTTTCAATCCAGCGGGTTTCACGCATATTCACCATAAATACAGTAGCATCACCGGCACTGAAGCGTGTTTTTTCATTTTCATACAACTGTCTGTACTGTCCGCTTATAACGGCAAAATCACGGCTCAATGCGGCATAGGTTATGGCCTCGCGGTACAATCCGTCCACTTTTTGTTCGGTTTCACGGATTTTTTGTTTCAGTTTCAAACCGGATTCCTGCCAAGCCAGCCTGGAAAGCTCAAATTCACCACGTTCTTTTCTTAAAAAAAGTGCACTGCTGAAACCCATTCCAAAAGTGGAATTCATCCGCATGCTGTTGCCCGCAGGAAAATCAAAATAACCGGGACTCAGCGCCCGGTATTTAAGGTTGATTTCCGGTAACATTGCCTGCTTCTTCAGCCTCATTTCCAGTTGGTTCTTCTGAACATACAAATTCATAATTTGCAGATTGGGTTGAATGTTTTGAATACTCTCGTTTACCAGCGTGCAAGGGAAGGACTGCAACATGCTATCAAGAAAATCAAGTCCGGTATTTTCCGGAATTATACCTTCCCTGATAGATATCGGCTGTTCGGCTTCATTCCACAAATGGGCGGAAAGCATAAGACGGCTTTTGTATTCTTTTACTGCCGCGTCACGAAATAACATGTTGAAACTACCCAGTTGGGCAGATGTCTCTATGGTGTCTGCGGCAGATTTGCTCCCTGCAAGGAATTCGGAGCGAATGGCAAACATTCGTTCGTTTAGCAGTATCACGGCCTGCCTGCAAATCTCTTTTTCCTGCCAGGCGTAATACCAGCCTGCATAATCCATGATTACCTGTTGTGCAAGCTCATTCAGCAGTTGAGTGCGCATTGCCTCGCTTTGCTCTTTAAACAGTTGCGCCTGTCTGATGCCGGTTCTGCGGGCATCTGTAATCATGTTTCTCAGGATGGGAATATCTACTCCGGCATAGGATAAACCATTGTCAGGGGTTTTTAAATCCGGACTCATGTAAATGCCCTCATTTTTTTCGTAGCCGGCTTTCACGTCTACGCCCAACCAGGTGGGAATGCTTAAACCTGCGGATGCTTCGGTGTAATAGTTTTCGCTGGAAAAACAATTTTGGATCAAAACTACCGCGGGTATAGCGAAGATAGGATTCTCCTTGTTTGGGTAACAACGATGCCTGTTTTACCGTAGGATGAAAATTGCTAACTTGTTTTAAGACCAAACCCAGGTTGAGGGTGCTGCTGTCCTGGGCAAAAATGCTTTGGATTGCGGCCAAAAACAGAAAGCAAGTGGTAAGAATCCTCATTTTTTAGGTTTTGATGATGCGGCTTCGTTTTTATAATAATCGGGCGGAAAACCGTTTAGCTGTCGCCAAATTTCATACCATACCCTAACACGGTTGAGCAGCAGATATCCATGAGATCCGGTACCTACACGAAGTTGGGGTGGCCATAGTTTACCTCCCACTTCGGGTGCTACCAGCAGTCGGTATTTTCCATTAGGAGAGGGCGTATTGTCAATGGCGAAAACCCTGCCCGGAAAAGTTCCATACGTATAATTGGGCCAGCCTGAAAAAACGATGGTGGGCCATCCGTCGAATACAAAGTTCACATGCTGACCTTTCTTTACCAGTGGCATATCCATAGGGTCTACATACATTTCTACGGCGAGATGAACCGCTGAGGGCATTACGGTACAAATAGCCTCACCCTCTTTTACGGTTTCGCCTATACCGCTGGCCAGTGTTTTGGTTACATATCCATCCTGGGGTGCCAGAATGGTGTAGAATCCGCTGCGAATGCTGTAATTGCTATACTGATTGCGTAATTTGCTAACCTCTGCTTCAGTTTCCATCTGATTGCTGATGGCGCTGAATCTTTCGCTTTCTGCTTTGGCCATTTTTTCGCCATACTCCGCCGTAATATTTCGCAATTCAAAACGGGCATTTTCCAGAGACGCACGAGCTGCCATCAGCTTGTTCTCTGCTGAAATGCGTTTTGCAATGCTTTCCTGCCATCTTACGCGTCGGTTTTCTACTTCCAGTGGACTTTTTATCCCTTTTTTCTCCAAAGCACTGTCACGGGAAAACTGCTGACGGGATATGCTTTCGGCTGTTTTTGCAGCCGTTAGTTCCGCAGATTCGCTGTTTACCTTCATCTGCTCCTGTTCCACTTTGTTTTTAGCCTGTTTTAGCTTTAAATCCTGATTGATCTCTAATTGAGCTATTTGTCGGTTAATGGCTTCAATTTTAGACGTGTAGCTGTTTACACTGCTCTCTTTAGCCCTTATCTGGGTTTCTGTTTGTTCCAGCAGTTTCGGGTCGAGATAACTTTCCTTTACTTCACTGATGCGCACAATGGTATCGCCTTTTCTCACATAATCGCCTTCAGTAACATGCCATTTTTCAATTCTGCCGCCAATGATAGTTTGAATTTCCTGAGGGCGCTGGTTGGGGAGAAGCGTGGTTACCATTCCTTGCGTTTGTATGTTTTGCGTCCAGGGAAGAAACATAAACAATACAATCAGCAGTGAGAGCCATATCAGAACCCTGCTCATTCTTTTCTGCGTCCAGGGACTCTCTGAAAGCAACAATTCACTTTGGTAAGTGTCTTTCTTTTCTGATATCAATGCCATGTAATGTCTTGTATTGCTTGTGGAACATTGTTTTCGGAAATTTTCCCCAAATCTGTCAGGCCGTTTTCATCAAGATACAGGCAGGCGTCAGCTTTTGCCAGAACCGGAATCTGATTGCTGATAAAGATTACTGTTGAGGGAGTGGTTTTTAAATGTCCCCAAATGGTTTGCAGTTCTTTTTTGGTAAATGCGCTCCAGACATCATCTATTAAAATGAGGGGAGGAGTGTGGTACAAAGCCCTTGCCAATGGGATTTTGCGTGCAATGCTGTTGGGGATGCCGCTTTCTGATTCAAACTCATAATTAAAGCCACCCGGCAGAGAAGAAACATAACTGTGCAAGTTCAGTGTCTTGCTAAGGGCAGTCAGTTCTTTTAAATCCGGTTCATTGCCCAAAACAATATTTTGGGCAAGTGTACCTTCGAAAATATTGCTGCCCTGCAGGCAAATTCCGGTAATACTGCCCAGGCCTTCACCCGAAATATTTTCAACCGGAACATGATTCAGCTGGGAAGCATATTCGGTTTCAAGATCTCCAATGATGGTTTTTAAAATTCGGGTTCTGCCAATACCGGGTAAACCGCAGATGCCGATTTTTTGACCTGCTGCAATTTCAATGACCGGTTTTCCTGTTTTTCTCTCTACGAGCGTAACGATGGGAGGCTCCGCGGCAATGTCTGTATGCGCCGCATGCTCAACGCGTTCGTCTATAATGGCATCGGTAACCGAACCCAGTTTTTCCAATGCAATTCCGGCATCATATACACTTTCTACAGAAATTACCAGTTTGCCAACCGCATCTACCAGGGAGATAATGAGAATTTCTGAGGCCAGAAATTGACCCAGACTGATATCTTCCCGCACCAGTAAAAAACTGCCCAGAAAAAGCATGGCCATGGTCAATACTACTTTCATACCTATGGCAATGGCAGCCTGGTTGTATAAAATCCGAAAATGAGCCTGCCGGCTGCCTACATATCCCTTCAAATATTCATCTGTTTTTTTCAGGTGAAAATTTTGTTCTTGCTTCAGATTAAAAGTTACCCTGTTTTGGGCAATTTCCGTAAGCCAGAATGCGGTTTTGAATTTGTAATTGCTTTCAGATCTTGCAGATTCAACCCCACGGGTGTATGTGGCCCTTAAAACCACAGCAACCAAAATAAGCAATGTGAGTCCGAATATGAGAAAGGATGGATGGTATATGGCAAGCAATACAATACCGAAAATAATTTCCAGCAGGGAAGCTGTAAAACTTAACAACAGCTTGCTGAAGCTTTTCTGAACGGTAATGATATCCAGAAATTTTTCGGATAATTCCACAAAGCTGGTATATTTCCTGAGTGACCTGGAAGCTGATGCCAGTTTTTGTGAGAAATTAAAAGCTGTACGCACAAATAATTTGCTTTGTATGGACTCCAGAATGCTGAGTTGAGCCAACCCTGTCAGTCCGGAAAGCAAAATCGCCAGGGTAATCAATATAATCAGAATAAACCAGCTGCTACTCAGTTTCCCGGCAAGTACCAAACCAATAATCGCCTGAATTCCCAATGGTACTATCAGACTTATAGCACCTGCCAGAATGGCATATATGTAAAGAAATCGGATATTCCGTCTTTCAGTTCCCACAAGACTCCAGATTCTTTTAAACGGGCTGAGGGACTCGGGGTTGGCTTTCATGTTTGACTTAACAAATTACGTAACTAATAAATAAAATACTGTT
>CAYSIK010000126.1:0-3813 GCA_964431045.1 uncultured Flavobacteriaceae bacterium
CCAGACAGCGTTTTCGGGCCACTTCGTGTTCAATTACGGGTCTGGCATACTGCAAAGAATTCCATTCCGGAACCCATTGTTTGATGTATTTGCATTCCGCATCAAACTTTAAGGTCTGCAGGTGTGGATTAAAAACCCGGAAATAGGGCGCTGCGTCCACACCTGAGCCTGCGGCCCACTGCCAGCCTCCGTTGTTGCTTGCCAGTTCAAAATCCAGCAGGTGACGCGCAAACCACGCCTCACCCCAACGCCAGTCTATGAGCAAATGTTTGGTGAGAAAACTTGCCACAATCATGCGAACACGGTTGTGCATGAATCCCGTAGCCAGCAATTCACGCATACCGGCATCTACGATGGGATAGCCCGTTTGCCCTTTACACCATTTATCAAAATCTTCCGGATTATTACGCCACTCAATGCGGTCATATTTGGGTTTGAATGACTCTTTTACAACCCTTGGAAAATGCCAAAGTATCTGCATGTAAAATTCCCGCCAGATAAGCTCATTGAGGTATTTTTCCGACAAATTCATGGCAGTTTGTGCAAGCTTTCTGATGCTGATGGTGCCAAAACGCAGGTGCACGCTCAAGCGTGTGGTGCCACGCACAGATGGAATATCCCGCTGGTCGGCATAGGTTGTGATAATCCCTTCATCCGGCACATTTTCCGGAAAATGGAACGGGGTTTCTTTAAAACCCATTTCCGCAAGGGAAGGCATGGGGTTGGATTTTTCCTGCAAAAAGTGCTTCGAAAGCGATTCAGATGCATAAGGGTTCAGCATTTCCTGCCTGAACTGTGCTTTCCATCGTTTGCTGTATGGTGTATAAACCGTGTAGGGCAGTCCGTCATCTTTAACCACTTCAGCGCATTCAAAAACTACCTGATCCTTGAACTGATGAAAGCCAACACCATGGGTTGTGCAAAGCTCTTTGATTCTTCCATCACGTTGAATGGCATAGGGTTCGTAGTCCTTGTTGGAGTATATGTTTCCTACATTTCCGGTTGATAAAAGTTCGTTCCAAATACGCTCAGGACTTCCATAAAAAACCCACAAATCGCTGCCATATGACTGCAGTTTTTGTTTGATATCTTCCAGTGTACGGTGAATGAACAACACCCTTCTGTCTTCGGGGTTGTCCAGTTTATCCAGAATTTCCCTGTCAAAAATAAAAATGGGTTTTACAGGCAATCCGCTTTGCAGGGCCTGAAATAGGCCATGGTTGTCATCCAGTCTCAGGTCGCGACGGAGCCAGAAAATATTATGCTTTGGGCTTGAAGATGTCATTCAGTGCAGTTTCCAGGGTTGGATACAGGTAACGAAAACCGGCCCCTAAAAGTTTTTCTGCACTTACCTGCTGATTTCCGCAAGCCAGAGATCCCATTTCCCCCAACATGAGTTTCAGTATAAAACAGGGCACATTGGGATGGATATATTTTTTATGTCTTGCTGCGTCTATGGCGTGCACAAGTTGCCTCATGCTGACCACATCCGGTGCAACGGCATTCCAAATGCCTGATTTTTCCTGATTCATTGAAAACCGATAAATCCGGCATAAATCATCGGCGTGAATCCAGCTTAGCTTATTTTTGGGATGGCCTGTGGTGGGAATGATTCGCAAAAAAGCGGTTTGCAGCATTTTGGCCATAAAACCGTCACCGCCGGAGAGCACAACGGGAGTTCTGATAATTTGTGTCAAGCATCCGGCCTGTTGCCAGTCTGCAGCTATTGCCTCCCAGGCCACAGACACTTTTGCCAAAAAATGTTCGCCCGGATTGTCATTTTCGGTGAATAATTTCTCAGACGGGTTGGGGTAGTAATCCGTACCCGATGCTGTTATGTAGGTTTTTGGCAGGTTGCCTTGTTCAGTTAATTTTCTCAACAAAAACCGCGAGCTTTCCGTGCGGCTTTCCATGATTTCCCTTTTGTAGCGGCTATTCCAGCGCTTTGCAGCTACGTTGGCTCCCGCAAGATGAATCACAATATCGATGTCTTGTGTAAGATTTTTGGGGAAGATTCCCTTTTTTATGTCCCAGAAAAAAACTTTTTGTTGAACATTTTGTTTAATCTCGGAAGTGGTTAAAATACTTACATCCATGCCTTCCTGCTTTAACATGGGTACCAATCTCTTTCCGAGCATGCCGGTGGCTCCGGTAATTAATATGTTCATACAACAATGAGTGCAAAAGAAACAAACAACGACCCAAATATGTTCGATCCCCGCAAATCAAAAAAGGATTTCAGGGATAAATATTTTATTAAGGATATCGAGAACATAACCGGTATCAAGGCTTACACCATCAGGATCTGGGAGCAGCGCTACGATATGCTGACGCCCAAGCGCACAGACACGAACATTCGCTATTACGAAGAAGATGATCTGAAATACCTGATGAATGTGAGTATTTTGAATGCCAATGGCTTCAAAATCAGCAAGATTGCCAAATTGAGCAGGGAAGAGGTTCAGCGTCAGACCCTGTCTATCAGTGAAGGCAGCAGCAAATACGAAAACCAGATACAGGCCCTTACCACGGCGATGTTGTCATTCGATGAAAAGGAATTCAATAAGATTCTGAGCATCAGCATTCTGAAAGTGGGAATGGAAGAAACGGTAACCCAGATTATATTTCCGTTTATGGCCCATGTGGGCGTTTTATGGCTGAGTGGCAGTATTCACGTAGCACACGAGCACTTCATAACCAATATCATTAGGCAGCGCATGTATGTGTCTCTGGATCAAATCAATCCCAATCCATCGCCGCTGTCAAAAAAGTTTTTGCTTTTTGTTCCCAACGGGGAAAACCACGACCTAAGCCTGCTTTTCGCTTCCTATATTCTCAAAACCAAAGGTCAGCAGGTAATTTACCTGGGTACTTCGACGCCTCTGGAAGATTTGAATAAGGTGTTTAAATTACACCGCCCTGATGCTGTGTTTTGCGCCATTACAGGCAGCAATTCACCGGTTCCTATTCAGGTTTATGTACACAGCCTGCAACGTACTTTTCCGGGCACACCCGTGTTGCTTACCGGAAAGCAGGTAATCCGCCGCCGCGACCTGAAGTTGCCTCCCGGTATTCGTGTGGTTGCCTCCCCGGATGAGTTCAATGAAGCGATAGAAGAAATTACAGGTCAAAACGGCTGATATCCACTTCTGAATGCAGTGTTATTCCGTTGCACAGATAATCAGCCATCATGGGAGATAGCCACGGAATAAGACTGCTTCCTTTGCTGCCTAAGCCATTGTAAATGAAAATTCCGTTATTTTTTGGATGCAAACCGAGATAGGGCCTGCGTCCTTCAACGGTAGGTCTTACACCTCGCCTGTGATGCAGTAAAGAGAATGGAAGCGTTGTCCATGTTCGTATTTGTGCCATCAGTTTTTTAGCATCTTCAGAAGCAGCGGTAGTTTCCAGGCTTCCTTTGTGAAAAGTGCTTCCGGCGAGCCAGTTTCCGTTGCCATCGGGCACGAGCCAGCTTCTGTTTTTGTAAAGTGCCTGCGGCAATTCCTTGTCAAATTTGAGTGTCAGTATGGAACCAGGGATTCTCCAATACCCCGATTCCTTCGCAGAAAATAACCCCATCTGCGCTGTGTTTACCGTACTGCCAACCCTGATTTTGTTTTTTTAACGAAGCATGCTCAAACATGCAGTTTTCAAGGATTATTTTATCTTTTAGCCACGAAATTGCTGCATTCAAAAAAGCATTGGTGTTCAGCCTTGCGCAGTGTTTAATGTGAGTGTGGCCGTGGTTTGCGGAAATCCCAGGCAGGTTTTTTTCGCTTAAAGGGGCGATCCAGTTTTGCATTTCGTCAGACG
>CAYSIK010000126.1:3873-6323 GCA_964431045.1 uncultured Flavobacteriaceae bacterium
CAAAGACTGATAAAATGATGCGTTCAGGCGTTTTTCCCACTCCTGGTACCATGGCTGAATAATGGGGAAGAGGGTTTCGCCCATCCAGGTAAGACGAACACCCTTGGGTACAACGGGATGGATGATTCCTGCCGCAATCCGGCTGCTGGCAGAGGGTTCCGGGTTGTCGAGTAAAACAATGCTTTTGCCGCGCATTACCAGCTCCAAGGCCAGCGAAACGCCCGCCAGTCCGCCTCCAACAATAATATAATCTGTTTTTTCCCCGCCCAAAGTGTATTTTGCAGCAAATTTCATCCAAATGCGGGTACTGAGAATAAGTTTTTTATCGGGTTTGCTGATCTTTTCTGCGCAAAGCAAGGCCCAGGATGGGAAAGGCGCCTTTTCTTCTGCGCTGCATGCAGCTGTCAATGCCTGTCAGATAGACGGTGACGGTGCTTCGGGTTTCAATAAATTCGGTTACACTGTAGGAACCGTCATTGCGCAAAATTTAGGAAATGGCTGGCAGTATGAAACCGGAATAGGCTTCAGTGAGCGGGGCTCACGCTATCCGTTCAATCCTGATTTGCCGGGTAAAGCGTCGTTCCACTACCGCTATCAAACCGTAGATCTTCCCATTTTTATAAACAAAACCATTGATTCGCGGTGGTTGGCAGGGGCCGGTATTCGAACTACCTATCTTATTAAAGCAAAGGAAACAGAGGGAATTCACCTGAACGTGGAAGAAGACAGCCGAAAAACAGGTATGCTGATGTGTGCAAAACTGCAATTTAAAAGCAGCAAATCCCTGAGTTACCGTCTTGAATATCAGTATGGCCTGATTTCGGTATCATCCAACGCCGCAGGCAGTTTGTTTTTTCCTACCGGAGCCTACCACAACAGTATTAGTCTCGGAATTCAATATACTGTATCTTCGAAGTCAAAATGAATAAGTGGGTAGTTTTATTCTCTATTGCCTGTTTTTGGGCCTGTAGTGGCAATAAAAACACGCAAGAGGTAAATGGTATCAGAGAATTGTTAATAATGCAGCAGCAAGCCTGGAATGAAGGAAATATTGAAAAGTTCATGGAAGGTTATCATCGGGATTCAGGCATGCAATTTATCGGAGCCAAAGGCGCAAGGTATGGCTGGCTGGCTACGCTGAACGCATACAAAAAACACTATCCGGATAAGGCCGCGATGGGAAAGCTGGATTTTGACATTGATACCATCGAATTGCTGGATAAGGCAGCTGAAATCGGACATGTAAACGGACGTTGGAAACTGATTCGAGCGAAAGATACTCCGGCAGGGCATTTTAGCCTGATTACACGCAGAATCTCGGGAAAACACAAAATCATTATTGATCATACATGGTAAACCGCTTAAATGCGCTAACCCAAAAGGTTTTTAGCCTTCCGGCGAAGAAATTTCTGCCGGCGCTGATGTTGTTGGTTGCGCTTACCCATTTGCCCTTCATGAAGTTGCCTGCAGTAGGGAACCATGTGTGGCGGCAGTGCAATACCCTGGCCGTGGCCAAGAACTACGCGGATGAAAGCATGAATCTGCTGGAACCCAGGGTTGACAAGCGATTTGAAAAGTCAGGTATAACCGGTCCGCAGTTTCCTGCGTATGAGTATATTCTGGCTTGCATGTACCGCACCACAGGGTTTTCAGAGCATTATCACAGATGGCTTTCCCTGATATTTACCCTATTGTCGGTCTGGGCCATGCACAAGGTTATATCGCACTATACGGGAAACCCCGTTCATGCCGCTGCGGGTTCCGTTTTTATTGCGTTTGCTCCCGAAATGTATTTTCATGGCATCAATGCCGTTCCCGATATTATGGCGCTGTGTTGCATGCTGTGGGGCTGGTGTTTTGCCTTGCACTGGTTGCGTGAAATATCCTGGAAGGCTGGCGTTTTACCCACTGTTTTACTGGCGCTGGCCGGCATGATAAAATTGCAGTTTCTCATGGCAGGATTGCCCTTGGCCGTCTCATTTTTAATGCATCATTCTCAAAACCGGAAAGCCTGGCTGCAGGCTGTTGTTATGGTTGCACTGGTGGCGGGACTTTCGCTATCGTGGTATGTGTATGCCGCCTATCTGGTAAAAACCTATGGATTGCATGAATTTGTGCATGCCATGCGTCATGCCAGCAGCTGGGGAGAAGTGCTGGATATTCTGGGCAAAAACCTGTTTTCAGATATTCCTGAAACCTGGGTGGGGTATGTGTTCCTGCCATTTTTGCTGGCCGGAATTTACAAGAGTAAAACTGTCTGGAAAAAATATCTGCCGGTAATGGCTTACGGTGTGGGTTGCCTGCTGTTTTATTTTCCGGTGCAGTATCAGTTTATTCACCATGGTTATTATGCCATCGTGTTTATGCCACTGCTGTCATTCATTGTAGCAAGGGGAGCCGGAATGCTGATGAACAGCTGTTTTGCGCCATGGATAATACTATTGGCGCTT
>CAYSIK010000127.1:0-6202 GCA_964431045.1 uncultured Flavobacteriaceae bacterium
GTAAAGCGCATCACAAATAAGCGCATGACCAATTGAAACCTCCAGCAAACCCGGCAAATGCACACGTAAATAGTGCAGGTTATGCAAATCCAGGTCATGGCCGGCATTAATCCCCAACCCCGCCTGTATTGCTGCTTCGGCAGTATTTATGTAAGGCTTTATGGCCTCTTCCGGATTTTTCGGAAACAATACGGCGTATTGTTCCGTGTAAAGCTCAATACGATCTGCACCGCACAGTGCCGCATGCTCAACCATATTGGCATCGGGATTGAGAAACAAACTTACCCGCATACCGCCTGATTTAAGGCGCGCTACCACATCCTGTAGCAAATGCAAATTCACTTTTGTATCCCAGCCGTTGTTGCTGGTAAGTACATCCGGCGGATCGGGAACCAGCGTAACCTGCGCGGGTTTCACCTCCTCCACCAGTTTCAGAAACGATTCAGACGGATACCCTTCAATATTGAATTCGGTGGTCACCACCCGGCTCAGCTTCCGCACATCGTCATATCGAATATGCCGCTCATCCGGCCTGGGGTGAACCGTTATACCATCAGCCCCGAACTGCTCGCAATCCAGCGCCACTTTAACCACATCGGGATTGTTGCCGCCCCGGGCATTCCGCAGGGTAGCTACCTTGTTTACATTGACACTCAGTTTGGGATTCATATACGCCAGATCAGCTGTGCAAAGATACGGCGGTTCCATGTGGGCAAAACCTCCCCGCTATTGATACTTTCCATCCATGCATACCGAATACCCGCTTTCAGCCTTTTGTTGATGGGTTTGGTGGCCAATATGTAGGCAGAGCGGCCTTTCCCAAAAAAGGCAACGGTTCCAAAATCATACAAAAGCTGATTTTCATAGGCGTATAAACGGTTGTAAAAACCCGAAACATCAAACATACTGTAACGCATTACCAGTTGCCAGCGCCCCGGATTCACCCTGGTTGTGTATTCCCCATAAAACAAGGAAGAATGGCCTGCAGAGGGACCGTCGGCACTGAAACTGTGTTCGGCACGCAATTCTACACGACTGTTATTGGTAACTGCAGCTGATACGTTTACCCTCAATAGCTGCGTCGAATAGGTTGTAATGGATTTGGTTGCTCCCTCACTGCTCTGAAGGCTGCGCACTATGTAGCGGTACCGGACATACACTTGTGTCTTCTTGGTAGCCGCATAATCCAGCTGCCAGAGTAAATCCTGGGTACGTGAGGGTGAATAAAAACGAGAGGTAAGCCAGGGTTGTCGGGCGATATCACAATAATTGCTTAGGCTAAGCTTGCGGGTAAAATTCATTTTCAATCCCATATACAAGCCCTGTTCGTTCTGGTTGCTGTTGCCAAACGCGGTAGAATACGGACTGATGAAACCCGGGGCATAATCGCGAAAGTGTACAGACCATTCAGCCCATTTGCCCAGTGAAACCAGCGCCCCGACAGAAACGGCATGTTTGCGGGTTTCTGCCAGCCATGCCCATTCGCTGAAAACATGCATCCGGCCCATGGTGTGGGCCTGCCAGCCGTGGTAAAAATGCTGCTGCTTTCCGGTGGGATTGTATAGACGGTATAAATCTTCCGATGCGGATTGCGCAATGCTGTTACTGAAGCGAGCCAACCCCCCACCGAAATTACCTGCTTTTCCATTGTGCTGTAGCCAGTATCCCTGCAAATTGCGCCTAAGGTTGTTTTTAGTTTGAATTTCTGACGGGGTTCGGTGCAATCCATCCAGGTCCACCGATGAAAAACCTTCCCCGCCCAAACCCGCTGTATCGCCTATTCTCGCGCTTATGCCATTGGATGCCAGTGCTATCGTAAAATCCCAGTTTTTTGATAGTTTCAATGTTGACGCAATTCCGCGCAAAAATAAAAATTCATTCACCCCACGGTAAGCTTTTACGGCAGGCTGCGAACGCTTGATATTCAGCACACTCGCACTTTTGCCAATTCCAATGCCGGAGCCCATCACCAGCCCTTGTCCCAAACTCAGCACATAATCGCCCGCCACCAGTGATTTTACCGCACCGAAATTAAAAATGGCAGCATGCGCTGAAATATAGTCAGGGCCTTTGTTCCACCAGTATTCCCCCGGGTCTTTTTCAGCCGTAATACCAAAACTGTATACGCCAGGCAGTGTATAACGCAAACGTGTGCTCATTGCCATCAAATCGGCATTGTAAGCCTCGGTGGGATCCGGATACCGTCGTTTGGTAGTAAGTATGAGCTCTGTTTTGCCTTGACTCAGCTTCTGGGCAAGCCCTTTTGCCCGGTCTTCCAGTCCGGGAGCAATATTCACAAAGGGCGCCACCGCCCTAATCTGTTCGGGCTCCATACCCACTACCTGCAATTCTGCAAGTGTGAGAAACAGCCCAAAACGTTTTCGGTGCCCCACAATGGCAGCCGCCTGAACAGGTGTAATTAATGGAAAGTTAATCAGCTCGTCTACACCGGCATGGTTAAGGTTGAGGGGCTTCTCGGTAAACTGAATCAAATCCTCATAAATCTGGGTGTAATCCGCGTTGGTCTCCAGGGTTTCCAGATACCGCTCGATGGTCAGTTTCACATCCTCGGGAATTTGTGAAAACACCCTGCCTGCAAACAGCATCAGTATCAGTACTATGGATTTTAACGCTTTGTCCATACCAGGGAAAAAGCGGGCGAAAAGCCCAGATATGTGTGGTATCTTGTGGATAGAGCAAAGACAGCAGCCCCCGATTTATATTCAATTCCACCTGAAAACGGCTCAGGACCGGTTTGCAGAGCCCCGTTAAAAACGATGCGTTTACCGTATTCGTGCCTCAAGGCAATACCATATACCGGTTGAAATTGCGCATTGTAACGGTATTGAAACCCAGCTTTGGTAAGCGGATTGATCCTATATCCCAAAGCAAGCGCACCTGCCGGCACAGCCATACCGCCATCATAGGTACGGTTCCAGGGATTCATAATCACCGCCGAAGCATCCCATTTGTCATTCACCTGAAAAGCCGCCCCCAGTTTTCCGCTGAGCCATACAGGCCTTTCGGTAAGCATAGACTGAAAAAGACCGGTATACCCCACCGAAAACCCCACACTGAGCTGGGAACTTATAATCTGACATAGAGAAACGTGTGCTGCATGGACAGAAAATCCGGAAGTTCCGCGATAGGCAAAATCGCCACCATACAGAGTGCCTTTACTCTTGAATGCTACCGCAGCTCCACCCTGAACCAAAGAAGTTCCCGTAAACCGCTGATGCCCCCAGACACCGCCTGTAGCTTTGCCTGAGAATGCCACACCCGGATTATTGCTCAGCCCAAAACCGGCATCTCGGTTGGCTTCATTGCCACCCAGCCCCCAAAAAGGCGCGCCCTGCTGCGCAGTGAGGATTCCTGCAGTACAAAACCAAATCCCTATGAACAAAAAACGCATCACCCGCCCAATGCCTGTTGAAAGACCAGCAGCTTATCTTTAAGTTCTCTTAGCTTCTTTACCAACAAAGCCTTCGAATCGGAACCTGAATTTCCAGCGCTTACCTTACGGGTGGCTTTGGCAATTTTAATTCCTTTTTCACGGGTCAGATAATGTATCTCCTTTAGCAGATCAATGTCCTTTAGCGAATAAATGCGATCTCCTTTTTTATTCTTCATGGGTTTGAGTTGTTTGAACTCTGTTTCCCAAAAGCGGAGGGTAGAAGCCGGAACGCCCAGCATTTTACTTACTTCGCCAATTTTGTAATACTTTTTGATATGTGTAGTTTCTGTTTCCATTAATCAAATCTTTTGGATTCACGGTTGCTCATTTCTATCATTCTTCGGTATTGTTCATCCGTCAAATCATTGTGGTAAAAGAACGCGGGGTTGAGTGGATTGCCACCACGCCTTACCTCGTAATGCAAATGCGGACCGGTGCTGCGGCCTGTGTTGCCGACGTGACCAATCAGTTGTCCCCTTTTTACGATTTGGCCGGGGCTGACCACAATTTTGCTCAGGTGGCCATAAACGGTTGTATAGCCAAAACCGTGATCTAAAATCACGTGATTTCCGTAACCCCATCCATCATTGCTTGTTTTTTGAACAACACCGTCACCGGTGGCGAAAACCTCTGTGCCAATATCTGCGGTAAAGTCCATCCCTGAATGAAAAGAAGAAGTGCGGTAAAACGGATCCAGTCGGTAACCATAACCGCTTGCCATTCTCGTCAAATCTTCATTCGAAACAGGCTGTATTGCAGGTATGGCGTTGACAAAAGCCTCCTTGCCGCGTATCAGTTTTTTGAGGGTTTCATAAGAAACGGATTGTGCATATGCATCCTTGCCCAACCTGTCTATTTTCTGCCTGATGCGCTGCAACAATTCTCCTTCCGGCAGGTTTTTCAATTCGGCATAATCAGGACCTCTGTAATCCACCGGTTTCGGAGGATCTGCCTCGTACATAGCCCGGTAAATCTCAAGATCACGCTCTTTCAAAACACCCAGATTCCTTTCCAGTTCTGCTACCGAACGGTCCATACCCTTCAGCTCCCGCCGCAATGCCGAATTTTCATCCATCAGAAAACGTTCGCGGGGACCGGCAAATATCCGGCTGAAAACCAATGCAAGAAGCAACGAAACAACAAGAATCAGGCTGCTGAAACCAATGCCACGCCACATCATGTAGCGGCGGTTATCCCTAACCCGCTCAAAACTCAGACTTTTCGGATTAAAAAAGTATTTGGTTTTGCGCGCCATGACTAATAAGTGCAAGTATAAGGAATATCGCGGTCACATTGGCTTACGTCTTTGTTAATATTCGCTCATCCTTACCTGCATTGCCCAGAAAATGAGGAATCATGAGCGATGTTATTGGTTTTAATAGAATTATTTTATACTTTCGCAACAAATTACCATGAAAAAATTCATTTGGATTGGCCTGTTTCTGTGTGCTTTGGGTACCGGAAATGCACAAACATCAACCCACAAATGGGCTGTCTCGTTTAATGGAAACTATAAAGAATATAAGGGCGATCTGGGTAAATCATTACTTCAGTTTCGTTACCCCAATTTCCAGTTCGGCGGCGGTATTTCAAGATATATGAACCATTGGCTGGACCTGAGTCTGAATGCCAACTACGGTAAAATGTTTTACAACCCCAATGCCGTTGCTTTTCAGGAACAATATCCCGTATTGAATTTAAAAGGTACCAATGCCAATATTACCGCCAGAATTAAGTTTAACAACGGCAAGTGGCTGAAGGAAGAAGCATTTCTGGCTCCTTATTTCGTTGCCGGCGCAGGCTTTTTCTATGGCGACCGCCAAAAACCCGATTACACACCAGACTGGCGCAGCGTATCTTACCTGAACATCCCTGTAGGGCTCGGTGTCAACATCCGCTGTACCCCCCGCCTGAATGTAAATCTTAACTCAACCTGGCTTCCGTCCTTTTATGACAATCTCGATGGCTATGTTGAAGGGAATAACTGGGACCAACTTTGGGAACACCGCATTGGCCTGAGCTACAACTTTAATTTCAAAAAAGGCGAAAGCAAGGATTCCAAAGAGGACAAAGCCAAAGACAAAAAGGCAGAGAAAGCCGCTGATAAGGCTCCTGCCAAATAGGGCCTATCTCAATATACGCATTTTTCCTGACATTTCCAAATTATTCGGCAGCCGAATAACCGGAATCCATGTAGGCACGGGCTTTTCTAACGTATTCGTCAACATTATCCTGAATACGTGGGTGCACGCTTTCATCCAACGTTTTTGCAACCTTTGCCGGTACACCTAGAACGAGGCTATAGGGCGGAATTATCATTCCCGAAGGCACCAGCGCATTGGCACCTATGATGCTAAATTCACCAATTTCAGCATTATTAAGGACAGTAGCATGCATACCCACCAAAACGTGATGACTAAGCCGGGCTCCGTGCACAATGGCACTATGCCCGACCACACAATCTTCACCAATTATACACGGATCACCGGGATCGGCGTGCAAAACAGCGTTATCCTGAATGTTGGTGCGGGCCCCAACTGAAATCGTATCGCTGTCGCCCCGCAACACCGCCCCAAACCACACGCTGCTCTCGTCCCCCAGCTTCACATCACCAATGACATGTGCTCCCTTTGCCACAAAGACATTTTTGCCCGTTTCGGGTCTTTTTTTCAGTCGTTCTGTTAAATCCATGCTCATAAGCGGTTCAAATATGCTTTTTTTGCAGGGCATGCGCAAATTGTTTACCCA
>CAYSIK010000128.1:0-3360 GCA_964431045.1 uncultured Flavobacteriaceae bacterium
TCATATCCAAACCAGTGGCCGCAGTCTGCACGCGCAGGAAATTGACTTCAACGATATCCGAACCACCTTGCAGGCACTGTATGCAATTTATGATAACTGCAACAGCCTGCACACCAATGCCTATGATGAAGCCATTACCACACCCACGGAAGAAAGTGTGCGCCGAGCCATGGCCATTCAGCTTATCATCAACCGGGAGTTGGGTCTGGCCAAAAATGAAAATCCCCTGCAGGGCAGCTTTATCATTGAAGAATTAACAGACCTGGTGGAAGAGGCCGTACTAACGGAATTTGACCGTATCACCGAACGCGGCGGCGTGCTGGGTTCTATGGAAACCATGTATCAGCGCAGCAAAATTCAGGAAGAAAGCCTGTATTATGAAACCCTGAAACACTCAGGTGAACTGCCCATTATCGGTGTGAATACATTCCTGAGCAGCAAGGGTTCTCCAACCGTTTTGCCACAGGAAGTTATCCGAAGCACAAAAGAGGAACAAGACCGGCAGATTGAAACTGTTAAAAACCTGCACAAAGGCAATGCAGATGCTGCTCAGGCAGCTTTGAAAGCCATTCAGGAAACGGCAGTGCAAAACGGAAACGTCTTTGAACAACTGATGGAAGCGGCCAAGGTATGCACACTGGGACAGATCACGCAGGCTCTGTTTGAAGTCGGCGGTCAGTACCGAAGGAATATGTAATTCCGCTTTTCTGTTCCTTCTGAAAAATTACCGGGATTGGTGTATCTTCGGCCTTATTTTTAATTTTTTATGTTATGAGTGATTTTATGTTTGATTTAGCTTCTGAATTTGTTTCATCTACCCGCGCGCACATTTATCTATCCGGAAAAGCGGGAACCGGTAAAACCACCTTTTTAAAAACCGTTGTTCCATCCTGCGGAAAAAGGTATGTGGTGGCGGCGCCAACAGGCGTTGCGGCCATCAATGCCGGAGGTGTTACCCTGCATTCGTTATTTGGCCTGCCCACAAAGGCGTTTATTCCTTCGGCAGATCCTGTGGATCCCAATCTGGCCAACAATACCCTTATGATGATGCGGCATTTTCGCTATCCGGCGCAGAAACTGGAACTGCTGCGGGAACTGGAACTGCTGGTGATTGATGAAGTGAGCATGGTGCGCATGGATATTATGGATGCCATAGACCTGTCGCTGAGAACTGTTAGAAGAAATGCAGAACCCTTTGGTGGTGTGCAGTTGCTGCTGATTGGCGATTTATACCAGCTGGCACCCGTGGTGAAGGAGGATGAAGCGGGACTGCTGGGTCAGTACTATGGAGGCCGTTATTTCTTCGATTCCCACGCCTATAAAAAAATAAATCCTGTGCAACTGGAGCTGGAAACCGTTCACAGACAGACAGACCGACAGTTTGTGGGTTTACTGAACCGCATCCGGCATGCCGAATTTGATCGTGATGACTACGAAACCCTCATGCAATACTATCAGCCGGATTTTCAGCCGGAGAAGGAAGCAGGGTTTGTTACGCTCACCACACACAATGCCACCGCCGATCGCATGAATGAAGAGGCGCTGAAAAAACTGGAAGGTGAGGAAAAATATCTGATTGCCAAAATCCACAAGGATTTTCCTGAAAACCTGTATCCCACTGAAAGTGCCTTGCGGGTGAAAATTGGTGCTCAGGTTATGTTTGTGAAAAACGACACCTCATCCGAAAAGCAATATTTTAATGGTAAAATCGGGGTTATTCATAAAATTGAGGAGGCACACATTGAAGTGCAGTTTCAGGAAACGGGCGAAATTATTAAGGTAAAGCCCGAAACCTGGGAGAATAAACGATATGCGCTCAGTAAAGCGGGTGACAAGCTGGACGAAGAAATTCTCGGCAGTTTTGTGCAGTATCCCATTCGCCTGGCATGGGCCATTACCATTCACAAAAGCCAGGGATTGAGTTTTGATAAGGCGGTGATTGATGCCGGAAAATCTTTCGCGCCCGGTCAGGTGTATGTGGCCCTCAGCCGATGCCGAAGCATGGACGGGCTGGTGTTGAAAAGCGAAATCACCTCGCGCAGTATTCAGTGTGATGCCCGTATCGTGGAGTTTAGTGCCGTCAGGCCCGGCCGCGCTGCACTTGAAGACCGCTTGTGGCAGGAACAGCAAGCCTATGTGAGAGCCCGACTGCTCAAAGTTTTCAATTTTGAAGAACCGCTGTTTCAAATGCAGGGCTGGCGCGATGAAAACAGGGAACTGTCATCGGCTTTACCCAGAGAAGTATTTGAAAAAACAGATGACTGGTCTGCCGAACTGATGGGCATTGAGGAAGTGGCGCTTCGTTTTCGCAGCGAGATTATGCAAATTTTCCCGCATGACTTTGAGGATGAGCAGCAGGTAGCAAAGCTGGCAGACCGCATTACCAAAGGAGCAGATTATTTTGCAGGACAACTGCACAGCAGGGTAATATTGCCGCTGACAGCGCTGCATCAGTCTCTTTCTGTTCGGACCCGCGTAAAGAAATATTTTGAGAAAGCAGATACATTGCTGGAACGCCTCTGGTTTAGCCTGAACAACCTGTATGGCATGCGCCTGAATGGTGCTTCATTGTACACGGGTGATAAAAGGATTGTTCGCGAGGCACCGGAAGCGCCCGTAAAAGCGGATTCAATACCGGGGAAAGCGCCCAAAGGCCAATCTCAGGAAGTGACATTGCAACTGCACCGCGAAGGCCACTCCATAGAAGATATTGCACAAATGCGCGGCATTACGCCGGGAACGGTGGAAAGCCACCTGGGAGCCTGTATTGCGGCAGGAAAATTGTCACTGGAAGAATTGCTCACCGCCGAGCAGATTCAGGAAATAACCGAAGCCATGGAAAAAGCGCCGGAGCCAAATCTCTCGTCAGTGAAAAGCTTACTGGACGACAGTTACAGTTTTGGAATGCTGCGTTGGGTAACCCAAAGCCGTGCTCATGAAAAAAACTGAAATCATTACCCGGTTGGCACCTACACCCAGCGGACATTTGCACCGCGGTAATTTTTATAATTTCTTGCTGAACTGGCTTTTTGCCAGACAACGGGGCGGAAAGGTTTTTCTGCGCCTGGATGACCTCGATTTTGACAGGGCAAAACCGGAGTTTGTGGAAGCCATTTTCAGAGATTTGGAAGCTTTCGGACTTGACTGGGATCTCGGGCCATCCGGACCGGATGATTTTTACCAAAAATGGTCACAAAAACACCGTACCGACCGGTATGTTGAATTGATAAAAACATTACCAGATAAGGGTTTTACGTATGTATGCAATTGCAGCCGAAAATCGCTAACAGAACAAGGTTTCTCAGGTGATTACCCCGGTATTTGCCGTACAAAAGAGCTCCTTTTTCAGCAGGATTTTAC
>CAYSIK010000128.1:3370-6098 GCA_964431045.1 uncultured Flavobacteriaceae bacterium
TCGATTCAACCGTAAGAGTTTTAATGCTGAAACCGGCGATCCGATTATTCTCCGAAAGGAGGGCATTCCGGCATACCATATTGGCAGTATTTGCGATGATATCGATTTTAATATCACCCATATTTTTCGGGGGAATGATCTGAAAGATTCCACCCAAATACAAAAAGAAATTGCCCAGGCTGCCGGTATTGCTGCGTTTGATACAATTCAGTTTCATCATCATGAATTGCTGCTGGACGCGGAGGGTCAAAAACTGTCCAAATCTATTGGAAATGCGGCACGCAATCAACCTGATTCCATCTTTGCCGAATTTGCCCAGTGGATGGGTTTTTCAATCCCGCAGGGGGCAAACCTTAAAATTCAGGATTTGCTCGATTTTCCATTGTCAATAATTTGAGGAAATCCGGCATCAATCAAATGGTATTTTCGTGACTTTATGTTCGAAAAGCGCATTGCTTCTGCCCTGAATGTTCGCGAATCACAGGTTAAAAACACGCTCCGTCTTTTTAGCGAGGGCAGTACCGTGCCATTTATTTCCCGTTACCGCAAGGAAGTGACAGGAAATTTGGATGAAGTGCAGATACAGCGCATCAAGGATTTGTGGGAAGAACTGCAGGAACTGGAAAAACGACGCAGTTTCATTCTTCAGCAAATACAGGAACAGGGCAAGCTTACGCCCGATTTAAAACAGGCTATTGAATCAGCAACGGAACTGCAGCAACTGGAAGATTTGTATCTGCCCTACAAACCCAAAAAGCGCAGCAAGGCTGATGCCGCAAGGGAAAAAGGGTTGGAGCCGCTGGCTATGATGATTTTTGAACAGAAAAATGACCGTTTTTGGCAGGTAATTGATACATTTATTAACGATCAGGTGGCCAGTCGGGAAGAGGCTTTGCAGGGCGCCCGAGACATTATCGCTGAATTGATCAGTGAGAATGTTTCCGTGAGAGGCAATCTGCGCTTGCTTTTTGAAAAGGAAGGTGCGCTAAAATGCAAGGTTACCCGGGGTAAAAAGGAAGATACAGAGGCCCAAAAATTTCGCGATTATTTTGACTACCATGAAAATTTGCTAAAATGTCCTTCACACAGGCTACTGGCCATGTTTAGGGGTGAATCGCTCGGGTTTCTGAAAATATCCGTGAGTCCGGATGAAGAAAGATCCATTCAAATTATTCGCCGACAGGTGTTGCGCGGTTATTGCGATGCTACTGAGCAGGTGAAAATGGCCCTGGAAGATTCCTGGGAACGGTTGCTGCAGCCCCAGTTGCAAAGCGAAATGTTACAGAAAGCTACCGAACGCGCAGATGAAGAGGCCATAGCCGTGTTTGCACTAAACGCACGTCAGCTGCTGTTGGCACCGCCACTGGGAGAAAAGCGCATGCTGGCCATAGATCCGGGTTTCAGAACCGGCTGCAAAATGGTTGCGCTTGATGAAAAAGGAAATTTTCTGGATCACACCGCCATATACCCGCACGAACCGCAGAAAGAAGTTGAAAAGTCGGCAATAACACTGCAGGAATGGGTTTCAAAATACAATCCCGAAGCCATTGCGGTGGGCAATGGAACTGCCGGACGCGAGACAGAAGCGTTTGTAAAAGAATCTTTAGGTAATAAGGTGCCGGTTTACATGGTGAATGAAGCCGGAGCTAGTATTTACAGCGCCGGAGAAGTGGCCAGGGAAGAATTTCCAAAACTGGATGTTACCGTTCGTGGCGCCATTTCCATTGGACGCCGGTTAATGGATCCGCTGGCTGAGCTGGTGAAGATTGAGCCCGGAAATATTGGAGTGGGCCAGTACCAGCACGATGTAAACAAGACCCTTTTGAAAAAACGCCTGGATGCCGTGGTAGAAAGTGCAGTTAATACAGTTGGTGTAAACCTGAATACCGCCAGCAAACACCTGCTCTCGTACGTGAGCGGACTGGGACCTGTTTTGGCACAGAACATTCTTGAACACCGGAAAAAGCTGGGAGGATTTAAAAGCCGTGAGCAGCTGAAAGAAGTTCCCCGTCTGGGTGCCAAGGCATTCGAACAATGTGCAGGATTTTTGCGCATACGCGGTGCCGCCAATGCCCTGGATAACAGTGCGGTTCACCCAGAGCGATACGAACTGGTGCGCCGCATGGCTGCCGATTCCGGACATTCAGTGGCTGCTTTGTTGTCTGATTCGGAAAAAGTAAAAACCCTGAAACCAGAAAACTACGTGAATGAACTGCTGGGTATTGGTCTTCCCACGCTCAACGATATTGTGAAAGAATTGCAAAAGCCGGGCCTGGATCCCCGCGGGGAGTTTCAGGCGGTAGGTTTCAGCGATCAGGTGCGCAGCATTTCCGATCTGGAGCCCGGACTGGAGCTGAATGGCATCGTAACCAACATTACCGATTTTGGTGCATTTGTGGATATTGGCGTGAAACAGGATGGCCTGGTGCACGTGAGCCAGCTCAGCAATCGCTTTGTGAAACACCCGACAGAGGTGGTTTCGCTGGGACAGCACGTGAAAGTGCGTGTTATGGAAGTGGATGCGCAGCGCAAAAGAATCAGTCTGACGATGAAGTTTACGGGCTGATTGTTAAGGGAAAAGGCTTTGTAAATCCAACAAATAGCGGCCTTAAACCGCCAACTTATGCGTAATTTTGCAGCATGACTCAACCCGCATCAGGTCCACGTATCGTTACCGCCCCAACAGGCACCACACTCAACTGTAAAGGATGGATTCAGGAAGCTGCTT
>CAYSIK010000129.1:0-6074 GCA_964431045.1 uncultured Flavobacteriaceae bacterium
CAACCAAGGCGCCCCTGGGTTTCCTGATTCCGGGGCAGCAGGAAATGGACCTGCAGAACGAAAAGAGAAAGGCAGGGTAATAAAAAAACGGGGCGAATGTTTTCGCCCCGTTTTTTATTCAGCGTTTTGCTTATAATGGCTTTACCACAAAGGCCCACACCTTGATTTTAACATCCACACCGGCACCATAGTTTTGGTTGCGCAAACCCATTACAATGGTATTGTCTGAATCGGTAGGGGTATCCAGTATGTCGATATACTTATCATGGATATTCTTGGTTTGGGGCTTGGCAATAAATGATTGAAAATCGGAGTTGGTGAAGCTAAAGCTGGCGGCCTGATCTGAGGGCATAAAGAAGATATCCGCGTTGGATTTGCCAATTTCCGTAAGATTTAGCGCCGATATAATCCCCCACGCATAGGCCACAAAAGGATCTTTTGTCAGCTTGGACGCCGCCGCCGGTAAAATCACTTTGGCCAACGCATCCACCGGTTCAGGGCCCGCTCCCATCCAGTATGCCCAGTATACTGTTCTGGGAGGCAATTTAATGGTTCGGGTAATGATGGATTTATTGGAAAAAATAGCGGTACTGCGCGCACCGAGACGGAAGGTTTCCTCCACAATTTCATAAGGCACCACATAGTCATTGTAAATGACGGGCTCAGGCTCTTTTTGGCAGGAATTCAGCAAGGTTAATCCTGCGGCAAGTGCGGTGGTCAGCAATACAGAAATCCTCTTTCTCATAAGCATTCAATGATTTTATAGCTGAGCGCCGTGTGTGTTATCAGCGGCGAATTGTCTTTCAGGTACCGTGCCTCGTAGCCCACAGGAACACAGCCGGTCCGATGGTTGAACTGGTAACCGTTGTTGATGAATTTATAAACATCGTCCAGCGTTTTGAGCGCCGTTTCAGGCCCCGGAGCCGCTTCAATGGTAAGCTGCAGGCTGGACACCAATCGTCTTTGACCTGTGGTAAGAGATCCGCCGAAACCATTCAGCACCAGCTCTATGCATGTTTTGGTTTCTTTTTGGCTGTAAGCAGACACAACCCGAACCAGGGCCACGCGTCCGTAAGAAACACTGGAGATATAGGCAGGGGCATTATCGGGGGTCAGAACCCGCTTTAAATCGGAAACATTCACATTGGCACCAAAGAAACCGGCCGGATTGGATGGATATTCGGTGCTCACAGTGAAATATACATTTCGTACCATCATGTACATGGTTGTCAAACCATTGGTGTTGATACTCTGAAAACGGGTACCCAGGCCACCTGCCAAAAAACCAAAATTCAGGCCCAGGTCAACAAAGGCTTGCTGGGTAGAATAAGTAGTCTGCACATTCTGGTAGGTGTAGGCCGGGGGCATAAACCAAAACAATTTGGATTTTTTATCAAACTCAGCCTGATAGGTGTTATTGGAAGGATTTGGCAATGAAAAACCTGTAGATCCCAGGGTGCCCTGAATGTTGTAATTCATATTCTCACGGGGAAAATTTCCCAGTGAAACCAAACGGCCTGTATTTCTGAGATAGCTGCTCTGTACAATATTACCGGGCCAAATATCAGCCTTGTCATCGGCATAAAAAAAGTCAAATGAATTAAGGCGCTGTATGCGTTCTGCAGTGTAGGTTTTGCACTTGGATGTTACACCGGCAATAATCACGTCTTCCAGCGCGGTATCGCGGTATTTTACGCTGTTATCAGGTACTGAGGTGGGCAGTGGCACCTGATCTACCGCACTGTTAATGTCTGAAGCAGGCTTTTGTATTTCGTCTTTCTTTTTGCATCCAACTGAAATCAATTGAATCAGAAGAAATAGGGTTACGTATTTTTTTACCATAGTTTAATTGCAACGAAAAGGATCTTCAGAATCTCCAGGTATAACATAATCGGATTGAAAACAAAAGTTTAAGATTGCAGATTCGATACTTGTTATTCTGGGTTCACTAACACTGGTTCCTCTTGCTGAATATGGCACATTAAAAACTTCAAATCCATTTGCCGGAACATTGGAAAAATGAACATATTCCGTTTTGTAAACATATCCATTGGCGGTGTATATATCAATTTGGGCATTTACATTTTCAATCATATATCCGGTCTTATTTTCAAAATAAACCTGAAGATTAGAAATTCCGCCCAATCCCTCTACATCATAGTTGCTCTTACTAATTAAAAAGTAATTTGACCAATTATTCCGAATAAAACGTTTGTTGGTTTCTATCTGATCCTGCTGCTGCTGCTTTCTCAAAATTTCATCGTCCGCAGGATTGGCATCTTTAGCGGATTCTTTTGCGATTTCTTTTTCAATTTGAGGATCCATAACAACGTTAACGGAAGAGGAAGAAGGACGATTTGCGTTTACAACCAAGACAATTATAATCAGCACTGCTACCAGCCCAATTATAATTCCTTGATTCTTGTTTGATTTTGCCAAAGGCTGTTCTGGTAGAGGCGGAGGTGGAGATACCATCCTCTGCCTTATCACGGGCTTCAACTCTTGAATTGCAGAAGCAGGCTGCCAGTCAGCCAAGCCTTCATGCCATACGAGGGTATCATCATAAACCTCCAATTTCATTAATTCATGAAGCTCGTAAGGACCTTTGCGGTTTTCACCGTCTTGAATAAAGTATTTTAACATAAGATGATCTACATTTTACTTTTTGTCTTTTCTTGACATTCCATACCACTGCCCTGCCTTGAAAATGAATACCATAAACAAAGCAAAAACAATTAGTAAAACAATTATTTCATTTCCACTCATATGATTATGTTTTAAGTATTACTTCTTTGTATTCTTCAGACTTACTTTTAGTGCCTTTCCATTCGTACTATACCAATTTCCATTTAATGTAGAATAATCACCATAACTTTTGGGCAATAAGGAAAATGAACCTGTAACTTGCCCACCTGCTTTTTCAGTAAGTTCAACATATGTGGGAGTGCCTGGCCTCATCAACCAATAACCATTTATTTTTATATTCTTTCCAACATGATTATATGAATAATATCCTGTATATCCAACATTACCATTATCTTTCTCGTTTATTGTTAAGGTCATTCGAACTCCCAAATTTCCTATTGTTCCATAAAAATTGTTAGTGTAAATTTTATTTGCAAATTTATCTGCATACGCATTATAATTAAATGAAAATAAACTTACTGAAACAGACAATATAAATAACATTTTATTTGAATTCATTTCTATATTTTATTTACAAATAATTATAATATATTTAATTACAACTGTAAAGATTCATATACTCGAATATTATTGTACTTGCTTGCTCCTTCATGTCTTTTTTTAACGATGTATCATTTTTAATGGAAGAAAATATCTTAAATATATCACAATCATTAGCATTTGTTGATACAACACTTTCTTTGTGAGTGATATGCTGTGCTTGTATTATCGCGGTTATTATACAAAAGGTGTAGCTATCAGGCTTCATTTGAACGGCCATCTCTGAATATTCCACTGCGTACTCAACATTAAAATAATTATCCATAGCCAAGATGTAAGCATAACATAATAATTCATCCGAATTAAACCTATTTATGACCGCAATGTTAGGGTCTTGGTATGGCAGTGTTGAATCAACAGTGCTGTTAAAAAAACCTATCTCATCCCCCGAATAACTCATTGTGTCTTGAGCAGAAGTCTTTTCACGCATATAATCCAAAAATATTTGGGCATTATTTTTACCATTAATATCCCACCTCAGTTGATTAATACAGGCAACTTTTATATCAATAGGTTTTGACTCATCGGAAAGAAAATCCATGATTTGCTTTGTTAATTTACCTCGCGCTCTGGCAGCGGCCATAACTATTGGCTCCGAATTGTAAGCTGTTGAAAATGTTGTAGAGGTAAGAGGGGAATCTGCAATAACAGAGGATGCAGTGGAAAACACAAGAATTGACAAAATCATTCTATAAATATTTTTCATAACACAAATATATTATGAAAAATGACATTACCAATAAATTACGTATAGTATTGACGAAGTATATTTTGAATAATTTAAAACAGAGAAAAATTCGGATAGATTTAATAGAATAAATGTTGCAAAATGACGATAATCATACAGCGTCAAGAGCCTTTGGATTTCCTTTGCACCATGCCCCCCATCTACCGCCTGAAACCCAAAACCATAATACTGAACGCCATTACGGGCTATATCGTCGGGTTGGGCGTTATATCCCTTTTCATTTCGGGCATTGACAATCCCAAACCCGAATGGGGCGCATACTGGATGCTGTGACCGCTCATCATTACTCCGCTCGCTTCCGCCTGCGGTGCCTTGGCCCTGCTACTCCCCGATTTTCTAAAACTCATTACGCCGTGGAAGCGCCTGCTGGCCTTGTTTGTAGGGCTGGTTTTATTTATGATTGCCCTGTGGATTGGAATTGTGCTGGGACTGGATGGCACCATGTGGAACTGAATTGCTTTGCTTAAACTCACCCTTTTTCTACAAGAAGGTGGAAGACAGAAGATGAAATTACAGGTGGGACATTAAAGGTATACAGCCTTGTTGGTCTCGCTACCCCATACAGGCATGCCACAAAGACCAACAAGGGGAATCGAAAACGCAAATGCACATTTCTACCTCACCCCTGCTGACTGAAGTCAGCTTCCCCTCTCCAGCCGGGCTAGAGAGGGGTGGATTTGGCAACCGAAAAAACAGCGCTGCATTCCGTAATATCCGCAATGATTATTAGTTTTTCAGGCAGCAACTGCTCTATCCCCGATTTGACGGCCCGCAGCGCGCGGAGCATGGCGAAACCCGAGCAGCCCAAACCTCCGCGGTATTGCGGGCTGCGAGGGCGAAAGCCGGGGAGCCATGCGGGATAGCCCTGTGCCCGGGGAAAGCGCCTTGGGCCGTCAATGGTTTTGGCTCCACCTTTTTCCACAAAAAGGTGGAAGAAAGAATAAGGAACACCGTGGCGGATAAACGCGCAGAAATGAGCTTGTTGGTCTCGCCCTCCACAGGCATGCCACAAAGACCAACAAAGGGGAAATAGAAATTTAATTTATGTGTCACTTTTTGGCGCCCAAAAAGTAACCAAAAAGGCTGACACGATTTAAGGCGCCTTACCCTGCGCAGGCTATCCCGGGCCTCTTGCCGGTTGTCACCCTCCACTTCGTTTCGGGCTGCGAGGCCCTCCGCGCGCTGAAAATCGTGCCAATCGGGGAAAAAGCGATATTTACGCACAAGCCACGTTTACAGGAGTATGAAGAAATGCAAATGGGGTTGGGCTTGTTGGTCTCGCCTTGCCGCATGCAGTGTACAAAAACCAACAAGTGGAGAAAACCGACCAATAAACCATTAAACCCATAAACTAAAGGTTGCCCTTTACTTCTCTAAAGAGCAACAACCAACCTTTACTTTTTCCTGCGAGCAGCAGGCTTTTTATCCGGTGCGTTTTTCACCAGATCCATCACCTCTTCATAGGTAAGGTCTTCGGGATTTTTGCCTGAAGGGATCTTTACATTTTTCTTGCCGTGGCTGATGTAAGGTCCGTATTGTCCTTTCACAATTTGCAGGGTTTTATCCTGGTCAAATGCTTTTATAATTTTGGCCTTCTCCCCTTCTTTTTTGGCTTCGATGAGCGGAATGGCTTCTTCAAGTGTGAAGGCTGCGGGATTGCTACCCTTGGGCAAGCTCACAAAGAGTTCTCCAAATTTGATGTAGGGCCCGAAACGGCCTTTGTTCACAGAGAGTTTTTGACCGTCATACTCCCCAATTTCCATAGGGAACTGCGGTTCATTGGCCAAGTTTTGAAGGAAGGCTTCAGCATCTTCCTCGGAAAAAGTAATTAAATCTACGGTTTGAGGAAGGCTATGAAATTTATCCCCAACCTTGATATATGGGCCATAGCGTCCTTTCGATATTGTAACTTCCGTTCCGTTTGAAAGCACCATCTTTTTGGGCAATTCAAACAATTTCAGCGCCTCTTCCAGTGAAATATTCTCCATAGTCATACCATGTGGAATACTGGCATAGCGCTGGGGGTGTCCGTCATCAGGGGTACCAATTTGTGCCATTGGACCGTATTGCCCGAGGCGCA
>CAYSIK010000130.1:0-5789 GCA_964431045.1 uncultured Flavobacteriaceae bacterium
TAAAACTTGCGTTGCTGCATCGATAACTCACATTGGTGGGGAATACGGAACCTGATGTGGTCGGAAAATCATTCAGACCGGGCGGATTGTTGGGACAACTGGCGCAAACAGACTGATAAACCACACCGCGCTTGTCAAACCGGCTGGTACCGCCATCCACGTGGTCTTCACTCTGGTTACCGCCAAAATAGGTGGCATACAGCACGTTGGTAGCATCTTTGCTCAGCGCCAACAAATAAAAATCGGCATCATCCGTGGTCTTTTGTATGGCATCGGACGTCACAGGCAGGCCGGCAGTGGTTCCCGCATTGCCCACACCCACATTGCTTCCCCAGCCGCTGAAGTAGATGTTATAGCATTTATCTACCATAAAGGCACATGGACTTAATTCGGGTATGCCTGAACGGTTTCCGAAAGTGGTTACCCATTTCTGGGTGCCCAAATCATTGCTAAGTTTTCCTATAAACTGCGTGGTGTTGTCTTTGCCGTATTTACCGGCAGTTCGGGCTATACCACCCTCGGTTTGTCCGTTGATGTAGATGTTTTGCTCAGGGTCATAATCCAGAAAATAAACCTGATCGTAAGCCGAAGTTCCCCAGAATGTACTTTTCAGCAGTGCGCCTGTGTCGGGGTTCATTTTCACCACAAAACCATCGGCTTTGCCTCCCTGATAGGAAGTGTGGAGGGTGTTTCCCTTGACAGGAAAACCGGAACTGGCTGTGCCACCGCCCACAAACAAATTGGCGCTGTCATCCAGTTTTACGGAGTAGGCGGCATCTTCGGCAGATCCGCCCAGAAATGTGCTCCAGCGAAGGGCGCTTAAACTTCCATCCAGAGAGAAAACCACAGCCTCCAGGGATCCTTTGAGGGTGCTAAAAGCCGCTTTTTGAACCGGGAAATTGCCGGAACGTGTGCAGGTAGCCGCATAAACATTCCCTTTGCTGTCAGCCAGAATATCGCCGCGAAAATCATCGGCATAGTTGAAATGCAATGCCCCTGTATTGATGCCATCGTTGCCGGAGCCGCCTATAAATGTGCAGCCAAGCAGCGTTTTACCATCGCTGCTTATTTTGGCTACGTACAAATCGTGGTTGCCGTTATGGGATTTGTCAAATGCACTTCCCGCTACCGGAAAGTCTGTGGACAGCGTGGTTCCCAGCACCAACAAATTGTTTTTTTCATCAATGCACAAACTGTGCGGATACTCATTGCTGCTGCCTCCCAGATAGGATGCATATATCAGGCCGCTGCCATTGGGTTTGTATTTGGAAATGGCCACATCGCAAGGCAGATAAACAGGCGCTGCCGCTGGGCCGCTGCCACCATAAACAATTTGGAATGCACCTGCAGTAACCGGATAGGCCCCTTGGTCTGTGTCTACTATGCCTCCGGCATACAAATGTCCTGTGGAATCATAGGTTGCGGTAAACCCAAAGTTATCGCCACGCGAACCGGAATAGGTGCTGAAAACAAGCACTGGATCAATGATCAGGGGTTTGCGTTTGTCATAGGCACCAGTTGAAAACGACAGCGTATTTTCCTGCTGTTGAAATGAACATTCCACCGGCTTTTCACCCTGAAATGCAAGGGGTTTTTTTAACGTAAAATTGCCTACGGATGTTTCGCAGACTGCCGCATTTTCTATGAGTGAAATTCGGTTTTGGCCTTGAATTTCCATCCGAATTAAAGAAGCATCCGCACCCGGATTCAGCAGCCAGTCAAATTCAATTTCTTCGCCCCGTGAATAGACCATAAAATCGATGCCCGGATACACATTTTTCAGCTTGATACGGTTAACGGGATAAACCTCTGTACGCCATTTGGCAGGGTTTTTACCCACATAATAATTTTCATAATACGCAGCTTCGCCGCTTTGTTCGGTCGTAATTTTTTCGGCTGTATTGCAGCTTGCAAAAAGAACCTTTAAAACATGTCCCCTGAGGGCAAACTGCGTGTCTTTGCCACGGTAGTGAAAAGCCTTGTGCACGTTGGGCAAATCGTCTTTGTGCAGCATTTTGATGCTGAATCCGTTTTTCTCAACGAAAATGGCTCCTCCCTTAAAAACGGCTTTGGCAATGATGGGCTCATCCCATTGTCCTTCATTGGGGGTAAAATAGAGTGATGACTGCGATTGCAGGGAAATTGCGTGAAGCAAAAACCATATCCATATGAAAAAGCGCCACTGCACGCAATACAAAGATAAAGATTAGACGCCACACCCTCATTTCGTGTTGTCTTTGCAGGGTAAAAAAATGGGCAGATGAAATTGGATTAGGCCTGTCGGTCTCACCCAACCGCATGCAGTGCGCACAGACCAACAAGTGAGAAGTGGGAAAAGTTATCAAATCGCCGATCGATCCCGTAGGGATCACATATCCCTAACCCGGTGCGGCAGCGCCGGGTGGGCGACCGGAGGTGCCCCCGACCCCAGAGGGGTCACATAAACGGGTATAATAACATGTGGGGCAAGGCTCAGCATAACCGCGTCTAAGCCCGGTCAAACGAAGGGTTTTACTCCAGTGTCATCTTCAATCCCAGCGCGGTATTGAGCGTTTGCAGCATAGCCTGGGGCGTTGTGCCCGGCTCGAAACTGCCTGTAAACACGCGGTTCTTATCTGCAGCATTTTGCCATACCAGCCCCTTACCAAAGCGATTCTTCATCACCACCGAAATTTCACTGAGGGGTGCGTTGTTAAAAATCAGTTTACCCTCATTCCAGCGGCATGTGGCATCTGCTGCACTGCTAAAGAGTTTGCCGTTTTTAACACGCGCCATCATATTTTTCGTTAGGGTGGTGCGCTGCCCTTCCGCATCTACCTGCACACGTCCGTGAGACACTTCCACAGCCGGATCTTCAGCATTATAATCCGTTACATTAAAGCCTGTGCCAAGTACCGTCACATTCATATGCTTACTTTTAACCTCAAAGGGCAATAATTCATTCTTTTTTACTTCGAAATGTGCCTGACCTGACAACGTTATATGCCTGTTATGATCATTAAAATCCGCATCATAAGCCAATTGGCTGTTGCTGTTTAGCGTCACCTCTGAGCCATCAGGCAGCGTAAGTGTTTTCACTTGACCCGGGCCGGTGGTAGCAACCAGCGGTTCCACATGGCCGCCGGCAATGTTTGAGTAAATAACCGCCGCAAACCCAACAACCAGCGCCAGGGTGGCGGCAGCCAGAAACCATTTTTGGGTCAGTAGCGGACGGTGCGTAACCCTTAGGTTGCGGCTTTTGATTTTGTCTTGCAGGGCTTCCCACTGTTCTGCATTGTACGCAGATTCAGCATAGGTATAGCCTGAAGCGGCTTCCCAAACTTCCTTAAATTCATCAGCAACAGGTTTATTCTTTTCCGCTTTCATAATTATACCATCACCCTTCCCGCCGCATTAACCAGTGCATCAACCTGCTGCTTGATAATGGCAACGGTAACATTGTACTGCGGATTTTTCTTCAACCACTCTTCAAGATGTTTAAGTTCATCATTAGACATCAGACCGGCGGCATATTTGGTAATGAGATTAGATTCAAGTTGTTCCTTCATTCCTTTTCGTGACCTTAAATACCACAAAAGGATACGCTACCCCCAAAAAAAAGAAAAATTTTTTTTATCCTCTCGGATAGGTGTCTTCGAGAATCTCTTTTTTGCTTTCCGGATAAGGATTTGAGGCATAAATACGCTCAATAATTTCAACTACTTTCAATCCTTCCAGGGCGTTGGTCGTGGGTGCCACATTGCGGTTGATGGTATCCACCACATTTTCAATCACGAAATTGTGATTGGCCGCACTGCCTTTGTAAGGCCCATAATCGTTGGCCGGATTGGCAGGAGGAAGTTCAGGCATAGTATAATCCTTGATATGGCAGTATTCCACCTCATTCATGTATTGACCGCCAATTTTAACGGTACCGTTTTCGCCGATGATGGTAATAGAACTTTCAAAGTTTTTATCCCAAACACTGGTGGAGTAGTTGATACATCCCAGTCCCCCATTCAGAAAACGGAATTGTATCATACCGGAATCTTCGAATTCTGTATTGGTTTTGTGCGTGAAATCCTCAAACTGGGCACGGATATCGGTGATATCGCCAAATAGCCAGTACATGATGTCAATGAAGTGGGAAAACTGCGTGAACAGGGTTCCGCCATCCAACACCTGAAGGCCTTTCCAGTTGCCGGCTTTGTAGTAGCGATCATCGCGGTTCCAGTAGCAATTCACCTGCACCATGAAGATTTTGCCCAGTTTACCGCTGTCGAGTAAATCTTTAATCCACACCGATGGAGGCGAGTAGCGGTTTTGCATCACACAAAAAACCAGTTTATGATGCGCCATGGCATTGTACACCACCTGCTCGCATTCTGCCTTGCTAAGCGCCATAGGTTTTTCAATTACGACGTGTTTATTCGCTTTTAGGGCGGCCACAGCGTGCTGTCCGTGCAAACCATTTGGGGTGGCGATGTTCAGCACATCAAAATCAGGGCCTTCTGACAACAAACTTTGCAGCGAGTTGAAGAAAGGCACACCGAAGGATTCAACCCCCACATCGGTTTTGGGTCTGATATCAGCCAGGGCCACCAGTTCCGCGTCGGGATTGCGTATAATCATTTCGGCGTGGCGTTTTCCGATGTGTCCGGTGCCAAGAACGGCAAATTTTACTTTCATGGTTGGTAAGGGGTTAAGCGCTTATTTTCTAAAGTGTAAACGGTATCGCAAATGTCGAAAACTTTTTCGCGGTGGGCAATAATAATGAGGGTTTTTCCTAATTTTTTTAATTCGGCCAGGTTTTGCAGCAGTATCTGCTCTGTAGCATCATCCAGGGCACTGCTGGGTTCATCCAGTATCAGTACTTCGCTGTTGTGGTAAATGGCCCTGGCCAGTGCCAGTCGCTGTTTTTGCCCTTCGCTTAGGCGGGATCCGTGGTCACCAACTGCTGCTGCGAGCAAATCACCGGAAACTTCTGGCCAGCTGAAAGCGGCCATTTCAAGCGCTTTGCGGATTTTTTGAGCATCGCGGGCTTCTGACCCAAAAACCACATTGTCGGCAATGCTGCCATTGATAATGTAGGAATCCTGCCCCAGGTAGGCATACAACTCCAGTGCACTGCAGGTTTCATCCATTTTTAGGCCATCCACATAGATTTCGCCGCTCTTGGGCTTATAAAAACCCATCAGCAGCTTTACCAGGGTTGACTTTCCGGCACCTGAAACCCCGCGTATGCCCACACATTCTCCCTTGCGGATTTGCAGGCTGAGCCCACTGATGATTTCGGGTTTATCGCTGAAGGCAAAATGCACGTTCTGCATGGAAATTTCCTTATCAAACCGGCTGATACGCTCTTTTTTTGCCACAGGCTCGGATACCACGGGCCTCAGCTGATCCAGCGTATAGGCGCTGAGTTTCAGGTGCATCAAACTCTGTAAAACCCGATTGGCGGCAGGTAGCAACCGAAAAACAGCGATGGCAAACAGGGCCGCCAGCGCCCGCACCTGTCCAATATTGTCGCTTGAGTAGAAATAGGCATATACTACCAGCAGGGTTATCCCAATCAGGGCTATTATTTCATTAACCCTGAAAGGCAATGTTTGCAAGTTAATGGCGCGTATGCCGCTCTCAGAAAATCCACGAAAATGCTGCAGCATTTTTTCCCTGAAATGCGCTTCTGCCCCGTGGGTGATGATGTCCGTAAAACCGCCGCTGCCATAGTTGATTTCGCGCAGGGCTTTATCCCTGTATTGGGCTCCGGCTTCTCCCAGCTCTGTAATGCGTTTTCGGGCAAAACGGTT
>CAYSIK010000131.1:0-5768 GCA_964431045.1 uncultured Flavobacteriaceae bacterium
GGGATCGAACCAACGACCTACTGATTACAAGTCAGTTGCTCTACCAGCTGAGCTAAGGTGGCATGTTAAAGAACGCGGCTCCATAGGCATGGGCCGTAAAAAGGACTGCAAAAATAGTCCTTTTTTTTGAATTCTCAAAACCTTGTCTGTACTTTTTTTATTATCCTCTTTTTCCCACCTCACGGTCAACTTTTTTCTTCCCACCCCCTCACTTTCAATTTCATGACTAACTTTGCAGTTTACATGAAACGAATCGGTATTCTTATTTCGGCCATAGCCATCCTTATTCTTGTTTTTCTTCTGCTCAAAAAAAACATCAACCAAACACATGCGCTGGATCCGAACGCATTCCGGATAGACAATCCTGAGAATATTGACAGAATTCTGTTGTCCCCCAACAATAAAAAACTTGACTACATACTATTATATAAGGAGAACGAAAAATGGTATGTGAAAAATGACAAGCTGACAGAACCGGCCGACACCCACAGCATCAGAGAACTTCTTTACTGGGTCCTCAAAAAATCACAGATAAAATCTCCGGTTTCCGATTCAGAAAAGGAAGGTGTAACACGCGATATTGCCCTAAACGGGGTTAAAGCGGTTTTCTATAACGGGAATTCTGAGGTAAAAACCTTTTACGCCGGCAATCCAACACCCAGCCAGGAGGCCACGTATATGTACCATCCGGATATGGAAAGACCGAGCATCGTGGAAATTACCGGGTTTAAAGGATACCTTACCCCCTATTTCACCCTCGACTTTGACGCCTGGCGATCGCCGGTTATTCTGGATGTTCCGTCAGAGCAAATTAAAAAGGTGGAGATACTGTGGCCCGAAAATCCAAATCAAGGATTTAGCATCACCCGTGAAAACAGCGCCCTAACCTTAAAAGATATTAACGGCAACGCTATTAAAAATGTTAACAACACCAAATTGTTGGCTTTTCTGGAAAGATTTCAAAATGTGGCCCGTGAATATGGAGAAACTGCAGGCATCAACCGAAAACCTGCCATGCGCGACAGCATTATTAAAAACGGCCACTTCTTCTCTCTGGAAATTACCGATGTAAACGGCAAAAGACAAGGCATAAGAATGTTTCGCATGAAAACGGGGGCCGAAACCTATGCACTGGACAGACGTGACGGCAGTGTACCCAATTTTGAAACCGACACCTACTGGGTGCAGATTTCAGGTAAAAAAGAACTGTGGGTTATACAAGGTGCGATTATGAACAGCCGGATGAAAACCCTGAAAGACATCGTTCCCTCCGAATAATATTTCTGACCACGCCTTGAAAATTTCCATTGCCATTATTGGAGCCATTATTGGCCTGATTTCGGGAGGACCGATTGGGGCTGTTATTGGATTTCTAATCGGCATGTATATTGAATATGCGGGCAGTGAAGAAGCACAACACAGACCCGAACAAAGCTATCGCCAGGCTCCTCCTACTGATTTTACCCGCCACCTGCTGATTTTAATTGCGGCAGTAATGAATGCCGATGGTTCGGCCATGCGGAGTGAACTTGACCTGGTTAAGCGCATGCTGGTAAGAACCTACGGAGAACAGCGCGCAGCCCATCTCCTGCTTATTCTGCGCGAAATGCTGAAAGAAAAACAGGATGTCAATTTTGTTTGCAGACAGATTCGTAACGAAATGGCCTATAGCCAGCGCCTTGAATTGCTGCATGTATTGTTTAGAATATCCAGAGCCGACTCCGAAATAAATCCGTCTGAACTGCAGCTGCTGCAGCATATCGCTACGCAAATGGGCATCACCACACCTGACTTTCTTTCATTGCGGGCCATGTTTGTAACCTCACCGGATTCAGATTATAAAATTCTTGATATAAACCCTGATGCCGGAGAAGATGAGGTAAAAAAAGCTTACAGAAAAATGGCGATGCGATTTCACCCTGACAGACTTCTTGGATTGACTGAAAACGAGAAGAAAGCTGCCGAGGAAAAGTTTTTGTCGGTACAAAAGGCGTATGAAAACATCAAAAGAAAGCGGGGCTGGTCGTGAAGGTTCACGCAGCGTTGTTTTTGGTTTCTCTGCTCTATGCCATACTTTTTTCGTGGGCCGGTGAAATTATGCCTGCCTATATCACTGCGGAAGGATTTGTTTGGCTGAGAATCCTGACTGCATTCGGTCTATTCAGTATTTGCTCACTTTTTATCACAGACAAGGCTATAGACTGGAAAAATGACTGGAAGCGGTTTGCCGTTTGTGCTTTTTTCGGTACCGCAGCCAACATGTTTATGTTTTTTAAGGGGCTGAGCTTAACAAAACCCATTAATGGTGCAGTTTTAATGCTGGTTACTCCCCTGTTCGTAGCCATCATTGAACACGTTATCCAGAATAAGAAACCGTCCGTTAAAATGACTGCCGGAATCAGCATAGGCGCACTGGGAGCTTTCCTGCTGATGTGGGGAAAAGGCGCCCACTTCAGCGGTGAAACCCTCGAAGGCGATTTATGGGTATCCGTTAATGCACTGTTTTATGCCATATATCTTGTGCTGGCTAAAAAACTTGCCAATAAATACCACGCCATAACGGTTAATCGGGTTATGTTTGGCATGGGGCTCATTTATATAGCTCCGCTGGGAGCCTTGCCGCTATGGGCTACCGATTTCTCAGCCATTCCCGGTGATATATGGCTCAAAATCGGTTACGTCCTTTTTTTTACCAGCTTCCTGGTCTATTTGCTAAATACATATGGGATTAAACATGCTTCGGGTTCCTTGGTAGGCATTTACATTTACCTGCAACCCCTGTTGGCCACCATCATTGCGATTTTACTGGGCAGAGATGAACTTACCTCAGAAAAAGTCATGTATGGATTGATGATCATTATGGGTGTATGGCTGGTCAGCGGTAAATACAGCCTCAAAATGAGCATTCGGCCAAATAAGGGTTAATTTTACCACACCTTTATTATATTTGCAGTTCAATATTCAATAGACATGCGCACCGCGGAAGCCAATACAATCCTTGAAAAAATCCAGAAACAAGTAGAAAAGAACGGGATTCAGCCCGACAAACTCATCCCTCTCCTGCAGCAGGCCAGAGAGTATGCACTGAAAGAGGAGGATCCCTTGCTTACCCGTGCGCTGCGTCTTTGCTGGCAGCATCTGGAGGCCAATGAAGGATTCGACCTCAACTACCTGGAAGATGGTGAAAGCACAGAAGAAAATTTCACGTATCTGATTTCCCTGGCTATCAAATCTGAAAACACCTACAACCGCGACGAAATCCGGGAAATGACCAATATGCTTCAGGCTATGGCCTAATGAGGATATTGCGCAGATATATTGCCCTTTTTTTTATTTTTTGCACACTTCTTGTGCAAACCCCCAGGTCATGGCTGCATGACTGCCATGACAATGAATTCAACACATTCAGCCATGCAGGTTCTTCCCTAGAAGAAGACTGTGATGTTTGCGACCAGCCTGCCCTGCTGAGTGATATCAATATTTCTCCAGTAATCGACTTTCACTGCAGTTGCCTTTGGTTTTCCTATCCTGACAGCAACGCGCCTGTTACCTTTATTATCAATGGCCTTACCCAAAACAAGGCCCCGCCTGTATTGCCCTGTTAATCTGCGAACAGGGCGCTGATGCTTCGCCTTTGACAAGTATCAAAACAGGAAAAAAATGAAACATATCACGCTTGGATGTATTATCCTGCTTGCTTTTGGGCCTTTAATGGCACAAAAAAAATGTAATGCAGTGGTTCGGGGACAAATACTGAATGTTCGCGACAACCTTCCTGTGCCTTTTGCCGAAGTTTTTATTGAATCCGGACATTTGCATACTACCAGTGATAAAACCGGGCATTTTACACTGCACAAGGTTTGTAACGGCCCATTGGTAATTGAAATAGACCGAAAAGGATTCCAGCACCTGCATATTGATTTAATATTGCTGGGAGACACCCAGTTTTCTGTTTTTCTAATGCCGGACCCTGAATGGACGGATACAATCAACATTCATGCAAAAAAAGAAAAATCAGCGGCACTTACCCTCACCGGAAAAGATATTTTGGAGCAAAATGACCGTGATTTGAGCAGTGTAAGCAGCTCAATACCCGGAATACAAATGTTGCAAGGCGGAAGAAATCAGAGTAAACCCATGGCACATGGCATGTATGGACTGCGGTTTCCCATCATCAGCGGGCAATTCAGGCTGGAAGGACAATCCTGGGGTAATGATCACAACCCGGAAGCCGATGCCAGGGGTTTTGATGAGATAGAATGGGTCAAAGACGCATCGCTGCTTGGTTTCGGGCATGATGCCATCGGTGGTGCACTTAGACTGCAACGCCATACTATTGCGCACGAAGGCGAACAAAATCTGAATCAGGTTGCATCTTATAACAGCAACGGACACCAGGCCGGCTATGCACTGCGTTTTATACAAAAAGCAGACAGCACCGCTCCGGTATGGTATGGGAATGCGGCCCTGAGACGTTCAGGCAATTACCGCACCCCTGATGTTTGGCTCGAAAACACTGCTTTATCTGAATGGTCATTATCCGGTGGCTATGCAAAAACCAAAAACAACAGAAAAACGCACTGGGATGCGGACTTTTACCGGTTTGAAAGCGGGATTTTCAGGGGAACCCGCACCGGAAATGTGGAGGATCTTCTCAAAGCCATAAGCCGCAGCACGCCGGTAACCAACAACCATTTTTCTTATCGTATGGAACAACCCAGACAGGTAGCCGCGCATGCCACTGTGCAGGGATCAAGTATTATCCAAACCTCACAGGGGCGAAAAGAATGGTACTATTCCATTCAGTATGACCAGCGCAGGGAATTTGATTTTCACAGAAACAGCGTCAATCGTTTTCCGCAACTGGATCTTATCCTTCTTACGCCCTCGGTTATTTACAGACAGATTGTTAAAACCAATGCCTCGACCCAATGGGAATGGGGCAATCAAACCACCGGATATTTTCACCGCTACGGCGGTTATTACTTTCTGCCCGATTTTCAGGGATGGAGCAACGGCACTTACGGGCTATTGCACAAGCATGGAGAAAAGGTTGCCCATACTTTTAGCCTGAGATTGGATGAAAAACAAATTTCTGCCCGTGAGCGGGTAAACGGATCCTGGCAGCAGCAATCGCGCTTTTTCATCAACTACAGTGCAGCTTATACGGGCGTATTTCAATCTGAAAAAAACAGGATTCAATGGCATTTGTCACGTATGTGGCGTGCTCCATGGGTTAATGAACTCTACTCGAATGGGGTACATCACGGTGCCGCATCTTTTGAACAAGGCAATCGGAACCTAAGCACAGAAAAAAGCTACAAGGCAGAAGTGGAGTGGGATTACCATCATAACCAGCAAATTTCTGCCTATGTTTCACCTTTTATCAACTACATGCCCGGGTTTATAAACCTTACACCCATGAAAGAACCGGTGCTCAGTGTGAGAGGCGCATTCCCCGGTTTTGAATACCTTCAGGGCAATGCTTTGTATAAAGGTGGCGATATACAAATCAAATTTACCATAGCCGGAAGTATTGCACTACGCACAGGCATACAGTATGTCCATGCAAAATACATCGGGGAAAACAGACACCCTGCATTTCTGCCCCCGTTTAGAAACCAGAATATCCTTAATTGGGAGCACCGGGGCCTAATCTTTGAGATCCAACATGATTTTGTGGCCCGCCAGAATCAGTATGTCAGTGGCAGTGACTTTTTGCCTCCACCACCGGCTTACCATCTATGGCACCTCAAAATCAAATCGAG
>CAYSIK010000132.1:0-5757 GCA_964431045.1 uncultured Flavobacteriaceae bacterium
CAAATCGTTGCCTGCGCCCAGTTCCAGGCCTTTTCCCACGGCAGCAATGGCCGAAATACAATGAGAAGACATACCGCAAAGGTAAGCCCTGAAAATTAAGCCGTATCTTTGTAGCTAATTATGAGTCGTTTGGTAGCCATAGTAGGAAGGCCCAATGTGGGTAAATCCACATTGTTCAACCGTTTAACGGGAGAGCGCAAAGCCATTGTTGATGATATGAGCGGCGTTACCCGCGACCGGCATTATGGCACTTCGGAATGGAACGGCATCGAGTTTTCGGTGGTTGACACCGGCGGTTTTGTACCCGATAGTTCGGATGTATTTGAAGCCGCTATCCGCGAACAGGTTCATATTGCCATAGAAGAAGCTTCCGTGCTCCTGTTTGTGGTGGATGTGATGAGCGATGTACACCCGCTGGATGAAGAGTTTGCCCAGATACTGCGACGCTCCAAAAAACCGGTATTGCTGGTGGTGAACAAGGTTGATAACGAACGGCTGAGCATGGATGCTTCCGTTTTCTACACCCTTGGCTTCGACCAGTATTTCGAAATATCTTCTGCCAACGGGCACGGTACCGGCGATTTGCTGGACGAAGTAGCCGCGCGGCTCAAGGAAGAAGCGCCCGATACCAGCATTGACGAAGATCTGCCCCGCATCGCAATAGTAGGACGTCCCAACGTGGGCAAAAGCAGCCTGGTAAACGCCCTCACAGGCACCCAACGGAATATTGTAACCAACATTGCCGGCACAACCCGCGATTCGCTGGATACCAAATACAAAGCCTACGGCAAAGAATTCATCCTGGTAGATACTGCCGGTATTCGCCGCAAGAGCAAGGTGCACGAAAACATCGAGTTTTACAGTGTAATGCGCTCCCTGCGCGCGCTGGAAAACAGCGATGTGGTGGTGATTGTAATAGATGCCACTCAAGGCCTCGAATCACAGGATTTGAACCTGTTCTGGATGGCACACCGGCTGGGCAAAGGGGTTGTGATACTGGTAAACAAATGGGATTTGGTGGAAAAAGACACCAACACACATCTCGCATACACCGAAGATATCAAATCCAAAATATCGCCGTTTGTGGATGTGCCGATTTTATACATCTCTGCTGTAACCAAACAGCGTATTTTTCAGGCCCTGGAAACCATCCTGCAGGTGTATGACGGCCTTACAATGAAAATACCCACGCACAAACTGAATGATTATCTGTTGCCCATCATGGAAGCGTTTCCGCCACCCAGCCGCAAGGGCAAATTCGTGAAAATTAAGTTTGTGACCCAGCTGCCCTCCAAAAGGCTGGCGATTGCCCTCTTTTGCAACCTGCCGCAGTACGTGGCCGACAGCTATTCCCGATTCATAGAAAACAAACTGCGCGAAGCATTTCCGCTGACCGGTGTGCCGGTAACGTTGTTTTTCCGTAAAAAATGAGTACCGCTCAGGATATACGATCCCTTACCCTTCCGCAACTGGAACAGGCCCTCAAAGACCTTGGGGAACCCGCATTCAGGGGCCGGCAGATTTACGAATGGCTGTGGAAGAAAGGGGCACGGGATATTGCAGGCATGACCAATTTGTCGCTGGCGCTGAGAGAAAAGCTGCAAAGCCATTTCAGCCTGTTGCCCGCGCAAATACATACGCAGCAAAAAAGCAAAGACGGCACCATTAAATGTAGTTTTGTGCTGCACGACAGCAACCTGATCGAAGGCGTGCTCATACCCACCGAAACCCGCGTTACGGCTTGCGTTAGCAGCCAGGTGGGCTGTAGCCTCGACTGTAAATTCTGCGCCACAGGGTATCTGAAACGACAGCGCAACCTTGAGGCCGGAGAAATCTATGACCAGGTATGGCTGTTAAATGAACTGGCTGAAAAGCACTACGGAAAAGGGCTTGACAACATCGTATATATGGGCATGGGCGAACCCTTGCTCAATTATGCGAATATGTGGCGCAGTGTGGAACTCATCACCGGTGAAAACGGCCTGAACATGAGTCCTCAGCGCATTACCGTAAGCACTGCAGGCATTGTCAAAATGATTGTGAAAATGGCCGACGACGGCGCCAAATTCAACCTCGCACTGAGCCTGCATGCCGCAAACGATGAAAAACGCACCGCCATCATGCCCATCAACGCCAGCAACAACCTGGAAATGCTTGCCGATGCGCTAAAACACTGGTACGACAAAACAGGTACAAGGCCCACGCTGGAGTACACCGTGATGGAAGGCGTAAACGACGATGGCGAGGAAATGCGCGAACTGATTGCTTTTGCACGGAAATTCCCCTGCAAAATCAACCTGATAGAATACAATCCTATAGGAGAACTGGCCCCATACCTGCCTACGCAGGACAACAAACTGGAACGCTTTGCCAACGGGCTTTCGGCTGCTAAACTCATTGTGAATGTACGCAGAAGCCGCGGTAAAGACATTGATGCAGCCTGCGGTCAGCTGGCCAACAAGCTGGGCAATTAGCGCTTCAGCAGCATAATAAAATCATTCATAAAATAACCGCCACCGATATCGAAATCGGCCACCTGCTCTATCACAAAACCCATTTTAAAATAAAAATTGATAGCCTTGTAATTCTGACGGTTCACCTGCAGGCGCAATTCACGGCAATCCTTATAATTTTTCAGAATTTCTTGAATGACATAAGATCCCACACCGGAGCGCTGCTGGCTGGTTTTGATATAGCATTTATTGAGGAAATATTTTCCCTGCTCTTTATTTTCTACCGAGGCAAAACCAATAGGGTTTTCATTTTCCAGCACCACAAAAAACTGCTGTCCGGATTGCATTTGCTGCAGCATGGACTCTTCGGCATACATGCGGTTTAGCATATAATCCACCTGCTCCTGGCCAATGATTGCGGGATAATGGTCGTTCCATATTTCGCGGGCCAGTGCCTGAATGGTGGAAATATCTTTTTCAGCGGCGGCGGATAAATGCAAATTCACAGTACAAAAATGCGCAAATTTGTGGGGCAATAACCATGTTTAAGGCAGAATCTCTGGAAAGCGGCTATGTACAAGGAAAAAATTCCTGTGTATTGCACGGCCCCATGGATTTTGAGGTAAAACCGGGCACATTGTTGCTGCTGGCCGGCAAAAACGGGGCGGGCAAAAGCACGCTGATGCAGATTCTCGGCGGACTGACTAAACCTTTATCCGGCAGTATTACCGTAAACGGCACCGATATACACAAAGCGAGCGTAGAAACCCGTGCATCGCTCATCAGCCAGGCATTTACACACCCGCCGGATATGCCTTTAACAACGGCCAAAGAAGTGGTTTTTAGTAGCAGGCTTCGTTTTGTATCCGGCTGGAACGGGAATATCAGAGACCATGAACACGAACTCCTGAAAGCGCTGGAAATGTGCGGCATGGAAGCTTTTGCAGAAAGACAATTCAACACCCTCAGCGACGGCGAAAAACAAAAAGTGATGATTGCGCGCGCACTGGCCCAGGAAACGTCCATAATACTGATGGATGAACCCCTCGCCTTTCTGGATTATCCGGGCAGAAGGGAAATGCTGGCACGCATGAAAAAATGGTGCACTGAACTGGGCAAAACCATCCTATTCAGCAGCCACGACCTTGAATTGGCACTAAAAAGTGTCGATGCCATGCTGTTGTTGCAGGAAAAAGGCAACTACAGATGGGAATGGGATCAAAAAACCTTAGCACAAACCGATCCCGCGACATTGTTCAGCGCATGAAATTACGCAGGCCATTTCGTTTCAAACAATTTGAAGTAGCACAGGAAGGCGGCTGCATGCCCGTTACCACCGATGCCTGCATTTTTGGTGCACTGGCGGACATTGGGAATGCCAAAAATGTACTGGATATTGGGACAGGTACGGGTTTGTTGTCATTGATGCTGGCGCAACGGTTTCCTGATGCCCATTTTACGGCAATGGATATTGATGAAGCAAGTGTAAAACAAGCCCATATAAATTTTGAAAATTCTCCCTGGAAAGACCGATTAAACGCAGTAAAGGCCGATATCCGTGAATGGGAACCGGGCAAACAATTTGATGCCATTGTGTGCAATCCGCCGTTTTTTGAGAATCAATTGCCAAGCGAAAGCGAAGACAAACGCAGGGCACGGCATACCCTAACACTGGATTTTAAAACCCTGCTGGAAAAAATTAATGTATTGGTAAAGGATGATGGTATATGCTGGCTCTTGCTACCTATGCTACATGTAAATAATATTATTATTTTATTAAAAGAAACAACATTAATATTAAACCATAAAATAAATATATGTTCATTCAATAACACCTCACCGCATGTATCGGCGATTTCCCTTAAAAAAAGAAATACAGATTATGTAAATAGAAATTTTTTAATTTACAAAAAGCCGAATAATTACACGGAAGAAATGCAGATACTAATGAATGATTTTTATTTATTTGACCCACACCCCTAATATTTTCAGTAATTTCGAAATCTCTTATGCCAAAAACAAAACATATAGCAGGCATCATCATTGTCATTTGCCTTTTTTTCACTATCAATATCAGTACAGGATCCTTTGCCGGCCAATTGGGCTGTAAGGATAAAACCTTGCAGGCGGCAAAAGCTACGGCCGCTGATTCGGGAAAACCCAATGCGCCCAAAACTGCAAAAATTATAGGGGTTGGCGATATCATGCTGGGCACCAATTACCCCAGCGAAAGCCTGTTGCCCCCAAACGACGGAAAAGACATGTTGCTGCCGGTAAAAGACATCATCAGCCGTGGGGACGTTTCATTCGGTAACCTGGAAGGCGTGGTTCTGACCGGAAACGGACCGGCCAAAAAATGCTCCAATCCCAAAGTTTGCTACACGTTTAAAATGCCTGACCACTATGTGAATTATCTGCAAGATGCGGGTTTTAACCTGCTGAGTGTGGCCAACAACCATGTACAGGATTTCGGCAGTGTGGGAGCAGCCAACACCACCAAAATCTTAAAAGAGAAGGGCATACCGCATGCAGGGCTTGAATCGTGCCCCTACACTACATTTGAGAAAAATGGTCTAACCTATGGTTTTGCGGCATTTGCCCCAAATCCGGGAACCATTAAAATCAATGACTATGCCAACGCCAAAAAAATCATCAGCCACCTGGATTCTGTGTGCGACATTGTGATTGTCTCATTTCACGGTGGTGCAGAAGGCTCATCCAGAAGCCATATTACCCGCAGCAAAGAGATATTTTTGGGAGAAGACCGAGGTAATCCCTATGAGTTTGCCCGGGTGGTAATTGACGCCGGCGCCGATGTGGTATTCGGACATGGCCCCCACGTTACGCGCGCCGTTGATTTATACAAAGACAGATTTATCGCCTACAGCATGGGAAATTTTGCCACCTACGGCATGTTTAATCTCGCGGGCATCAGTGGCATTGCGCCAATTGTAGAGCTGGATGTGGATGCAGAAGGAAAATTCCTGAAAGGCAAAATATACTCAACAAAACAACCCGGCGAAGGCGGCCCTGTTATGGATGACAATAACGGCGCACTGAAAGAAATCATTAAACTAACGGCGGCCGATATTCCGGAATGCAAACTGCGTATCGGTGAAGATGGAAACATCGAACTTCTGAAATAACACAATTAATTAATAAAAAATGAAGGCAATTAATTTATATTATTACAATAAATAATTCCTTGATTCTTTCATTTCTTCATTTCTTCATTTCTTCATTATTTAATTCTTCATTCCTTCATTAATACACATATCAAATAAACCATCAAGGTATTACTTCA
>CAYSIK010000133.1:0-5598 GCA_964431045.1 uncultured Flavobacteriaceae bacterium
TAATGCCGTCATATTCTAATTATTTTCCACTCTCCACTACAAACTATACACTATTCACTCTCCACTGTTAACTGCTATCAGTTCATCTGCACATCCTCAGGGGCATTGCCCAAATGCCTGAAATCAGGCCCCAGCTGTCCAAGTACATTTTTCCATAGCTGACCGGATTCGATAAAAACATCCTCCGGTAGCCCCGGCGCCACTATCCAGCTTTTCTGCTCCAGCTCTCGTTGCAGCTGACCCGGACCCCAGCCACTGTATCCGGCAAAAAATTTAATTTTACCCTCCAGCAGGCCTGCATTCACCAATAGCTTGAGGATCTCAAAATCACCTCCCCAGTAGAGTCCCGGCAAAACTTGCTCAGCACCTTCAAGTTCACCATACTCATGCATAAACAACATACTGTTTCTCGAAACGGGCCCGCCTACAAATACCGGGGCATCCGAATCAAGGTCTTCAAATAAATCCCGGATGCACAGATTGCCGGGATGGTTCAGCACAAGCCCCACACTGCCCTGTTCATTGTGTTCAGTGAGTATTATTACGCTGCGGTGAAAATTTGGATCGGGCAGAAAAGGCTCAGAAATGAGTAAGGTGCCTTTGTCGGGAGGAATTAATGCCATGGTCCGTTATTGAATTTGAGACAGCATTTATTGACACAAAACCTGAAAGCAGAGAAGAATAGCCTATTTGTCCGGAGTTGACTTACCGGTGTATCTGCCGTCAAAATCATAGTATTTAACCCAATAACCATCTTTAACCAGAATGGCTGAACCTGAAACATTTTTTATGTATTTATCTCCTCCCAGTGCAATGGATTTTCCGGTGTACCGGGCATTTTCATCATAAATTTTAGCCCAGTAGCCGTCTTTTATTACAACGTAGCGGCTGTTATACCCTTCCAGGCTTTTGTTGCTGCCCAGTGCAATGGATTTTCCGGTGTAGCGGGCGTTCTCATCGTAAATCTTGGCCCAGTAACCATCCGCTTTCACTTCCCCGATTTGAGCGCCCAGGGAAATGGCCGTTCCCACAAAAAGAAGCATCAGAATGTAATTTTTCATTTAATCAAATATACTGAATTTTGATGACAAATACAAATTTTAATTGAAATATCGCCTTGCCTATATTTGAAACCATGCAACGCACTCAAATAGCAGTCCTTATCCTGATGCTGTCTACAGGTAATTTCGCTGCTGCCCAGCAGATTACCGGTATTTCACCGAAGCAGATTATTGGCGGAAAAGGGGAGGTTCTCACCATCAGCGGGATTGGTTTTGGCGCTTCCCGCGGCAGTTCCTATGTGTCTTTTTTTCGCGAAGGAAATGCCTATACAGACGCCAATACCGGCAATGGTTTTAACTACCTCAGCTGGACCAATACCGAAATAAAACTGGAAATGCCCGTGGCGTTTTCAAACAAAATAAAAGTAAACATCGGCGGAACAGACTATATCTCCACCGACACCCTGAAAGTGAAAGCCAATCTGGGTTACAGACAGGCCAATCCACTGTTGTATGACTTGCTTACCGATAACAACAAAAAGGGCGGTGTTACCTGGTATGTGCATCCGGTGTACTGGAACAACCCAGAAATCAAGCAGGCCATTGCCGATGTGGTGCAGGAGTTTCGCTGTAAAACCGGCGCGAATTATGTGTTGGAACCGCTCACACAGTGGGTTCCCCTCAACCTGGGTCAAGGCAAACACATTATTGCACCCGATTCTTCACTGGGCGTGGTGGGCTTCAACGACCGACTCTGGGCCTCCTGCATTGTGGGCGCAGAAACTTTTTACCACAACCAGACCCAGCTGCTGCGCTTCAACACCCAGCAAAACTGGTACTATGGTAAGGGACAGCCTCCGGCCGGTGCCGCCAAATTCAGGTATGTGATGTTTCACGAAATGGGTCATTCGCTGGGTCTGGGTCATGTGAATGAATGGGGCGAAAGCATGTATCCCACCGTTACGCTGCTGCCATCAGACAACTGGTGCAGGCGCGATACCATTTCGGCTGCTGAACAAAAAGCCATCAAACACTATATTTCCCTGAGCCAGAATTTTGCCTTTCGCGGTTGCGGCATTACCCCCATGAAACCGAATCTTGACTGCAAGGATGTTTTTGGTCAAAACCTGAGCACCGCAAATATTAAAAACGACGGTGCCTGGATATTCCCCAACCCTGCATCCACTTTTATACAATTGAGGCTTTCAGGCACAGAAAATGCTGAACTTAGCCTGTGGGACACCCATGGGCGCAGGGTTGTGCTAAGCCATGCAAGCGGATCGGAGCAATGGGTGCTGCCAGCGAATCTGGCTGACGGCATTTACCTTGTAAGACTTACATCGGACAATGGTGTAAAAACCACGCGTTTGCTCATTCAGCGGTAATTTCATCTTTAACCAAAAAGAAATTTGAGCCTGCCTTAAATTTCACTGAACTTTGCACCCATGAATGCCCAAACCCTTGAGAAACTGCAAAGCTGCAAAACTTTTATTTTTGACATTGACGGTGTGCTTACCACCGGCAACGTGCTCGTGACCGAGGAAGGGCATATGTTGCGCAGTGTAAATATCAAGGATGGATTTGCCTTACAGCATGCGGTGAAGCAGGGATATAACATCGCCATCATCAGCGGGGGAAACAGCAAGGGCATGCTGCACCGCTTTCAGGGACTGGGTATCAAAGAAGTTTACCTGGGCCAGAACAACAAGATGGCAGCCTTTGAAAAAGTATGTTCTGATTTTGGGTTAAACGAATCAGATGTGGCCTACATGGGCGATGACATGCCCGATTATCCCATTCTCAAAAAAGCCGGCCTGGCGGTTTGTCCGGCCGATGCATCAGCCGATATCAAAGAAATATGCCACGAAGTGCTTACGGTGGCCGGTGGACAAGGCTGCGCCCGTCTGTTGCTGGAAACGGCCATGAAGCTGCAAAACACCTGGCACAATGACGATACCCACACCTGGTAAGTATTGTGTAATTTTTATCCATAATTCGCTGAGAACTGTAACAAAACCCTCACCCCTTTCGTTATTTTTGTGAAACTATGATAGCCGGATCCCTCATTCATGATTCCCTTTCGCCCCTCAGGCTCAGCGACACTGTGGGTGCGGCACTTGAATATATGAACGCCATGAGGGTGTCGGAATTGCCGGCAGTGGATAACAATAGGCTGCACAACTACGCCAGAACCCTGAACCTGCTTCAGGAGAAAGCCGACAAGCGCCTTGCAGATATCATTCCCTTCAACCCGCATGCACCCGTTGTGCACGCCCAACAGCATGTTTACGAAGTTATACCGCTGATGGTGGCTTCAGACCTGGAGGTTATGGCCGTTGCCAATGATCAGAACCAGATTATCGGAATTATTGATCAACGAAAAATCCAGGAAATCATATCGCAATCCCTTACCTACAAAGGCATGGGAGCGGTTCTGGTAATCATGGCAGAGCCCCGCGATTTTGCGCCTTCGCACATCATGCGACTGGTGGAGGAAAATGGGGCCAAAGTGCTGGGAATGATGGTGAACCAGACCGAAGCCGGAAACTTACTGGTGAGCCTTAAACTCAATACAACCCTGGTTAAAGGCATTGTAGCTTCACTGTCCAGGTTTGGCTATAAAACCGAAGATGTTTACATGTCTGAAGATTTCAACAGGCAGGATAACAACGAATACGAAAGCATCCTCAGGTTTTTTGACATTTAATAGTCCCTGAGTTGTGGAAAACAAGTATCCCTTCCATACAATATTCAGGTAAAGCCTCCGTTTTGTACCTTTGCTCATTCAAGATATGAAATTTCAACCCGGTTCAACCGAAAATCTCATTCAGGCTGAAGACGTTCAAAAGCCCATCCACTTTGCCGATGTGGTTAATTTCTTCTGGCGCTGGCGCAAAGTGATATTTGTGGTTTGCCTCGTTGCAGGCCTCCTGTCGGTGCTGATAACCAGTCCGCTGATAACCAAGCCCAAATACAAAGCAACCCACGTCTTCTATCCGACTACCAACAACTCCATTTCCAATGCCCTGCTTACAGAACTGAACCAGCGGCAAAAGGATCCCCTGGAATTTGGTGAAGAGGAAGAGGCTGAAAAAGCACTGCAGGTGCTCCAGAGCGGAGAATTGACGAGCCGTCTGGTGCGCAATTTCAACCTGCTGAAACACTATGGTATTGACCCAAAAACCGAAGCCCATCCTCAAACTGCACTGGAATACAAGATGCAGGAGAATATTCAGTTCAGCCGTACCCGTTACCTGAGTATTAAAATTGAGGTATTGGACGAGGACCCGCAAATGGCCGCCAATATTGCCAATGGCATTGCCGCACTTTACGATACCGTAAAAACCGAGATTCAGAAGCAGGTGGCTGATCCGGCGCTCAACATCGTGGAAAGGGCCTTGAAAGAAAAACAGAATAAGCTGCAGGGACTGAAAGACCAACTGCGCGGACTGGGGGAAAAAGGGGTTACCAACTATGAAGAACAGAGCCGTGCACTGGCAGAAGAAATATACAAAGCCCAGGCCACCGGCCAACTGGGACGTGTAAAGGATCTGATGGAACAACAGAAAACCCTTATCAGCCATGGCGGTGACTTTATAGCCCTCAATGAACTGATACAACAGGAGGCGGTAAAAGAAAGTGACCTGATAGCCCAGTATGAAAAGCGCCTTGTGGATGTAAAGGAAAACCTCTCGCACAAATTCACCGTAAGTGCAGCCTCCAAGCCCGAAATCAAGGCATGGCCCAAACGCACACTGGTACTGCTGATCACCCTGCTCACCACATTTGCGTCCATTTCGGTTTTGTTGCTCCTGTATGAGGTCTTGTACCTGAATCGCAAAAAGAACCTTGCCTGATACGCCGGTTACATCGCATAAACCTTATCTCATTTACCTGCTGGCACTGCTGACAGGTGTCGCAGGCATGTGGGCCGCCATGTGGGGTCAGTACTATGTATTTCTGATTCCTGTGGCTATTGCGGTGCTGTTGATGTCCATTTACAAAACCGAGAAATTTATTTTGCTCACCGGCGCCCTGGCTCCCCTTTCCGTCAATGTGAATGACATCGGTGGCGGACTGGGACTGGCCCTGCCAACCGAGCCCCTTCTTATATGGATATTCTGTTTGCTGTGCGTGCGGTTTTTCATAGAAGGCAAAGCGAAACTGACACCCTTGAAGCATCCCGTGGTTTTACTGGTGTTGGCCTATGCCGTATGGCTTTGGCTGGCCTCTGTATACAGCAGTATGCCCCTGGTAAGTTTCAAATTCAGTCTAGCCCGCACCTGGTATATCGTGGTGTTTTTCATCGGGGGCATATACCTTTTCCGCAAGATGCAGAACATCCATTATTTCTTTTCAGCACTGGTGGTTTGCACCCTTATTCTCGTCATATACACCCTTACCCAACATGCTTCATACGGATTTATTCGCAGTGCGTCTTATGGCATCAGCTGGCCCTTTTTTCCGGACCATGGTATGTATGCAGCCGCAATTGCATTTTGTGTGAGTATTTTGGTGTTTTATACTTTCAACGGTGCTGTGTTTGGCATCAAGCCCGGCTGGGCGCCCCTGCTGGGGTTCTTTCTGGTGGTTTTGC
>CAYSIK010000134.1:0-5566 GCA_964431045.1 uncultured Flavobacteriaceae bacterium
ACTTTACCGATAACATGGCTGCCGTATCGAATGCGGATTTGTTCGGGTTGCGAGGTGTCCGAAGTAATAAAAAGTCTGAATTTCTGCCCCACACGCACTTTCAGGCAGCGTTGGGCAAAAACCAGGGTTGTGCTGTCATCCGTGCCGTAAGACCGCATATAATCAGGTCCCTTGCTGCAGTTTTGGAACACGAGACTGAAAATAAAAATGGAGAGAATGAAAAAGCGGCCCAACTTTTGAAGCTTATTTTGCATTACAAATTTCCGAAAGGTGAAGCACATTTCAGCCAATCTGTCAAAAATTATTGTTTTCCTCCTGCTGTTTTTGCCGGTGACAGCATTTTCTCAGGATGATGATGAGTCCGTGAGCGAACTGGCCCAGGCGCAGCAGGCAATGCGCAGAAAAGAGTTTCTGAAGGCGGAGCACATATGCCTGCGAATGCTTGCACAACACCCTGCAGATAACGACATTCGGCACTTGCTATCACACGCACTCATATTTCAGTCGCGGTATTCCGAAGCCGACAGTCTGCTGAGAAGGGTACTTGAATCCGATACCAATTTGGCCGGAACCTATTGGTATATGGGATTGAGCGCTGAAAGGCAGGGCCGGGATTTGCAGGCCGTTCGCCTTTTTAAAAAGTATATTTCCAAAACCGCCAATCCACTGAACGTGAATGTCAGTGCCTGGCTGCATGCCGCTTCCGGGTTTCGCCGCATGATGCACAAAGACGGTATTAATACGGCTCAGTTTGATGAGATGGTATATTTGTACAAACATTACCTGGAACTGAATCCCACTGATGATTTTGCACAGGATTTACGGTTGTTTTTGGACAGGGTTTGGTACAAAAGACCTCAGCCCAGGCAAATTCTGATCTGGGACGAACAGGAGGAATAACTACAGGAGCCTTACCTTTGCTGCCATGCATCCGCTGAACAAGAACAAAATTATCAACGACCCGGTGTATGGGTTCTTGACCGTACCCTCGGCACTGGTGCACGATGTGATTCAGCATCCTTACTTTCAGCGGCTTCGTCGCATCCGCCAGCTGGGGCTTAGCGAAGTGGTGTATCCCGGTGCCACACATACCCGATTTCACCATGCCCTCGGCGCACTGAATCTGATGGTGCGGGCCATCGAAACCTTGCGTTCCAAAGGTGTTCAGATTTCAGATGAAGAGGCTGAAGCCGCCTGGCTGGGTATTTTGCTACACGATGTAGGGCATGGGCCTTACAGCCACACCCTTGAACATACCCTCATTGAGGGGGTGAGCCACGAATACATTTCCACGCTCATCATGCAGCGGCTAAACAGGGAGTTTGGGGGTAAACTGGAGCTGGCCATTCGCATTTTCAAAGGCGATTATCCCCAAAAACCATTTCTGTTGCAGCTCATTTCCGGGCAACTGGATATGGACCGTCTGGATTATTTACAACGCGACAGTTTCTACACAGGTGTAAGCGAAGGTGTGGTTGGCGGAGACCGGCTCATCAACATGCTGAACGTAAAGGACGGTAATTTGGTGGTGGAAGAAAAAGGCATTTATTCGGTAGAAAAGTTTATTGTGGCCCGCAGGCTGATGTACTGGCAAGTATACCTGCACAAAACTGCGATTGCCGCCGATGAACTGCTAATTGCCATTCTGCAAAGGGCCCGCCACGTGGCATCCAACCTTGCGTCGCTGGGAAGCTACCATCCACTCATACATTTTCTGGGGAAAACCATTTCTGCCGAAAAATTTGATGAGGAATCCCTGGATTTGTTTGTGCTGCTTGATGATCACGATATCATGACAGCCGTAAAAGCATGGCAGTTTCACGAAGACAAAGTGCTTTCTACCCTTTCGCAGGCCATGCTGAACCGCAATTTGCCCAAAATTGTGATTCAGGATAAGCCCATATCCGGTGAACTGAGTGCAGCGTGTTTGCAAAAGACCCAACAGCGCTTTCAATTCATGTCCGAGAACGATGCAGCATACTTTGTGCGCACCGGTCTGCTTGATAATCTGGCATACAAGCCCCAGAAAGGCGGTATTCATATACTCAGAAAAGACGGATCTGTTTGTGATGCCGCCGAGGCATCCGACAATGATAACCTGCATTCTCTCAGCGAGGCCGTTACCAAACACTTTATCACCTACTGGCCCTGATGCGAAAAGTGGCTCCCAAAAAACAGCTGGGTCAGCATTTTCTCACCGATCCGGCCATCGCCCTAAAAATTGCATCCTCCATACCGCAGGGCGCCTGGGACAGGGTAGTGGAAGTGGGCCCCGGAATGGGGATTCTCACCAGGCCCTTACTGGAAACCCACAGTGCTGCACTTCACTGCGTAGAAATTGATTCCGAAAGCGTGCAATGGCTTCAGCAACAGTCATGGGCCAAAGAACTCAATATCATTCACGGTGATTTTCTGGCCATTCCTGAAAAAGAATTGTTTGATGAAGGCATTGTGGCGGTGATTGGCAACTACCCTTACAACATCTCCACCCAGATTGCCTTTCGGGTGCTGGAAGCAAAAAATCCGGTGGCTTTTTTCGGAGGCATGTTTCAGCGTGAGGTAGCCAGGCGATTTTGCGCCGAACACGGCAATAAGGAATACGGGGTTACCAGCGTATTGCTGCAGGCTTTTTACGACTGCAAGTATTTGTTTACGGTTAATGAAGGCAATTTCAACCCGCCGCCGGCCGTGAAGAGCGGTGTGATGGCCTGTGTGCGCAAAAAGGAATCGCCTGCGTGTACCTACAAAAGCCTGGCATTGGTGGTAAAAACGGCGTTTAACCAGCGAAGAAAAACCTTGTCCAACGCGCTGAAACCGCTTACCTCCTCGAAGCCTGCTTTTATATTGCCCGATGAGCTGAAAGGGAAACGTGCCGAGCAGCTTTCGGTGGAGACATTTATCATGCTTGCCGCACAATGGGATTCTTTGAGTGTATAATTTCGGCAGTATTTTTGCCGTTGTAGTAATATTCATCCCATGATACGTATCGCATCTGTCTTGTGTTTTTTATTCCTGGGCCGCTTGTTGGCTCAGGATGCGGTACCTGACAGGCAGGTATGGGATTTTGGAGAGGTGCTTTTCTGGAAAAATGATACGGCACATTTTAGGATACGGAATGCTACTGAAAAAGATTTTGTGTTTCTGCCCACCTATTACAAGGAGGAGGTTGCCATTTTTTTCAATACCCGCCTGGTAGAACCGGGAAAAACGGTTGAGGTATATATGGTCTATTATACCACCCGTAAAGGCAAATTTCAGCTGGATGTGCCACTGTATATCAGCAGCCGGGCAGAACCGCTGATGTTTAAGTTGAAAGGAAATATCAAAGGATTTGATCCGTCGGCGCAGTTGCGATGTCCGGTTGTAAATCCCACCCATGCCGATGAAAACAAACTTGAAAAGATGGTGCAGGTGGAAATCCGCAACCGCAATACGGATGAGAGAATCAAGCCGGATGAGTTTTCGGTGAAAGACAACCGCGGGAAAGGGGTTCGCCTCGAGCCTCACAGTGAGGGGTTTCGCATGGCGGTTACGCCCGGCAACTACCGCGTTTCCTGCACCAAATCGGGTTTTGAGGACTATCTCGCCCTGATTACGCTGGAGCCGTATCAAAGTAAATTCATCATTTATATGGATCCAAAACCGGTCGAAGAGCCGGTTGTAACAGGCAACGATGCCACCGGTGGGAGGGATGAAGCTCATTCAGAACTCTCTCTTATGGATACTGCAGAACAGGAGGAGCATATACACCCCGATGATGGTTTGCTGGCAAGCGATTTGTATAAAATCAACAACCTCGTATTTATCGTGGATGCAAGTATGAGTATGAAACGCGAAGGGAAAATGGAGACATTAAAATCTACCATGGCCATACTGGTTTCCGCCCTGCGTAATGATGACCGCCTTGGTGTAATTGGCTTTAGCAGTGAAGCCAAGGTAATTCATCCACACGGTCCGGTCGACAATAAAGACAGTATTTACAGCCGTATCAACCGGCTGAAAACGGAGGGTGGCACCAATGGCGGCGCGGCACTTAAGCTGGCCTATGAACAGGCAAGACAGCACTTTCAGGCGAATGGAAACAACCAGATAGTCATTGTCACCGACGGGGTATTTACCACCGGTGGAATGGGCCGCAAAGCCATGGAAAAGATGATAATGGACGCTCATAAAGAGGGTATCCACCTCAGTACCATTATGGTTGGGCAAAATCCTACCGCATTAGAGCTCCTAAAACACCTGAGCGGGCTGGGTGGCGGAAACAATATCCACATTTTACCTGAAGCCAACAACCAAAGTATGCTGCTTGAAATGGTGAAAACCCAAAGCCGGCGCTGATTAGGTCGTTGTATTTCAAGGCGTTAATAAACTTTATCAAAATTTCTTATTTTTTGCTTGAATCAAGCAACTGATTCTTAAATTTGCGCCACTAAATCCATAATTGGCATAAATGAAGAATAACCATTTGTCCGGCATCGCTGCTCTTGTTAGCAAGAAACTGTTCTCAGCGCTGTTTTTACTGGCCCTGCCCTTTTTTGCAATCGCCCAGACTGCCACTGATGTGGTTCAGCCCCCCAAGGAATTTAGCTTCGCTAACTGGGATTGGGTGTTTATCAGCTACTGCATTCTGGCCGTGCTTTTGATACTCATCGTTGCCCGTGCTTTTGACATAGGTGCGCTTACCGAAAAAATCACCGGTAAGAAAGTGGTTAACTGGAATGGCACAAACCGCTGGGTTGCCATCATCTTTCTCGTTGCCTCTGCCGCTGGTATCTGGTACGAAATGATATACCATGGAAAATATGTAATGATCGGAGATTCGTATTCCGAGCATGGCGAAACCATTGACAGTATGTTCAACTGGACATTTGGATTTACTTTCGTCGTGTTTGCCATTACAGAGGCATTGTTGTTTTATTTCATGTTCAAATACCGCTACCGCGAAGGACAAAAGGCACTTTACTATTTTCATAACAATAAACTCGAGCTTGTCTGGACGGTAGTTCCTGCCATCGTTCTTACCTTTCTGGTACTGCGTGGTTTCAATACATGGTCGAAAATCACTTCCGAGAAGCCAAAAGATGCACAGGAAATAGAAGTTTTTGCGTACCAGTTTGGCTGGAAAGCCCGCTATGCCGGAGCCGACAATCAGTTTGGTCAAAGCCACTTTACGTTCATAAGCGGTAAAAATCCCCTGGGTCTTGCCGTTCAGGAACATGTAGATTCTCTGCTCACAGATCTTAAAAAAGATACAGCCCTGCTGAACCTGCAGATTGCTACTGCTGATGATTCAACCAAAGCATGGAAAGCGGCTTTTGTTAAATTCAATACCGGAAGCAATGCGACAGCGTATCCCGCGATTTACAAAGAGTTGAAAACCAAAATGGATGATGCCGTATCGGGGGCTTATGTGCGCCAGCTGAAGAAAGACCTGCGCCGAAAGAATACTACCATCACCCGCATCACTACCTACCGCAAGGATGAAAAGGTATTCAACAATGCCGGCAACGATGATAAAATTACCACTGAAATAGTTTTGGTAAAAGGCAAATCCTATACTTTTAAT
>CAYSIK010000135.1:0-5554 GCA_964431045.1 uncultured Flavobacteriaceae bacterium
ATATGGCTCTACTTCCGCCCGGGAGATTATATACCGCTGTTTTTCATCGCTTTTTTGCCGGGCATGGTATCGGTGCTATTGCTGTTCACCCTTAAAGAGCAAAACGGCCTCACACCGCAGGGCAAAACCGTCACCTTCAGCGACAGCCTGAAATGGCTGAAAACCGCCACCCCGGCCTACCGCAGCCTACTGTTGGGTTTGTTGCTGTTTGCGACCATCAACAGCTCCGAGATTTTTCTGCTGCTGCGCGCCAAAGACCTGGGCATGAGCGATGCCGGCGTGGTGGGACTCTACATTTTCTACAACCTCATTTTTGCCCTGCTGGCCTATCCCCTAGGCCGCTTGTCCGATACCGTTGGTATGAAACGCATATTCCTGCTGGGATTGTTGCTGTTTGCCCTCACTTACCTGGGAATGGCGCTGCTAAGCTCTACCGCTGCATTGATTGCCCTGTTCTTTATCTATGGGGGTTTTGCGGCCGCCACCGACGGGCTTGCCAAGGCTTGGATCAGCAAGGTGTGTGGCCCACGTGAAAAAGCTGTGGGGCTGGGCACCTTTGCCGGTTTGCAGAGTTTATCGCTTCTGCTGGCCAGCGTATGGGCTGGACTGCTGTGGGATTTCACCGGCCCCATGATGGTGTTTCTCATCACCGCCGGACTAACCGTGCCGGTGGGGTTGTATTTCCTGCTGGGGATAAAGGAAATTACAAAAGCTGAAAAACCTTAGTACACCCAAAAACGTTACCATTAAGAATGAAAAACACGAAAACAGCCTTGGTTACGGGTGCGTCGGGCGGACTCGGACTGGAATTTGCCCGCCTGCTGGCAGCTGACGGCTACCGCATGGTGCTGGTGGCCCGCAACGAAACCGCCCTGCAGGCAGCTACCGCTGAAATGCAGTCCCTGTATGGTGTGGAGGCAAGCTACTACGCAACAGATCTGTCCAAACCCGACAAGGTGGAGGCCCTGTTGCAAAAGCTTAAAACCGATAACCTCAGCATCGATTGCCTGGTGAACAACGCCGGCTTTGGAGATGCAGGCTATTTTCTGCATAAACCGTTTGAACTGCACCATGAGATGATGATGCTGAACATGTATGCACTCACCCGCCTCACCCACGCCCTGGCGCAGGAAATGAAGGCCAAAGGCCATGGCTACATCCTAAACCTGGCCTCCACCGCAGCGTTTCAGCCGGCTCCGGCTTTTGCGGTATATGCTGCCACCAAATCGTATGTGCTCAGCTTTAGTGAAGGCTTGCGCTACGAGTTGCGCAATACCGGTGTAAGCGTGACTGTATCATGCCCCGGTCCTACCGAAACCCCCTTCCACGACCGCGCCGCTACCCGCACTTCCAAAATCATGCAAATGGGCATGATGAAACCCGAAGTGGTGGCCGCACAGGCATTCAGGGCCATGAAGGCACGCAAACGCAGGGTGGTGCACGGCTGGCTGAATAAAATTTTGGTGTTTAGCGGTATTGTTACCCCAAGAGACTTGCTCATCAAGACCACCCACGATCTGATGAAACCGTAATTTAAGCGAGAACGTCCCAGGTTTTATCGGCCAGCAAACGCACGGTATTCAAAAATTCGGCAAATGGCATTTCCTTGCCCCATTCGTAAGGCGCCACCATGCTCAGTACCTGTGTGCCGTCTTCCTTTTGATACAAATGGTAAATACCGCCAATCACAGGCTCAAAATTGATAGATGCCTGGTAAATGGCGTGGCTCACTTCCAAACGCTTTTCAATGTCGCGGGCTTGCTGAATAAGCAAGGCGGCCTGTTTGCGCAGCATATCAATCTGCTGCTGTGCCTGATGCTGCATAGCCTCATGGGCATTGGCTTTCAGCATGCGCTTGTCAATAGGCTCAATTTTGGGCGAACTCACCGACAGGGCATACGGAGCCTGGCTAAGCTCTCCCTGATACAGGGCGTCTTTCAGGTAATCGGGCCTGGTGTCGGTAATTTCGTTTTCTTCCATGGGTAGCTATACTAACAAACGCATAGCCCTAATTGTTCTAACGCTTGCCCCGGGTGTTTTCCAGACCATAGCCGATCAGCTCGTCGTAGTTCATGGTCTGGTTGCGGTGATACATTAAAACCATGTAATTGTTCTCTGTTTCACTGTGCGATCCTTCGAAATGCCTGGTATCCACCGAGCCGTCTGCAGGGTCGTAAACCGCGTAGGAATAGTTGTAGTAGGCCTGTTTGAGCGGGATAACTGCCTCATAGGTTTTATTGTCGGCGTTGTAAAACATTTCGCAGTCGGGATGCATGCGCCAGTCGCTGAGTTCGCCGTATACAAACACCTTTTTGTTTTTCAGCTCTTCATCGCTTTTCAGGGAAAAATGCACAAAGCAGTAATCGCCTTCGGCGGAAGCACCGGAAGGAAGGGGAATATCGCGGCTAAAGAGAAAATAGCGTCCGTTGTAATCGGCCCAGTTGAAATAGCGATCAAATCGGCGTGTCTGGTCTGTAATAAGCACAATATGTTTCTGGTTGGCCACATTGAAACGCTGCTTTACGCCCGCCGTACTTTGGCGGAAGCTGCGGATATCAAAAAACCGGAACTCGTTGAGGCCTTCAAACTGATTGCCGGTCTGGTATTGATAATTAAAGCTGTTGCCCGTTATAAACTGGGGAACCAGGCTGCTGTTGGTCGTAATCCACTCACCATTACGCAGTATAACGGCCTTTAGGTCCTGATAGGGTTTGGGCATGAAGTAATTGTCGGTGAGCACGAAATTAAAATTCACTTGCTGATGGGTAGGCCGCAGCTCCACCTGCGAACTTTGAATGACGGTAAGGTCTACCCGGCCTTTCATATCCAGCACCATTAGGCGCCGGGAGATCACAATATCCTTTTCATCGTAGTTGCGGTAAACCACCAACAGGTAATTACCGGAAAGGCGCGGTGTGGTATTGGCTGCAGGCACAGAGACATCGTAGTGAACAAACTTCATCAGGGTGCCATTGCTAAAGTTTACGGATTCAATGTTTTCAAATCCCTGTCCGTTTAGATACTGGTTTTTCTGCAGGTTGCTGGGGTTCCAAAGGGCATCGCAATGAATGAGGGTATACTGGTAGTAATCCCGTTCATCGGTAAGCTGGTCAAATTCCAGTGTCAGCGAGCCGGTTTCTCCCATTTGCACCACGGGAAAGGGAAATCCGGAGGCACTGTTTTCCATTTTTACCGTCCGTATGTCTTTCTCATAAATGGCATTGGCGTAACGCAAGCTGCTGTCTTTGGTTGCCCAAAGGCTGGCAGGGATTGACAAAATCAGTCCGACAACAAAATTTCTCATGCGGTTAAACGTTATTCCAAATGTATGCCAAAAATTGGTTTTGGGCAAAAGACGGCTGGATTTGCTAATGTTTACGTAAAAAACAGATACCAAAAAGAATAGGTGAATATGCATAAACGCATGGCAAATTCAGAAAGATAATATTGAATAATTAGTGCCGGCGTGGTTTTCCTCATTCAGCAGAGTTTGAAATGCCTGTTTTTATTGAATCACAGGCAAAAGATAAGACTACAATCAATTGAATTACTTTGTTTTATATTAATTTCTTATCTACCATAATATAAGGAACGCGCGCGCACGCATCACGCATTAATATAAGTGAAAGTTACTAAATAAACAAATTTTTAGGCAAAATTTTTTTAACCCTTTTTGCATTGCTTTGGCGGATATAAAAACACAAAAAAAGATGCAATAAAATTTGGATATTAAGCGTTTGCGTTGTATATTTGTTATTCATCCCTTTTACAACTTAAAGCTAAAGATAAAACATCCACAAAAGTGGCGCCCCTCCTTTTGTGCCCAAAAACCGAAAAAATAAAACATCATGAATAATAAACCCTCTTCGAAGCCTTACAAAATCGATCGTGCCTTGCGCGCGGCGTACAGTGAACTTCAGGCCACCTGTATGGTTGGCAGTTTGTGGAGCGCAATGCCCAACCTTACCGGTCTGACGGGAGAAATCTGTCTCTCTGCCGATGAGGTAGCTGTGCTTGCAGTTACCTATGTGCATGGAGAAACTTTGCTGCAGGTAGATGACAGGATTTACAAAAACATACTGCAGTTTCATTTTGAAGCGAATGGTGTGCGCGCGCGCAACGTACTGAAACGCATGAGCACCTCAGGCATCATCGATCTTCACCGGGACCGTGAGACCGGAAGTGCCGCCTATTCACTGAGTCATGAAACCGAGCGTGCCATTGATGAAGATGACACCAATGGCTTCAAGGGTTCTGCACCTCAGGGCCTGGATGCCATGTTGCAGTTTGTAAATCGCCGTATCCTGGACCGTGACCATTTGCTGCCAAGGCAGTTCAGTGAATATCTGGAATTGGCGAAACGCCACAACCGTGATCTTTCTGTGGTGAAATTCATTGAAGATAAAATGATGTTTGGCGGACCTGAAGAGGAATTTACCCTTCTGGCTATCTGCACCCGCGCAGCCATTGAAAATGAGCCTTTCAACTTTGTTTATCTGGACAATTATATCCATGTAAACCGCGCGGACATACAGCGCCTGCGCCAGGAAATCCTGGATGGAGAATGGCTGCCCATTCAAAAAGGCCTGGTTGAGGTTACCGGTTCCAACATCATGGAGTTCAACCCCGACTTACAACTCACAGAGGCCGGTTTCGACCTGTTTCTGGGTGAACTGGACCCCGCCATCCTGAAAATGATCCGCAGGAAAATGGCGTCTGTGAGAACTCCACTCATACAGCCCGAGGAGGTGCACAAGGTTCAGTTGCATTTCAGTCCTGCACTGCAGCGCAAAACCGAGCGCATTGCCAAACTACTGAGCGTAAAAGGATTTCGCGAATACCAGCAAGGACTGTCCAGAAATGAGCGTATGAAGGGCATCACAATGTTGTTTCACGGTGGTCCGGGTTGCGGCAAAACCGAATTCGCCCTGCAACTGGCGCGCCTCACAGGACGTCCTGTCATGAAAATTCAGGTCACCGATTTCATGAGCAAATGGGTGGGAGATTCAGAAGCAAACCTCAAGCGGATTTTCTCCGACTACCGAAAGATGTGGGATCGCCTGGAAGTGAAGCCCATCCTGTTTCTCAACGAGTGCGACCAAATCATTGGCAAACGCCTGAATGCCACCCGCAGTGTGGACCAGATGCAAAACGGCCTTCAGAACCTGGTTCTCGAGGAAATGGAGACCTTCGGTGGCATCCTCATTGGCACAACCAACCTCACCCAAAATATGGACCCCGCATTTGAGCGCAGATGGACCATGAAACTGTTTTTTGATGCACCGGGTATCGAAGCCATGGCGGCCATCTGGAAGAACCATATCAAAGGGTTGCGCAAAACCGAGGCAGAATACCTCGCGAAACACTACGCATTCACACCGGGCGAAATCACCAATGTGGTGCGCCGTTTCAATGCGGAAAAACTCCTGGGACTTGAGGACACTCGCCTCAATACCCTCATCGAACTGTGCGAGACTGAGCGCTACCACAGCATGCCTGCAACCAAGGCGCCCCTGGGTTTCCTGATTCCGGGGCAGCAGGAAATGGACCTGCA
>CAYSIK010000136.1:0-5413 GCA_964431045.1 uncultured Flavobacteriaceae bacterium
TTCCTGATCCTGAAGTTCCTGGATTTTTCGCGTGCTGCCTTCCGTGCAAACCAATAAAAGCCCGGTAGCCAAAGGATCCAGTGTGCCCGCATGTCCCACACGCTTTGCACGGGTAACCCACTTTATTTTTTTAACAACCTGAAAGGATGTCCAGCCATAAGGCTTGTTGATGAGCATGATTTCGCCCGGTGGCCTGGGTTCGCTGCTCACTGTATGATGATTTTTTGGCTGCGAACCACCATATCATCAGCTGTTAGCTGCAGTTCATAGGTTCCCGCAGAAATCAGACCTGCATCTATTTTCAGCTTGTGAATGCCTTCACTGAGTGAAATATTCAACCCACTTTTTACGCTTTGCCCCAGCATGTTGATTAAGTTGGCTTTATACACAGCGGGTTTATCAACTTTTACTTCAATAAACAGGTTCTGATTGGCAGGTATGGGGAAAATCCGCACATCTGAAATAGGCGCATTCAGCAATGGATCCGACAGTGTTATGCGGGAAATCCAGGCAAACATACTGTTGTTTTTACCATAAGATCCTACCGTGTAAAATACACCGGGTTCATTGTATTTGGCTTGTATTCCTTCATAATCTCCCCAGCGTTGTTCTCCTTTGGGAATGAAAGAGTAATAAATCAGGCTTTTTCCCTGCACCAGTTTCACCTTTTTGCTGTATTCGCCAAGGCGGTTGCGGTAAACTACACCTGTTCCCGGAAAGTGCCATGGGCTGCTGTAAACATAAGTAATTACGGTACTTGGATCATCACTGTTTTTACCGGCAGCTGCAATGGCAGGATAGCCCATGTCCAGTGAGTCGTCTATAATCATGCCTGCCTGTATCACAGGATTTTTATCGATGTGAAATATCGTATTGTGGGTTAGGTGTGCCTGCATGGTGCTGAAATTCATGGTGTTTTGCAGGTACTGAATCTGATTGCCGATGCGGACGGCGCTCAAAACACGACAATCGTTGGTCCTCAGTTTGTAGGATGTGTCAGGCTGCAGCGCACTGGGTGGAAATCCATATTTCATCGGCGATACCAGCACTTTCATACTCAGCTCAGCCTGTCCGCTTTGCTGGGTGTTGTTGATGTGGAGTAAAAATGCCGTATCATTAATCTTGTCTATCGGTTTCACACTGATAAAATAATTGTCCGTACCCTCCGGCATAGGGCCATTTTGTATGGCACAAATACTTCTCAGCGATTTGCCCTGATATTTTATGTTGGAGTAAAAATCCTTTCTCAGGGTATCGCCTTTAAATCCGTCTGCTTTGTTCAATTGCCAGATAATGGCTTCGGTGAAGCCTTCTTCCCATGATGCACCGTTGCCAATGAGGTTTACCGTGAAGAACATATCATGGCTGTTCTGCGAAACAATGGGATAATCGCTCCAGATTAGGTCATTGGTGGGTTTTCCCGGGACTTTGTAAACGTTCCAGCCCTGAAGAGGGTCGTTGGTTTGGCTGAAGGCTACTACAATAAAACTACGCGTGTCGGTAACACCGTGCATAAACAAAATGATAAATCGGTCTGCGATGGGATCATAAAGAACACGGGGGTCGTAAACCCTGTCCATGGTGGGGAAGACATCAATCTTTTTTTGCTGGTTGGCAAACTGAATCAGGCCCCATTGTTTTTTCCAGTTGCCCTGATCATCGTAAACCCGGATAACGGTATTCAGCACGCTGATAACCATGCCGCTGTTGCTCACGGCAATGTGGTTGTCATTGGGTGTGCCGGAACCTGAAGTGCCGTCCCATCCTTTGGTGTCGTTGGGAGCAATGGAAGCCGGAGGCGTGGGTTCGCCTGTGTAGTTTCCCCTGCGGTTTATATTTCGCTGGTTAAAACGGCTGCGTCCATTGTCTACGGATCTTCGCAGCGATTCTTTCATGCCCGATGGCAAGGGCATTTCGTGTTCTTCTTTAACCACGTTCAGCCACTGGTCGGCGGCAAGGGATGGGTCAAACACTTGAAAGAGGGGCGTTTTATGGTTTCGAATGGTTTCAAACGCCTGTGCAGAAGCGGGATTTGCCAATGCCAGTAACGTCAGACCAAAAATGATTTTTTTCATGAACTTTACGCAAATTAAGCCAAAATTGGAAAAAATCATCGGGTATTTACCTCCATTTCCAGTTTGACGTGGAATTTTGATTCTACATCTTCAACAATTTCCCGGGCCAGTGAAAGCACATCTGCACCGGTAGCATTTCCATAATTTACGATTACCAATGCCTGTTTTTCGTGCACCCCCGCATCACCGCGCCTAAAGCCTTTCCAGCCGGCTTTTTCAATGAGCCATCCTGCCGCAAGTTTGGCGGTTCCGTCAGGCTGATCAAATCGTTTGGCATCAGGGTGTGTGGCACAAAGGGCATCGGCCGTTTCTCTGCTCACCACCGGATTTTTAAAGAAGCTGCCACAATTGCCCAGTTCGGCAGGGTCCGGTAATTTGCTTCGTCGGATATGAATTACAGCCCGGCTCACATCGGCGATACCGGGTTTGGAAATTCCCCATTCCTCAAGTGTTGCGGCTATATCACCATATTTTACATTTACATTCGGATTTTTATTTAACCGCAGTGTGACATGCGTGATGAAATAGCGGCCTTTTCCGGCCTGTTTGAAAAGGCTGTCACGGTAACCAAATGCGCATTCTTCCGCACTCAGGGTAACCATTTTTCCATACCACATATCAAAAGCTTCCAGATTTTCAAACACATCCTTAAGTTCTGCTCCGTAGGCGCCAATGTTTTGAATCGGTGAAGCGCCGATGGTTCCGGGTATCAGACTCATATTTTCCAGTCCGCCCCAGTTGTGCTGAATGGTATACATAACCACATTGTGCCATACTTCGCCGCCACCGCATCGCAGCCACACATGGTCTTCCGTTTCCTTCACCACCTGCATTCCTGCTATCAGGTTTTGCAATACCAGCCCCGGATAATTGTCTTTGAAAAGGATATTGCTACCCCCGCCAAGAATCAAAGGACTATTCAGGCTCAGCAGGTTTGTTTTCCATATTTGTTGCAAAATTTCCCTGTCTGCAACAGACATGAATAATGATGCTTCCACATCAAAACCAAAGGTGTTTAACGATTTTAATGAAATATGCCGTTTCAGCATGAGCCGCAATTTAGGGTACAACCGGGCTTAGGACGGAGCATTATTTATCAACGTAAGTGGGTGATAGGGTGATTTGTATCATTTATTTCGAAAAATTTCAAAAATATTCATTATTTTGTTTAATATTTGTTGGCTGATTTTGCAAACCTTTTAAACAAAACGGTGTTATCTATTCAATGAGTATTCTCTCGCACACACTTATTACCTTGTTTTTTTTCATTCTGATGGAAGGCGTAGCATGGTTCACCCACAAGTACATCATGCACGGTTTTGGCTGGGTATGGCACCAGAGCCATCACGAGCCCCGTAAAGGGAAATTGGAGTTAAACGATCTTTACGGTTTTGTTTTTGCTATTCCTTCCTGCCTTTTGATCGTATACGGCAGCGCCGAAATGGACTGGCGTTTTTCAGCCGGTATAGGTATAGCGCTATACGGACTTGCCTATTTTCTGGTGCACGATGTTTTTGTGCATCAGCGCTTAAAATGGCTTACACGCACCCAAAACCCATATTTCAGGGCCATGCGCATGACCCACCATTTACATCATGCCGTTCATACCAAAAAAGGGGCCGAAGCATTTGGTTTCCTGTTTGTGCTTCCCAAGTATGTCAGGAGGTTCCGTGGCTAAGAAAGTGGTGATTGCCGGAGCCGGCCTGGGCGGTTTGAGTACAGCCCTGCGTCTGGCCTATGCCGGATATGAGGTAGAAATGCTGGAACAGCATGAACGTGCGGGCGGCAGACTCAATATTTTGCAAAAGGATGGTTTTACGTTTGATATAGGTCCGTCCTTTTTCAGCATGAGCTATGAGTTTCGTGAGCTTTTCGAGAGCATTGGTGAGCCCATGCCGTTTGAACTGAATGAGCTGAACCCGCTCTACACGGTTAATATTGAAGGCAGAGACAAGGTTTACCGCATATTCAAGGATTTAGAAAAACTGGCCCAGGAATTCAGTGCCATCGAGCCTGACTTTGAGCGCAAAGCCGAAAAGTACCTGAAAAGGGCAGGAGAGGTATTCCACGATACGGAATACCGCATCGTAAAGAAAAACTTCAATGGAATGTTGTCCTTTCTGCTCAGTATGGCAACCGTTCCTAAAAAACACCTCCCCAAAATGTTCAGAAGCTTCTGGGCAGAGCTGGAGCGCCATTTTGAAAGTGAGGATGTAAAAATCATTTTCTCGCTGGTGGCGTTCTTCTTAGGTGCAACACCTTTCAATACCCCATCCGTATACAATCTGCTGAATTATACAGAGCTAAAACACGACGGCTACTGGAATGTGAAAGGCGGAATGTACAAAATTGCGGAGGGTATCATTGCCATGCTGGAAAAGAAAGGCGTGAAAATTCATTGCAATACCCGCGTGGTTTCGGTTCAGGAACAAGGCGGCAAAATGGTTTCCGTAACCGATCAGAATGGCAAAGTATGGAATGCCGATTTGTTTGTAATCAATGCCGATGCCGCTTCTTTCCGGGGTAAATTCCTCAGCAGACCCGGTTTTACAGAAAAGAAACTGGATAAAATGGACTGGACCCTGGCACCGTTCACTATTTACCTCGGCGTGAAAGGCAAAATGGACGGAATCGCCCACCACAACTATTTCCTGGGCAATAATTTCAGGCAGTATGCCGATACGATTTTCCGAAGCACCGTGGCTCCCGATAAACCCTATTACTATGTGAATGTGGCCAGCAAAAGCAATCCTGAGTGCGCTCCGGACGGATGTGAAAACCTGTTTATCCTTTGCCCGGTTCCCGACCGCCGTGTGAAACCCGACTGGCACGATGCCGATAAACTCGCAGATGACATCATTCAGGACCTTGGGAAAAGGGTTGGTTTCGACATTCAGGCCAACACCATTAGCCGCACCATATATACACCTTTGGAGTGGGAACAGATGTTCTCATTGTACCGCGGAAGCGGACTTGGGCTGGCACACGGGATGAACCAGATTGGTGCTTTCCGCCCGGCCAATAAAGACGAGAAGTTAAACAATGTTTACTATGTAGGAGCCAGCACCCATCCGGGTACAGGCCTGCCTATCGTAGTAATCGGTTCCAAATTAATAACTGAAAAAATAACCCATGAGCATCCAGCTGTTTGATAAAACATCTTCCGATATCAGCAGGCGTGTAGCCCTGAATTACAGTACCAGTTTTTCACTGGGCATCCGCTTATTGTCTAAGGAATACCGTTGGGCAGTTTTTGCCATTTATGGATTTGTGCGTGTGGCAGACGAGATTGTCGATACGTTTCACAATCATGACAAGAGAAAACTGCTGCAAGAGTT
>CAYSIK010000137.1:0-4046 GCA_964431045.1 uncultured Flavobacteriaceae bacterium
GTCTATAAGGTTGATGAATTGCTTTAGTGAAAAATGACCGAGGTATGTGGCACCCGAACCTTGCTGAATCTGCAAATTGCGCTCATGCTCCTGCGCTCCGCCCAGCAGCAAAACATGGTGGCCTTTGTTTTGAAGATCTTTTGCCAGTTCCACCCATTTTTCAATGCTCCACAACCGGGTGGTCCAGCGGTCACCACAGCCTGTGTTTAAACCTATTATCGGTTTGCTTCGGTCAAGGTTCCAAACAAATCCTTTATCAGCGTGGTTGTCCAGCAAATAGGGCTCACCGCCATATTCCATGCCACACAATTCAAATATTTCGGTGCAGTAGTTTTTGGTGTTGGCTTTGCTCACATCGTCAAACAGACCGGTTTCAAACTTGTGGTTGGCCAGTTCATTCACCGGTTGTATGGCTCCGTCTTTAAGTATGTAACCAAATTTCTCCTCGGCATTCACCGATTTTAGCAATGCACCTGCTTCTTTTTCTTTGTCCAGGTTGATGGCAATGTCCCAGTCCGTGTGCTGAACCTGCAGTACAGCTTCAGTATTCAGTCTCAGAATCTCGTGAATTTCGCCGGCAGGCAAAATGTCAGGGGAGAGGGTTATCCAGGTAAATTTGGCATTCGGATACAGTGCTTTGTAGCGGGTAATCAGCGGTGTAGTGCGAATTACATCGCCAATGGCACCCAGTTTTATGATGAGAATACGCTTCTCAATTTGGGTGTATGCCGGACAATCAGAACAGTGGTAACCCGAGGTTTTATGGGGTTTGCAGGGGATGTGGCCAAGGAAATGAAGACAGTCCGGTTTGTAAAACATACCGCAAAAATAAGGTATTGTCTTTTTCTATGATTTACACACAACAAAAGAGGCACAATTCTTGTCTATATTTGTATAGAAGGTAAAAGGTGAGGTTGTTGCTTAGAATATGGATTGTTATGCTGATGCTGTTTTCAGCCAACCAGCTTGCGGCCACGCACCTTGTGGGAGGTTACCTTACCTATCGTTTTATCGGAACCAATGGCAGCAGTTCTCAATATCGAGTTACCCTCTATGTATACAGGGATTGCATCAATGACAATACCGATAACGAAGTGCCATTCGACAAACAAATTACCCTTTGCATTTATAACTCTAACCGATCTTACTTTGATAATAAAACCATCAATCTGGTTCGATCGCAGAAAGTAGATCCTGTTGGGAATACCACATGCCCTGAGGTGAAGAGCGCTTGTCTGGATCAGGGTATTTATGAAACCACGGTTACCCTGCCCAACAACAGCACAGGCTATCATTTGAAATGGGAGCGTTGTTGCCGAAATACCCAAAACAACCTTCGTGACGATAACTCCGGAACGCCTTATCAGGGCCAAACCTATTATGGTTTTATTCCGGCGTCAACCCTTAAAAACAGCTCACCGGTATTTCAGGATATGCCCATCCCGTTTATGTGTGTAAACGATACCACTACCATCCGAAACCGGACGATTGATCCTGACGGTGATTCGCTTTCATACCGCTTTGTAACCCCATGGCAGGGAGCATCCGGAACAACGCCCATTTTTGATAACTGTCCTTCCATTATGACTTCATTTCAGACAGTTGAATACAAATCCGGTTTTAGCGCAACAGCACCCTTCGGAAGCGGCGGTATCGCACAGATTGACGCATTCAATGGTCTTACTACCTATTTGTCCCGTTCCACCGGCCGATTTGCCGTTGCCATAGAGGTTACAGAATGGAGAAACGGTATTCCCATATCCACCATTCGTCAGGATTTACAAATTCTGGTGATTAACTGCAAGCCCAACAATAAACCCAGACTGGGTTATGAAGGTGGCAGCAAAACCTGGTTTGTGGAAGCAGGAGAGCAGATTTGCAAGGATGTTACTGCCACCGACGATGATATTCGTGATGTGGTGACCCTAAAGGCTTACGGCGATATTTTTACCGGTTCAAACGGATTCACGGGCACCAAGGCTACCATTACACCTGCACCCGCATCGGGGGTGAAAACCACCACTGCAAAATTTTGCTGGAAAACCGATTGTAACCATGCCCGCACAGAACCTTATCGGGTAACCTTTGAAACTTATGACAATGGATGCCCCTCAAAATTCATCAATGAAAACGTGCTTATTTATGTGAGGCCGTTCAATCCAACAGAATTACCTACAGGGCCGGTTCAGGTTTGTCAGAATGCAAAAGGAGTCAGGTATAGCGCAAGTTCGCCCGGACCGGGAAATACCTACCTGTGGCGGGTTACAGGCGGAACTGTTCAAGGTGATTCTACCCTCAATTCAGTTTTGGTTGACTGGGGCTCAGGTACTACCGGTAAACTGGAGTTGTATATCATTAGCCGATATGGTTGCAAGGTAGGGCCGAGAATATTGAACATATCTCTGGCTGCAGCTCCCGCAAAACCGGATATAACAGGTAACGATACCGTTTGTCTCAACAGCACTTCTGTGTTTAATGTCTCTGTTGGCTCGGGAATAACCTACCAGTGGACGGTTTCCGGAGGCAACATTTTAGGAAATTCAGATCAGCCTGCGCTGAATGTTCGCTGGAATACACAGGGGCGTGGCTGGGTTTCACTTACGCTTTCGAATGCGCAGGGCTGCCGCAGTTTACCCGATACCCATTTTGTTTTTGTGTCGTTTCCAAATACCCCGCCACTCACAGGCCCAACTTCAGTGTGTCCCAATAATCGAAACATCGAATATCGGGTAGTTCCACCGACTCCGGGTTCGGTATATCAGTGGAATATTACAGGCGGAACACAATCATCAGGAGGTATGAGTCCTGTTATTCGTGTGAACTGGGGTGATATGGGCATTGGATTTGTGAAGGTGCAGGAGGTAAACAAGTTTGGTTGTGTAGGCGATACAGTGAAAGTAAGGGTGGTGAAAAACCATGCTTTGGCAGGCCAGTTACCCAAAGGCGATACCAGTTTCTGTGCTTTTACCAAAGGAAAAACATACAGTATATTGCCTGTAAACGGTGAAAAATATAACTGGATAGTTACAGGCGGCACCATCGTTACAGGCCAGAATACGGCAAGTATAACCGTAGACTGGGGTGCCACAGGTGTAGGATCTGTTGGGGTGCAGGCCACCGCCTATGATTCGATTTCCGGTTTACCCTGTTTATCGCCTGTAAGGGCCAGAATAGTGAATTTGTGGCCATACCCAAACACGATACCCATAAATGGCAATTTTGATTTTTGCCAGACCCGCGATCAGGTGCAGTTTTCTATGGCCGGATATACAGGTTCTACCTACGAATGGGAATTGAATGGCCTCACATTTACCGGCCAGGGAAGCAACCGCATTACCTTCTTCGGTGATACCTTCGGAACATTCACTGTAAGGGTTCGGGAAACCAGCCCTTATGGATGCGTTGGGCCCTGGATTGACACACAGCTAATTATTCACCCCAGACCCAGAACATCTGCCATTTCCGGAAATGACGTCATATGTTTTCCGAAGTTAACGGGTTACAATTATTCTGTTAACGGGTTTGCCGGCAGCAATTACAATTGGGGCAACACAGGCGGAACATTCAATCCTGCACCCAACATAGCCGATGCGACAGTGCGTATAGACTGGAGCGGTCAGCAAAACAACCGGGTTTGGGTTTTCGAAACCAGCAGTTTTGGGTGTGTGGGGGATACAATCAGCCGCAATGTATTTATCGACAACCCTGGTGTGTTCAGCAGACTGGTAACGGTAAATCCGCCACCCGGCGAAGACAAGCCCGTGCTGGTTTATTACACACTGCTTAATGCACCAAGATACAACAATGTTATCACCATACAGCGCAGGGTAAGGGGAGGAGCGGCTTTTGGCAATGTGGGAACTGCCAATCCTAAAGATTCTGTATTTGAGGATAAAACGGCCCTGCCCGACAGCCTGAGTTATGAATACCGCGCGGTAATTGTGAATTTGTGCGGCGATAGCTTATACAGCAATTCAAATACAGATATTTTACTGAAGGGCAAGAAATCAGGCCCTTTCAGCATGTCGCTTAACTTTACGGATTAC
>CAYSIK010000137.1:4056-5337 GCA_964431045.1 uncultured Flavobacteriaceae bacterium
ATTACCTGGGCTGGCCCAATGGGGTGGAGCGCTATGAATTGTATAGGTTACTGGAAAATAAATCAGGCTACACGCTATACAATACCTATTTTGCTCCACAATCTGCTTCTTTTGATAACGGCAAAGACCACTATGGACAGTATTTCAGAATAAAAGCCATAGAAAATGGCCCGCTGAAGCGGGAGTCATGGAGCAATGATATTCGGGTTTTCTACGAGCCGGTAATATTCATACCCAATGCATTTAGTCCGGATGCCAATGGAATCAATGAGAAATTTTTACCTGCCGCAGGTGGAATGAAAACTTATAAATTCACCATCTATAGTCGCTGGGGTGAAAAATTGTTCACAACTGTAAATTCCGAAATCGGATGGGACGGGAATTATCTCAGAAAGCCTTGTCCGTCGGGAGTTTACATCTATGTGTGTGAATACACGGATTTCCGTGATAAGGTGTATTCAACCAAGGGTACCTTGCATTTGATGCGCTAATTCCCTATATTCGTAGTTACAACTTAAAGAGATAAAAACTATGTCAAATCCTATTTTGTCAGAAAAGACCTTTGAAAAAACACGTCAGGCTACCGCCGGAGTATACAGCGGCGATGTTATGACCATGAAAGGCACCATTAACAAATCCATTCTTCTGTTTATTACCCTGCTGGTTCCCGCCGCCTGGATATGGTGGAAAATGGGTGGCAATCCCGAAACTGCCCAAGGGTTGACAGGCTGGATGATTGGCAGTGCTATTCTGGGATTCGTGCTGAGTCTGGTAATTGTGTTTAAAAAGAGCTGGGCGCCCGTTATAGCGCCACTTTATGCTGCCGTTGAAGGTGTTTTCTTGGGGCTGATTTCGATGGTGTTTCATCATATTTATCCAGGTATTGTAGTTCAGGCGGTTTTTGTTACTTTGGTTATTTTTGCAGCCATGTTGCTGGCCTACAAAACCGGATTGCTCAGGGCAACTCCAATGTTTACCAAGATTATTGTATTTGCAACCATTGGTGTAGGCGTCTTTTATTTAATTAATATGGTAACCGGAATTTTTGGTGTATCTTCATTTTATGAGGGTAATGGCTGGCTTTCAATAGGGGTTTCTGCTCTCATTGCAGGTATTGCTGCTTTCAATCTTATTCTGGATTTCAATATGATCGAAGAGGGCAGCAAATCGGGCTTTCCAAAGTATATGGAATGGTTCTGTGCCTTTGGTTTGATGGTTACCATCGTTTGGTTGTACCTCGAAATTCTGCGTCTGCTGGCAAAACTGCAAAGCAGGGATTAA